>JAPUKU010000001.1 GCA_027295505.1 Acidobacteriota bacterium
GCTGCCTCCCATGGTCACCAGCAGCCTGGGAGGCCTGCCTCCTTCGAGAATGCGTCCCGGAGGTCGCTGTGGGTGTGCCACCACCTGTTCATTGAGCAATGAGAAAGCTCCTCCCTCGAGATATTCGCCCTCGCAGGGCCGGAGAACCTCGTCGGGTTCGTGATGTAGGCCAGGATCAACGACCAGATTGGCCCAAAGCCTACCTTCACCGGAGTTATCCACGAGCGCTACGGCGCTGCCCACAGCCTGCACGCTCCTGACCAGAGCTGGGGTCACCGGCGTCTGAACATCCAGGATGGTGGCTTCGATCCTGTGCTCGCGCACCGCGTCAGCCAGGAACCCGGGATGCTCATGCGGCTCTTCAGGCATCCTCAGAACCGGCAGGCGTTCCTCGCGGATGCGTTCTTCTGCCTCCCCGCTGCCCCCCAACGCATAGATGATTCCACATGCGTGAGATTCGTTCAGGCAGCGCCCGAGGGCGCGCTGGCGAACAAGGTGTCCCCACCCCATACACCCTCCGGCCTCCATGCAGAGCAGGAAGCGGTGCGACGCCTCACCGGGACGTTTGCGAACGGGGCGTGGCGCGAGCGCCGCCAAAGCGGAGTCCCGATCGAGCAACCGTAACAGCTCGCGCACGTCCGGCACCCGTTCCCCGATACGTCGGTACACCTCAGCGTGAAAACGCAACTCGGCAGGAGTATCGACCGAGAGCTTCAATGACCGTTGGTGCAAAATGGGCTCAGATTCCAGAGCCTCTACCCTGAACTCGTCCAGGTTCTCACGGATGTAGGTTGTCACATGCTCCCGATGGCGCGGCTCCAGATTGGGGATCCGATCCACGCGGCGCAGGGCCTCCAGGCGGACGGTCTCGAATCCCTCAAGCACGACAGCCGTCTCCGGGTCCACGTGCGCGTAGTCGGAGCCGCTGCGGCGCAAGCTCTCCACTTCCTGATCGATGATTGTCGGATCGATCCAGGGTGCATCTCCCGTTACGCGCACGACGATTTCCGCGCCGACCTTCTCGGCCGCATTGATGGTCCGGGTCAGCACGTCCTCGGTCGAGCCCCGGAAGCACGCCACTCGCTGTGCTTTACAGAACGACAGTACGGGCTCATCGTTACCTTCGACCGTCGTTGCAACAATGATCTGATCGATCGAGCGGCAACAGCGTAATCGATCAAGGATGACACCCAGCAGCGGACGATCATCCAGGAGCATCAGGATCTTGCCCGGCAGGCGGCTGGAGCCCATTCTCGCCTGTACGACTGCAGCCGCACGGCTCATTGCTCGACGTGCCCTTCCGGCTCCAGGTCCTGGGCCGTGACAGGTTCCATCTCGCGCAGTTCCCGCACCAGACGGCGACCCGCGGCTGCAACCGCCTGCTCAGGCGACATTCCGTTCGCGGGACGAAGAAACAGCAGGTCTTCGACTCTGAGCGACTCGCCGCGGCACAGCGTCCGGGCGGCGTACGACCCGCGCCGGGCATGGAACCGCTCCGGTTTTTCTCCGGGAGCAGGCCGCTTGATGCCATCGCCCAACCCCTGCTCGAGACAGCGTATCTCCTGGATCAGTTGCTTCATTGTCGCGGGCTCGATCGAGTGGGCGTGATCGGGCCCCTCGAGGCTCCGGTCCAGGGTGAAGTGCTTCTCGAGAACCACTGCTCCCAGCGCCACCGCCCCCAGGCTGGCCCATATTCCGTTCGTGTGATCTGAGAACCCGCATGGAATGCCAAAGCGGCTTCGCATTGCCGGAATGGCGCGCAAGTTCAGGTCTGCCGCCGGGGGAGGATAGAGTCCCACGCAGTGGAGTAGCACCACCGGAGAGGAGCCGCACTTTCTCACCCAGGCGAGCGCATCGGCAACCTCCTGCTCGGTGGCCAGGCCCGTGGACAGGATGAGAGTGCGCCCGGTCCTTGCCAACTTCCGCAGCAGGGTGCGGTGGGTCAGGTCTCCCGATGCGACCTTATAAGCGGGTGGATGGAGTTTTTCCAAAAGGTCAACCCGGCCTTCCTCGAACGGCGTCGACAGGAAATCGATCCCGTGCTCTTTCGATTCTTCCGCCAGTGTAGCGTGCCACTGCTCCGGCAGCGACAGGCGTTCAAGCGTCGCGAACGCAGGATGCTCGGATCTTCCGCCCCCGGAGTCAGGGAGCTCCCGGGCCAAGAGGCCGGCGGCCGTGAACGATTGGAACTTGACCGCATCCGCTCCCGCCTCCGCAGCCGCCCACACCAGAGCCTTCGCCTGCTTCAAGCTTCCGTCATGGTTGGAACCCGCCTCCGCAATCACGTAGCAGGGATTTCCCTCTCCGAGAAGATGCCGCCCGATGCGAATGGGGCGGGAGCTGCGGGCCGTTTCCTGGGGCATTTTGGTATGGTGGCTGTTTCGAGACGGCTCCGGGAACTCCCCGATCCTGTCTGCCATCGGAGCAGCCCGAAGAGTACGATTGTAGCCCAGAACCGGGCGGTTCTGCCGTTGTTTGACTCGAGAAAATCCTAGTGTTACTGTAACCTACCGCGAGGGAAATCCTCCCTGTTTTCAAGGATTTGTCACGAATGCAATGGGATGGCAAGAACGTCCTTCTGACCGGCGGGACAGGCTCGTTCGGCCGGAAGTTCTCCGAGGTCCTCCTGCGCGATCACAAGCCCAGGGTACTGAGGATCTTCAGCCGTGACGAGCTGAAGCAGACCGAGATGCGCGCCCTGGCCTGGGGCTCTGACCCCCGCCTGCGCTATCTAATCGGCGATGTCAGGGACGAGACCCGGCTTCACCGGGCCCTGGACGGCATCAACATCGTCGTTCACGCAGCTGCCCTCAAACAAGTTCCCTCCTGCGAATACAATCCTTTCGAGGCCGTCCGGACGAACATTCACGGCGCGGAGAATGTGGTCAATGCCGCGCTCGACAATAACGTCGAGCGGGTTATTGGACTCAGCACCGACAAGGCCGTCAACCCGGTGAATCTGTATGGGGCCAGCAAGCTGTGCGCTGAGAAAATCTTCGTGCATGGAAACTCTTACGCTGGAGAGCGCGGGACCCGTTGCAGCGTCGTGCGCTATGGCAACGTGGTCGGCAGCCGCGGCAGCGTCATCCCCGTCTTTCACCGCCAGCGTTCTACGGGGAAGCTGACGCTCACCGATGAACGCATGACCCGATTCTGGCTCTCTCTGGAGCAGGCCGTGAACTTCGTCATCCGCTGCGGTCAAATGATGCATGGCGGCGAGGTCTTTGTGCCAAGGATCCCCAGCATGAAGATTACCGATCTGGCGACCGCCATAGCTCCCGACTGCAAATGGGAAACGGTGGGCATTCGGCCCGGAGAAAAGATTCATGAGGTCCTGGTGACGGAGGATGAAGCCCGTCACACACTCAGGCTGGGCGATTTCTACGTCATTGAGCCCGAACACCCATGGTGGCAGCACGAGAAGTGGCTCGAGGGAACGATCTGCCCGGCCGGTTTTCGCTACGCAAGCGACTCCAATGACCAATGGCTGACGCGCGAAGATCTCCAGCGGATGGTGGGGGATTTGCCGTAAGCTCCGCCCAGAAGCAACTCGCCATCGAGGGCGGCACTCCGGTTCGCTCCACCCTCCTTCCATACGGCCACCAGCAGATCTCCGAGGAGGAGGTCCAGGAAGTGGCGCGCGTGCTGCGCGGCGACTGGATCACCCAGGGTCCGGCCGCCACGCGCTTTGAGCGCTGCATGGCCGAGATTCTCGGCCGCCGACACGCAGTGGCTTTCTCCAGCGACACCGCGGCACTCCACGGCTGCGCCCACGCCGCGGGCCTCGAACCCGGGACCGAGGCGGTCGTGCCCACGCTGTCGTTCCTGGCATCAGCGAACGCGGTGGCCTATTGCGGCGCGAAACCCGTCCTAACCGACGTTGATGCCTCGACCCTCAACTCGACGGCTGACTTGATAAACTCCCGTCTATCGTCCAGGACGCGTGCCGTCATTGCGGTTGATTTCGCAGGCCTGCCCTGCGTCGCGGCGGAAATTGCGGAAACTTCGCGCCAACATGGATTGACGTTCATTCAAGATGCCTGCCATGCGCTTGGCGCCCAGGTGGAAGGCAAGCCGGCAGGGGCGCTCGCCGACCTCGCCGCGTACTCGTTCCACCCTGTGAAAGCCATCACCTCAGGCGAGGGGGGACTCGCCGCCACTGACGACGCCGAGGCAGCCCACCGCCTCCGGCGCTTCGCCACTCACGGCGTCGAGCGCGAGCCATCGCGCATGGAGAACTTTGACGGACCCTGGCGTTACGAGATGCAGGCGCTAGGATACAATTATCGGATCACCGATTTTCAGTGCGCTCTTGGTATCTCACAGGCCGGGAAGCTAGAGACGTTCATCCGGCAGAGGCAGGCAATAGCCCGCCAGTACGACGCCTGGATCGAGGACGAGCCCGGCATTCGACGCGCACAGCCACAACCCCCACCCGACGCCGACCATGCCTATCACCTCTACATCGTCCGCATAGATATGAACGAGCTACAGGCTACTCGGCGCCGGGTTTTCGAGGCCCTGCGCGCCGAAAACATCGGTGTGCAGGTGCACTATCTGCCAATCCATCTTCACCCCTACTACCGTCACACTTATGGATACCAGCCGGGCGATTTTCCAGACGCTGAGTCGTACTACTCCGAGTGCCTTAGCCTTCCCATCTATCCGGCCATGACCGAAGGCGATCTGCAGGACGTGATCACAGCCTTCAAGAAAATCCTGTCCGCATACCGTAACCGGCCGTCATGACATCCCCGTCCGAGCCGCGTCTTTGTCTATACGGTCTTTTTCACCTCAACCTCTCTTTTTCTTCCATCCCCCAGGAGCATCATGAGGCGGTTGTGGACCGATGCTACTGGCCTCTGGTCGATCTGATCGAACGGCTCGGCGTCCCCCTAGCGCTGGAGTTCCCGGCACACACCCTGGAGCGTATCCGGGAAATCGATCCACAGCTTCTAGATACCATCCGCAGATTGTGGCAGAACGGCACCTGCGAGATCCTGGCATCCGGATTCATCCAGCACATTCTTCCCCTCGTGCCACTAGAGGTGAATCGGAAGAACCTGGAGATTGGAAACAACATCTATCACGAACTTCTGGGACGGGTTCCCGATGTTGCCTATGCGAACGAACAGGTGTTTTCAGCGGGACTCGTTCCCCTCTATCGTGAAGCCGGCTACCGGGGTCTGATCGTTGAATGGAACAACATCCAGCGCTACAACCGGTTTGAGGAGGAACTGCAGTACGCACCGCAGGTAGCACGCGGGCCCGAAGGCGAGACCATCCGGATCATCTGGAACAACTCCGTGGCTTTTCAGAAGTTCCAGAGAGTTGTGCACGGCCAGCTCCCTCTTGACGAGTACTTGCGCTATCTCCAGACCTGCGCACCTGAGAAAGGCACCCACTCTTTTCCCATTTACGGCAACGACGTGGAGATTTTTGATTACCGACCCGGTCGTGATTCAATCGCTTCCCTCTCGCGTCCTGCGGGTGTGGAGTTCAATAGAATCGAAGAAATAATTTCGCAGCTTCTGCACCATCCGGGCTGGGAATTCACCAGCCCCGGCCAACTGCTGAACCGATTCCCCGAGGGGCGGATCCTCGATCTATGTACGGCCGAGTACCCAATCCCGTGTAAGAAACAGCAAAAATACAACGTCACCCGATGGGCGGTGTCCGGCCGGGATGATCTGCGCATGAACACGCAATGCTACTCGCTTTACGCCGAGCTCCTGCGGGCTGAAGCGCTTGGAGCCAGTTCGGATGACGACATCCAGCGACTCTGGAAAGACGTTTGCTATCTCTGGGGAAGTGATTTCAGAACCCACACCAACGACGACCGCTGCGTCGAGTTTCGGAACAAGATGGGCGCGGCGCTGGAGAGGATCGGCCACCGTCTCAACGGGCTCTCGAAAGTAAACCAGACCGCCGGGACCGTGCGACTCACCAATCCGTCGCGCGAACCTCTTGAAAAGCACGTGACCGAAGTTGACCTGCGCTGCCCACCCGGCAGGGTACCGGGCGATTTCGGTCTTGAGCACAACGGGGCTCCAATGCTCCTGCAGGTGGACCGCAAGACCCTCTACCGAGATGGCACCTTGAGGAGCGCGCGAATCCTTCTTGAACTGAATCTCCCTCCGGGTGAGAGCCTGGAGGCCTCATTCTGTGAAGCCGGTACGTCCGGCGGGGCTGCCCCCCCCGACGACAGTCGTGTCGAACGGAATCCGGCGGGAATCAAAATTGATACCCCCGCTGTTACGGCGGAGTTCCTGCAGAAGCGGGGTGGCGCGATCTCGAGTCTCACTTTCCCCGCGATTTCCAGCTTTCCGCTCGTCGGCACCCTGCCGCATGGATTCTTTGACGACATCACCCTAGCAGCGGATTTTTACACCGGCCACACGATCCTGCACACCATGGAGGGCCAAAAAGTGACCGATCTCTCCCCGGTCAAGATTGAGTGCCCCGGGGATCTCTCGAACTTTCCTTTTCGCGTTCCGGTACGTTGTGTCGTGGATACAGAGGCCGGAACCGTGGTCAAGACCTATGAAGTCTACCGCCGCTCGCCCCGCGTGGACTTGACTTATGATTTACGCCTCCAGAATCTGCGCGCCGCATCGCTTCGCATAGGCATCGTTACCCTTCGGCCCGAAGCCTTTTCTCGAGAGCGAATGCATTATTCCACCGTGAATGGCGGCGGTGCGCCCGAGAGGTTTCCGCTGGCGGGGCGGCGCGTGGAGCACGGTGAACCTGTCAATATCCTGGTCTCTGCCCGGCACTGCCTGGGAGCCACCGAGGGCTGGGTCAGCATCGGCGACGGCGAGTGCGAGATTGCCGTCCTGGCACAGCATCCGCTTCTTTACTCCGCGCCGATGCTCCACTACGAGGAGGCTGGAAGCCAGTTCTTCTGCCGCCTCTACCACTCTATTGCGGAGAGGGACGAGACATCCGAATCGTACTGGCGGGGCCACACAGTGGCCCGCTACAGCCTGATCGGGCATAAGGGCGATCTGTCCTGGGTTCGACGCCAATCCCGTTGCCTGTTTGCTGGAGTGCTGACAAAGATCGAATGGTGAGCACCCTTTCGGCCGCACCCACCGGTGAAGACTCGAGGCACCCGGGTAAGATCTACTGCTTCGTCCCCCGCATGGATCGTAGCGGCGCCCCAATGAGCGCGTTCTTGCTCCTGCGCTCCCTTAGACAATCCCACTCCGTCGGGGTGCTGTCGCTGACGACAGGGGCTCTCACCCCTACCTACAAAAAAGCCGGCATCTCCATTGTCCACCTGGGCCCCACAGACTGGTATCGCTTGCGATGGAGGCGGCTTTTGCGATCGCTGCTTGATCCGAGGATCCTGAGGGGCCTGCACATCAACAACCTCTGCAAGGAGGGAGTGGCTCTGGCGAGAACCGCCCATCGCATAGGGATTCCCGTGCTCTGGCACGTTCGGGAGGACCCACACAGCACACGTGCGAGGAAACTCCGGCGAACGATCCTCCGCCTCTCCAAGCGGATCGTTACGGTCTCCGATGAGATCCGCCAGAATCTTTTCCCCGGCGAGCCACCGGATAGGGTCACCACTGTCCACAATGGCGTTGAACTTCGCCCCTGGAACCAGACCGCGCTGATCGGTCCTCTGCGCAGCACTTTGGGCTGGAACTCTAGCTGCACCGTGGTTGGTCTGCTGGGACGCCTCGTCCCCCGCAAGGGGTTGAGTGAGTTCCTCCAGGCGGCACGCGCTCTGTCCCTGGAAAATAAGACCGTTCGCTACCTGATCATGGGGCAATGGAACCAACGAAGCCAGACTGAGCGTGCCTTCACCAGGGAGATGAAATCTCTCCTGCGAGATCTGGAGCTCTCCACCACGGCGTTTTGCACTGGAGAAGTTGACGATCCCCTCGCCGCCCTCAAGGAGTGCGACATCGTCGCTCTGCCTTCCTGGTGGGAAGGTTCTTCCCGCACCTTGCTGGAGGCCATGGCCCTCGGCCGACCAGTCGTGGCTACGTCTGCCGGAGGCAATCCGGAGATCGTGGAAGACGGCGTTTCCGGATTTCTCGTACCACCCCGGGATCCGGGAGCGCTTCTCGAGGCGCTACGAACACTCGTGGCCGAGCCAGAGCTTTGTTCTCGCTTCGGCCGAGCCGGCCGCGAGCGAATTGAAGAAAGCTTCTCGCTCGAGACACACTGTGTGCGCATGAAATCCCAATACGAGGGAACGTTTTCCTAAGATGCGGGCTCTGGCACAGCCTCCGGCTCATAACACCCCCCTTTCAGACGCGCTTTCGCGGCCCGAGAAAACCCTGGCCATCGCGATTGATCTCCGCGCCAGCCTGCAGCGCTGGCTCACAGAGATGACTCCTCTCGTGCGGAATGCGAGAGCCACCTTGACTATTCTCCTGTTTCGATCCGAGTTGCCCGCATGGGCTCTTGGCGAGCCCTTCCGCGGCCACCCGCTGGAAACCTCGGAAAGCCTGCTGAGCAGTGAAGACAAGCAGCACATGGACTCTGAAGCGCAGCGGTGGGCCCGAGAATGGTATCAGAGCGCCTTTGCCACGGAGGACGAGGCCGCTGCTCTCGGGAGAGTTTTTGGGTGCGCAATCGAAATGAATTTTCTGCGGTTTATCGTCCCCCGGCTGAAGAACGGAATTGTTTTTCACCGCTGGCTGTCCCGTCATCGCACAGATGCGCTCTTCATCTTTGACGACACGAACGAGCTATGGGAAGCCGCAGCGCTTGCTACTGAGAGATCAGATACGCGCCTGTACAGGGAATATGGGGAACACGGGCGCTCATTTCCGCGCATCAGCTTCGAGCGACAGCGGGAATCATTTCCACGGCCCAATCGAAACATCCTGCATAGCATCGTCGACCGTCTGGCACGCCGCCGTCTTCTCCGGAAAGCGCCTGTTGCGGGCTGGGCACTTCTGGACCCCTCGTTCATGGAGGGCGAAAAATGCCGCTTCCCACTGCAGGGGCCAACCCCGCTCCTCTTCAGCTTTTCACGGGGCCTCAGACAGAAGATCCGGTTGCTCCGCAGACGGGCCACCTACTTGCCGCTGGATTTCCGCGGAGTACGCTCGAGCACCCGACCTCCGCCGGACTGGCCCTCCCGCATCAGTGCGGCTCTGGAGCCCCTGGCACAGTATGAGGATTTGCATTTCGGGCTTCTCCTGCGCGACTACCTCACGATGCTGGCAGAGAGGTTCTATCCTAGAGTCAGCAGCACCGATTCGATGTTGCGCCAGTTGAGCTCGAGGGCCCCCATCCGGCTCGCAGCCGTCCCCACTGACGTCAAGCACAACCCCAAACTGGTGGTTCTGCTCTGCCGGGCTCTCGGAATTTCCACGGCCACGATTCAGCACGGTGCCCTGGGCGAGACGAGCGGCTGGGATTTTCTCAACTCGGACCGCATCGCTGTCTGGGGAGAGGAGAGCCGCCAGTGGTACGGCAGACGCAACGGCCTGGAACGCTGCCGGATCACAGGCTACCCGCCTTTCGAAAACCTCAAGAACTGGATCCAGAAGAATCCAATGGGCTTTTCAACCCCTTCACGCAGGATACTGTTCATCTCGCAGGCCATTCACAAAAGCTCCACCTTCTCCACATATGACGAACTGGAGTGCATCCTGCGCGCGTGCTTGAGGGCCCTGCCCGGAGTGACGCCTGCAGAGATCATCGTGCGGCCCCATCCACGCGAGGTGACAACCGCGGCGTACGAGGGACTCCTTGGCGAGTATCCGCAGGTCGAAGCCAGGGTCGATGCGTCAACTCCACTCTGGCCGCTGATCAGAAGCAGTGCCGCCGTGGTCGTGAGGGCATCCACCGTCGGGCTGGAGGCCATGCTCCTGCGGGTGCCCGTTGTACTGGTGAACTTCTCACCGCGTCCCGACATGGCTCCGTTCGCGGAACGGGGCGCGGCTATCGGCGTGCATTCTCAAGGAGAACTGGGCCGGGCGCTCCACACCGTGCTCTCAGAGAATCCGGAAAGACGCGATTTGATTCAGCGGGCGGAGCGTTTCGCCCGCGACTATGTCAGCTTTGACGTTGACTCACGTGTCCAGTTCGGAAAGTTCCTCAGCGAAGTCGCCCAGAACCTGACACCTTTCACCGTTGATGAATCAAGCTTACGATAAGCGATATGTTGATTCCCGCCACATGGGGCGCTTGATCGAAACCTCTCCCCACCCTCAGAAACCAGCGAGTCACGGGGATTTACCTTCTGGCCGCGGTATGAGCGCAGGATGCTGTGTTCTAGTGGCTGGGGATTCTCTCGGAAATGAACGCGTGAAGCTTGTAGAGGTCGAAAGGCTTGGCAACACAGTCCGCGGCGCCGAGCGCCCGGACACGTTGCCGAAGTTCCTCGTCGACATAGCCGCTGATGACGAGAACCGACAGGCCCGGCTGTATGCGCTTCAGCTCGCGCAGGACCTCGAGACCGTTCCCATCCGGCATGAAAATGTCGAGCAGCACCACCCCTGGACGGTTGCGCTGCAACCAGAGTAACGCCTCCGATCCCGACGCCGCCGAAGCCACCCTGAACCCCTTGGCCTCAAGAAAGTCCCTGAGCACCTCCCGGATGACCAGCTCATCGTCCACTACCAGCACGTTCGCATCCCGTTTTGTGGTCTGCCGCATCGGCGTCCGAACACCGGTAAGAGAGAGGTTCTCCTGCGCTGGCGGGGAGTCCTTGGCTTTCTCGCGGTCTGTCATGCGCGGCGAGCCCCTTTGAGGACCGGCTTTCGGTCTTCTCGTCGCTTCGAAGCAGCCTCCGGAGCTGTCGTGTTGCGGAGCTCGAGGCGCAACCTGGCGGCGGTTAATGCCCCCCGGGCCGGCTCTGATTCGGCCTGCGCCAGGAATGCTTGCAGGCGTTCCTTATCGGCCGGTTCGATGTCGGTGAACCGGAGTCCGGTATCGTACGCATCTTCTGTGCGACTGGCACACCTTGCCACCTCCGCCCTGATGGTGATCCCCTCCTTTTGGCCGGGGAGGAAGAAGCGCAGGTCAAGGATCGATCCTTCGGGCAGCGGGCTGGGAAATTCGGCCAGCATGCCAGTCTCGCTGACGTCAACCGATCGGCCGATCCGTTTCGTTATTTTTTGACCATCAGGCATGCTGGCGACGACGAGAACTTGAATTTCCACCCGCCGGCCTAGGTTCAGGAGCTTGGTGATGACTTCCAGCAGTACCTTCGGCTGAACGGGCTTGCGCAGAACAGCCGCGAAACCGTATTCCTGAGCCACGTTCTCCGCTTCCTGGCGGGCACTGATCAGCAGGACGGGAACACTCTGCAGGGCCGGTTCGGAGCGTACGAGGTTGAGCAGATCCCCTCCGGTGCGCTCAGCCATCTCGAGATCTAATATGACCAATCGGGGCCTCCCCCTCCGGGCAATGCGGATCGCCTCCGGGGCATTCTGGGCCGTCAGGACCTCAAAATTGCTGCGTGTCAGCGTGCCGCGCTGGATCTCGATGTAATGCTCGATGTCCTCGATGAGCAGGATCTTTATCATGACCGTCTCTCGTCCCTCAGGCTGGCCGAGGGCCATCATCAATTTAAGGCCTCAGAAACCCTTGTCCAGCCGGGCCCCAACTCCCCGTCGTCCCCCTTCCTGGAGCGGACCCTATCCCCTGCCGCCGCGGCCACCCCGGGGTGCGTACGGCAATCGCAAATGTTAATATGGTGCTCCTTCTCGACCGTAGGGTGCAGGCTGGCGGGGCGCGCCTCGCCCTCAACCATGTCTGAAAGGATGGGATGAAATGGCAGGAGCGGTGGTGCTCGGTGTGGGTTCCGCAGGAGAGGTCGCCGTGCGGCACCTGGCCTCCGGCGATCAGTTCGAGAAGATCGTGGCCGTCGATGTGCGGGCTGATCGCCTGAAACACATCCGCGAGCAGAATAACACCCCGCATCTGCACACCGAGGAAGCGGATCTCGGGGAGGCAGCCGATCTCAAGCGGGTCTGCAAGGGCGCCTCGATCATCATTAACGCCGCGATACCGAACTACAACATGGAGATCATGGAACAGGCCCTGCAGCAGAAGGCCCATTACATCGATCTCGCGGCCATGGCTTACCCCGATCCGAAGGCCCCGCCGCCGGTGCTGGATCAGATCAAGCTGGACAGCGACTTCAAGAAGCAAGGGCTCACGGCCATCCTGGGCCTCGGGGTGGCCCCGGGGATCACCAACTTGCTTGCCGCGCTCGCCGCACAGCGATACGGAAGCCTCGACGAGGTTCGAATCCGCGTCTATGGAAGCGGCTACGCGAAGGTTGAGGGGTACGCTCTGGCTCCCCTCTTCTCCCCGGAGACATTCCTGGACGAGGTGCTCTATCCGGCGCCGGTTTACGAGAACGGCAAGCTTTCGAAGCTTCCCCCTTTCAGCGGACATGAAATCTATACGTTCCCTGAATCCCTGGGCGATGCGACCTGTTACAACGTCAACAACGAGGAAACGGAGACCATGCCCCTCTTCATCGACTCCGGTATCCGTTTCATCGACTTCAAGTACGCCCTCGAGCCGCAGCGCAAGACGCTCATCGAGGGCCTGTACCGCATCGGTCTGACCGGCACCGAGCCAATCGTCGTCAGCGGCCAGAAGGTGATCCCGTTCCACGTGCTGCTGGCTTTACTGCCGGCGAGCGACTCGGTGGCGGACCGGGTGACGGGGTATTGTTGTGTCGTGGTCGACGTGGTCGCAGGAGGAGGCAAGAACCGTCACCGCTTCTGGACCCTTCTCTCCCACCAGGATTCCATGCGCCAGCATGGAGTCTCGGCCACCGCCTTCCTGACCGGCACGCCGGCCGCGGTCGCAGCCCAGGAGCTGCAGCGGGGCGCGCTCACGAAGCGCGGGGTCATGAGCGGAGGCGGCCTGGAAATCCGATCATTATTGAATGCGCTGCTCCGCCACCACGTACCTCTGTTCGAGGGTAATCCCTCTGATCCGAACGGTAAGCCCCTGAGCGTCTGAGTTTGCCCGCCCCCGGGGGCGGAAGTTAAAATGGCCGTTCTTTCCACCGCAGGGAACGCCGCCACCATGACTAAGGACACCGCTCGCAGGCACCGGACATCATTCACCCGCCGCAACTTCCTGAAGGGCCTTGGCGCCCTATCGGCCACGGTCTCAGCAGGCGGCCTGACTTTCCCCGTCCTGGCCGACGGCACGGAAGCTGCCGCGATCCCAGCCGAGTACAGGGCCTCCCTCGTTCTGCGTGTCAACGACAGTGTGCATCGCCTGCAGGTCCCGAACCGCGCGACACTGCTGGATGTATTGCGCGATGAACTGGGCCTGACCGGCGCGAAGCCGGCCTGTAGTGAAGGACATTGTGGAGCCTGCACCGTGCTCGTCGATCGGCAGCCGGTCTACTCCTGCAGCCAGCTTGCGGTCCTGATCGAGGGCCGGGACGTGCTCACCGTTGAGGGGCTCGAGAAGAACGGCAAGCTTGATCCCGTCCAGCAGGCGTTCATCGACGCTGACGCCATGCAGTGCGGCTACTGCATTCCGGGGCAGATCATGAGCGCACGCGCTCTGTTGGACGCCAATCCTTCACCCGGCACCGATGAAGTCCGCAAGGCGATGTGTGGAAACATTTGCCGCTGCGGCGCCTACATGAACATCCTGAAGGCCGTGACCGGCGGACGGCAGGATGGCTGACGAGCGCCGCTCCCGCCCGGGGGAGCCCCACTTCCCAGCGGACCTTCCGGGGTCCTCCCCCGACAATCCCTCCGAGTACGTCACCTCCGAGATCGAGATTGAGGGAAACAAGATCAAGACGGTGGCGCGCAACGTACCGCATCTGCCGCCATGGGAGAATCCCACGAGTGTGGGGAAGCGTCACCCGCGTGTCGACGCGTATGAAAAGGTCACAGGCCGGGCTGTCTACACGACCGATCTAAAGCTACCGCGCCTTCTGCATGGCGCCATTCTGCGGTCGCCACTCCCCAACGTGCAAGTGGTCAAGCTCGATCTCGAGCCTGCGAGGCGCATGCCCGGAGTCAAGGCGGTCATCGGACCCGGTGACGTGCAAGAGTACGGTTACAAGGACCAGGCGCTTCTGTCTCTTGAGCCGCGTTACGCCGACCAGGAGATCGCAGCCGTGGCGGCGGTGGATGAGGCGACGGCCCGCGCCGCCGTCAGGGTCATCCGCATCGAGTACGAGGAGGGACCTTTCGTAACCGACGCCCTGGTTTCCCTGAGACCGGACGCGCCGCAGCTGTACGCTGGCGGGAACTACACCAAAGGCGGCTGGTTTGGAGATAAGAACCCGGGTGAGCGTGCTCTCTACAGGCGAGGTGACGTCGAGCGTGGCCTCTCCGAATCGACCCTGGTGATTGAGCGCAAGTTCGCCACCTCCGCCGCCTTGCACTCGTGTATGGAGCCTCACGTCACGGTCGCCGCATGGAACCAGGACCGGCTCACGGTCTGGGAGTCAACGCAGGGTGTTTTCGCTGTCCAGGAAGACCTGGCTGAGATTCTCAAGATCCCGCTGAGCAAGATCCGCGTCATCTCCACGCATATGGGCGGTGGCTTCGGGAGCAAGACCTCGGCGCATCCACATTGCATCCTGGCTTCCCTGCTGGCGCGTGAGACGGGCCGCCCCGTGCGCGTGCAGCTCTCCCGAACCGAGGAGCAGCGTTCACCCTGGTACCGCCCGCCCACCGTTCAGGAGATTCGTGCCGGCTTCAATGCGGACGGC
>JAPUKU010000010.1 GCA_027295505.1 Acidobacteriota bacterium
ACAAGGGCAAGCTGCAGAAGATCCTTGGCCATAGCTCAGGAAAAACTACCGACCGATACGTTCACACGGGGGCCGAATACATCGACAGCGCCAGACAGCACCTTGGGCGGTCGGCAATCATGCGCCGAATGGAAAGTGGACACCTGAGTGGACACCTGGAGGCAAATCCTAAAATTCAGTGAGGCGTAACCCCCTTGTTTACAATATTCTGGACGTGGCGTAGCATGATCGCGCACCGGTTTGGGCGACGAGTGGGTGCGCGTGGGTGCCATGAAGGCGGTCTGCGACGGATCGATCTCGGAGCGTACGGCCCTCCTATCGAAGCCGTACGTGGGACGGCCCGACGATTACGGGATCCTGGTGACCGAGGAGGGGGAGCTGTACGAGCAGGCGCGAAAGGCGCACGAAGCCGGCTGGCAGATCGGCATTCACGCCAACGGTGACGTTGGCATTGACACGACGCTGAAGGTTCTCGAGCGCATCCAGCGTGAATCACCCAGGTCGGATCCCCGCTACCGGATCGAGCACTGCACGATCATCAACCGATCGCTCGTGCATCGGATCAAGAAGCTTGACGCCATACCAAACCCGTTCTCCACCTACGTCTACTTCCACGGCGAGAAGATGCATGAGTACGGCGTTGAGAGGCTCGAGCAGATGTTTGCCGTGCGGTCGTTCCTCGACGCCGGCATCAGGGTGACGCAGACATCCGATTACCCACCGGGCCCCTTCGAGCCGATGATGGCACTGCAATCGAGCGTCACCCGCACCGACATGAAAGGCAACCTCTGGGGGGAGAGCCAGAAGGTGACGGTCGAGGAGGCGATCCGCGTGGGCACGCTGCACGGTGCCTACGCCTCGTATGAGGAGGACGTCAAGGGATCGATTCGGGCCGGCAAGGTTGCAGATCTGGTGGTGTTGGGACGCGACCCGTTGCGCGAAGATCCCTTCTCCCTGATCGACATACCGGTCGAGCGCACGATGGTGGGTGGAAGGTGGGTGTATGAGGCATAGAGACTGACATGAGCGTCAAAGTTGAGGTTCGGGAGAAAGGCAGGATCCACCATCTGTCGATCGATCGTCCCGAGAAGAAGAATGCTCTCACGGTGGCCATGTACGTCTCGATGGCGGAAGCCATAGAGAACGCCGAAAAAGACCCTTCGGCGAGGGTGCTCCTGATCACTGGTAGAGGGGATTCGTTTACGGCAGGAAACGATCTTAAGGATTTTTTGGAACAGCCTCCACGTGACATGTCGCATCCGGTCTGCCGATTCATCTCCCGCCTTGCGGCCACCAATGTACCGATTGTCGCTGCGGTGAACGGCCTGGCGATTGGCATCGGCACCACGATGCTGCTGCATTGCGATCTGGTCTATGCTTCCAGAGCCGCCCGCTTCTCGCTGCCATTTATCAACCTTGCGGTCGTGCCAGAGGCCGCATCAACCCTGCTGCTGCCCCAGGTGGCCGGCTACCGTCTCGCGGCGGAGCTGTTGATGCTCGGCAAGCCATTCGACGCCGAAACGGCGCTCAGGGCTGGGCTCATCAATGAAATATGCGAGCCGGAGAAGCTGCTCGAACGGGCTGAGGAGATCGCACGGGAGCTGGCTGTAAAGCCGGCCGTGGCCCTACGGCAGACCAAGGCCCTCCTGAAGCTCGAGAAGCAGCCGGTTGCAGATCGTATCGAGGCGGAGATCTCAGCATTTGCCGTGCGTGTGGCCTCGCCCGAGGCGAAAGAAGCGTTTGCGGCGTTCATGGAACGGCGTGTGCCCGACTTCTCGAAGTTCGATTAGCACTCCGGTCGGTCCGGGCCCAGGGTGTGGTAAACTCTCACCGGGTCGTGTTCACAAGTGGTTCAAAAGAGAATACTTACGATGAAGCCTGCGGGTGGAGAATCCCGCCGGCCTGACGCGGCGTGCGGTCGCGCCTGCGGCATGAGGTCCCTCGCGCCGTTTCTGGTCCCCATGCTCTTTGCCGCTGCCTGCGGCTACCACCTGGTCGGCACCGGAGGTGAGATCCCTGGGGGCGTCAAATCGATCGGTGTGCCGATGTTCGAGAACCGCACCCGCCGGGCCGAGGTGGAGCAGCGCTTCACGGAACAGGTGGTCGAGGAGCTCTCCACGCGCAGTGACGTTCTGATCCTGTCGGGTCCGGACGGGGCGGATGCTCTGCTCAAAGGGGTGATCACCGGGTACGAGACGGTCCCGGTGGTGGTGACCGCCGAAGGGCGCGCCAGCCGCTACGAGGTCACGGTGACCGCTTCCGTGCGTCTCGAGGATCTGCGAGAGAACCGCACGCTGTGGGCCAACGATCAGTTCGTCTTCCGCCGGCAGTACGAGGTGGAGGTGGATGTCGAGGTGATCGACACGAGCGAGATCTTTTTTGACCGGGAGATCGTGGCCATCGATGTCGTGGCGCGCGAGTTTGCGGCCTCGGTGGTGGCTGCCATCATGGAGGGGTTCTGAGTTGAAGCGTCTGCCTCTGGCTCGGTTGCTCACGAGCGTCCGGAAAGACGCCGCGGTGCCGCCGCTGCTTCTGATCGCGGGCGACTCCGGCTTCCTGGTCGAGCGTGCCATCCAGGCGCTGGCGGGCCTCATTCCCGAAGAAGAACGCTCGTTCGGTCTCTGGAGGGGCTCAGCGCAGGACGCCGATCCGGTTCGCCTGCTCGAGGAGGCCTCGACCCTGCCGATGTGGGGAAGCCGGAGGGTGATCCTGGTGCGCCAGGCGGAGAAACTGCAGGTCGAACGGCACCCTGGCTGGCAGCGCTATTTTCACCAACCCTCCGCCAGCACGATTCTGGCGTTTGCGGCCACGCCGGGAGTTGATTCGAGAAAGCTGAAGCACCTGGCGCAGGCGTGCACGCTCGTCGAATGCCGCACCCCGTACGCCGGAGAGATCCCCGCCTGGGTGATGGCGGAGGCGCAGGCGCTGGGCTGCTCGCTCGATCGTGACACGGCGTCCTGGATGGTGGAGCTCGTGGGCCGGGACCTCGCCGCCCTTTATTCCTGGCTGGAGCGCTGTCTCGTTTACCGCGGAGAACCGGGCAAGCTGACACGCGAGGATCTCGAGGCGGTGAGCGGCCGACGCTCGCCCGCCAACCTGTTCGCCTGGGCCGATCGCGTCGGGGAAGGGAATCTCGGAGAGGCTTTGCGGTTGGCCCGGCGGGCTGTTGAGGATGGTGAGGATCCTCTGCCGCTCCTGTACCGGGCCACGAACCACCTGCGGCGCCTCGCGCGGCTCCGGGCATTCACCGAGGGAGGTGGCTCGCCGGCCGATGCGGCCCGCAGGGCGGGCGTGCCCGGTTTCCTGGCGCAGAAGATGGCGGCGCAGTCGCGCTCGCGCGGGGACTCTGAGTTGGCGGAAGCGCTCGCTGCCTGCGCTAGGGCCGATCGTGCCATCAAGAGCGTGCGTGTTTCTCCGGCCCGGGTGCTGGATCGCTGGCTCATGGAGATCCGCGCCGGAGGTAAGGCTTGAACAAGAGGCCGCACGATCCCGCCGATTCCATCCTGATCCTTGACTTTGGCTCTCAGTACACCCAGCTCATCGCCCGGCGGGTGCGCGAATGTTCCGTTTACTCGGAGATCCTGCCGCCGGATATCTCCGTGGATGAGATACGCGTGCGCCAGCCGGCAGGCCTCATCCTCTCGGGGGGGCCGCAGAGCGTTACGGACGAGAGCGCCCCCCGCCCGGCTCCAGGGCTCTGGGACTGCGGCCTGCCGGTGCTTGGAATCTGCTATGGAATGCAGCTCATGGTGCATGACCTGGGAGGGAAGATCGAGGCCACCGGGAGGGGACGGCAGTATGGTCCCGCGGAGATCGACACGGTTCCGGATGCAGCCCTTTTCCGGAAATTGCCGGAGCGCCAGGCGGTCTGGATGAGCCACGGCGACCGTCCGGCCCGGCTTCCTGAGGGGTTCCGTCGCGCTGCCCGGAGCAATGGCGGCGACCTGGCGGGGATCGAGAATGTCTCCCGGAAGCTGTACGGCATCCAGTTCCATCCGGAGGTTGTTCATACCGAGCACGGCACCTCGATCCTCAACAACTTCCTGTTCGGCATCTGTGCCTGTCCGGGGAAATGGTGCATGCGCTCGTTCTTGGAGCACGCCGTCGAGAAAATTCGGCGCCAGGTGGGAAATGCCCCGGTCCTCTGTGGACTGAGCGGCGGGGTGGATTCATCGGTCACCGCGCTGCTGCTGCATCGCGCGATCGGCGACCGGCTGACCTGCATCCTGGTGGATAACGGTGTGTTGCGGAAGAATGAGGCGCGCACGGTTCTGGATCTCTTCCGGAAGCGCACCCAGGTGCGCGTGCAGCACGTGGACGCTTCGCAACGTTTCCTGGATGCGCTGAAGGGTGTCACCGACCCCGAGGAGAAACGGCGCCGCATTGGCCACGTCTTTATCGAGGTGTTCGAAGCAGAGGCCGCGAAAGCCAAAGGGGCGCGCTTCCTCGCGCAGGGGACGCTGTACCCTGACCGCATCGAGTCATCCGCG
>JAPUKU010000100.1 GCA_027295505.1 Acidobacteriota bacterium
GGTCAGCGTGACCCCATCCGAGTCAAAACGTGAACGGGCCGGAGCCTTTCGTGGCGCTTCGCGTGTGGCCGAGACAAAGAACCTGAACTTATCCCCGGTCTTCAGCCTGGCGCTTGCCACGAAGTGCCCCGATGCCCGTTCCGCCGCTTCCCTGAAGTACTCGGCCTCGAAACGACTGGCAACATCTCCGTGATTTCCCGTGTGGATGCGAACCTGAAATCCGTCGGTGTACGGCCGGCCGAGCTTTGAATGCCAGATCGGCCTCACAGAGGCCGCCGCCCGGGCTCCACACGGCGGCAGCATTCCCTGCTGGACGGCCAGAAACCTCGCCCATTGCTCGGCTGGCTCCCAGTCGACCTGGATTGGCACCCGCCCCAGGTATTCGCTGGTCGAGTTGTACACCTCGGCCGCGTACTGATACGTCGTGTTCATGCGGCGGATCTCTCCTAGCAGCCGCCTGCCTCGATGTTCGGCTGCAGAACCAGACGATCACCGGTCTGCACCGCATCGCCCAGCCTTTCCGAGCTGTACAGGTGTCTTCCCTCGCGCTCGAGACGCATGTGGTAGACGAGGGACCGCCCCCCCGCACCTTTGTCCGGAAGGTTCATCTTCGGGACAGAGTCCTCGATCAACTCCCTTACGGTGGAATCGGGCGGCACGTGATTGAAGCGCACCTGCTTCTGACCCGTCAGATCCGTCACTTCGAGCGTGAGTTCATGGGTTTCCGTTTCTGCTGTTGCCACTGCTGCCATGGGGGTCTCCTTCCATGCTCTTCCGAGCTGTAATGACGTCCGCGGAAAGATGGGCCGCGTTAACGTCGTGTTTTTGAAGCGAGGGTATTCCTCGTGATCGGAGGTATTTTGAGGCACACTCTTTCGCCGTCAGCGCTGCCGATTCCGGCCCGCAGACCTCGCAAGCAACCGAGAGAGCCGAAAGCGCGTGATTCAGTCCCGGAGGATCGACGGACGCTGGAAAGCAGACCTCCAGAGCGAGCATCCATCGCGGGTCGGATCTTTTGAACGATGCGCGCACCATCCGGAACGAACCGGAAGCCCGGAGCATGAAGATCCCGAGCGCGTTCCGGCTAACTCTCGAGAAGGCATGCGAATCGGCCAGTGACACGGACACTCGGGTGCCACCCTGCCGGTGAGCTGCAACCCGGGCGCGGTACTTGATTCCCTCTCCGCGCGTCTCGAGCCCCACGGCCATGCTCCCATCGTCCCGAGGCGTGGCGGACCAGCCTGCGTCCCTGCACAGAACCTGTAGATCACAGTTGCCGCCGGGACTGAACTGGGAAGGAGACGCCTCCGATTCGGAGAAGCTGCTGTTACCCGTGCCTGCGGAGGAAACCGCCGCCATGGCTTTCTCGAAATCGCCAAACTCCCTCTCGACCCGTTCGTCAACGTTCGACTCATCATCCAGCGGGATCTCTGCCAGGAGAACGGGCTCATCCCATCCGGAGGAGAGCACAATCTTCGAGAGCCCGGGCAGGTGTGCGTTCAGGGACAGCAGCCTCCAGAGCGGCGTATCCACATGGTTGCTCAATGGCACCTGCAGGACAATCCATCCAGCATCGATCCGAACTTTTGCCCGGCGAGCGGCCTCCCCGGAAAGGGGCAGGTTCAACGTCATCAATGCGCTCACCTTTCGGAGGGGGCCGAGTGCGGCCTGGCTGTTCTGCGCTTGAGGGGACGCCTGTCTACGGGGAAAAGGTGTTGGTTCCGTCTCGCCCAGGCACAGGCATCGTGGTTGAGGGCGTCCTCTTCCGAAACGGTCATCTTGTGATAGCTGACGATCTCGAAGATCCCGTACAGGATGTCCACGAGCGGGGTCCCGGCACGGAGTTTCCCCAGGCACAGGTAAGGAGCTCGGTCGTGAATATTCGGGTGGAAAATCTC
Organism: Acidobacteriota bacterium; assembly: GCA_027295505.1. GTDB lineage: Bacteria > Acidobacteriota > Polarisedimenticolia > JAPUKU01 > JAPUKU01 > JAPUKU01. The sequence goes on from JAPUKU010000100.1 coordinate 1,899, forward strand.
GCGCGGCGAAATCCAGGTCAGGACCTCGAACGTGTTCGCGCGCCGCAGGTAGTCAGCGAGGAAGCGGATCCCCACCTCGAAGTGGTTGGCCACGGCCACTTTCCCGTCCCGGGTTCTCACCATGCCGCGGCACCGGAAGCGGGCGCGATAGTGCCGGGCGGGCGGTCCATCAAGCGGTTGCAGATCCAGAATGTCGCTCGACTCCGCAAGCGCCATGCCGAGCTCTTGCTGGCGGGTCAGGAAGTTCTCGAGAATGGTGTCAATCACGAGCTATCTCCTTGGGCGCCTGGGTGGTGGTTCGACGGGAAGGTACGATCTCAAAATGTTTTTCTCCCTCCGGCCCTTCCACGCTGAACACATCCCCCTTGCGGAGGCCGATGCTCTGGAGCGATCGACGTAGCACCCGCTCGGGCAGTCGTGATTCCTCCAGGCCCTCCAGCAGGTCGAAACCTCGAACGGTCATCAGGGATCTGCACTGCCCGCATCGCTGGATGTCAGGCGTCAGGGATGCCGCATGACGCAGAAGAGCTCTCTCCCGGCCGCAACCGGAGCAGATCAGCCTGGTGACAAACGGAGAGCCTTCCACCCGCAGGCTTCGCCCTCCCCGCGTGTCTTTCCCGGCATCCCCGAGCTCGAGCGCCTCGGCAACGCTCACCTCTCCGGGAGAACGGGTAAGAGGTTCGATCTTCCACACGCTGTGGTCCGACAGGCGACAGCCGTGGTTTCTTGAGAACGATGTTGCTTGCAGCTTGTGATGGGCGGCGTCGATCACTGTCTCAGAGCCAAACGCCACCGCCTTGGTCCCGCCAGAAAAAAACTTGTCGCATTCGATCGCCTGGAGCGCTGCAGCCAGTGCACCGAGACTCGATGGCGCCTGCGTGGGGGACGCGTGAATTCTCGCGCCCAGGCAAGAATAGGCCTGATCGAGAGCGGCATAGTGGCGTTCATCCCACAGGCATTCCATGCAGGCTCGCTCGGGTCCCGGCAGAAACATGCTCACCCTGGCCAGCGAGACGGAGGCTTCTATTCCCGCATCGATCCAGGGCACGCCGAGGCGAAGTGCAATTCTGCTGACGTCCTGGCGGGCGCGCCGCGAATCCAGGCACGAAAGGATCAGGTCAGCCCGCAGCTTGCCAGGCGGCACCGTCTCGAGGGGCGCCGGAATCGACACAACCCGAAGACGGGAACGCATGGCAACCAACCTCTGCGCCTGAACATCCGACTTGGGCCTGCCGACATCCTGGACGCGAATGTCCTGGGAGCGGAGGTTGTGTGGCTCGTAGACGTCCTGATCGATCAGGGTGACCTTGCCGATTTCGTGCATCCTTCCGAGATGGTGAACGAGCTGAGACCCGATGTTGCCGCCTGCGCCCACGATCGTGACGCTCTTTGCCGGGATCGGATGTGCCCGCACTCCAGCCATCAGAGGTTCTCCGGTGTCCAGGAATATCGAGCGTTCAGTTTGGTCGAATGCGAGCACTCCGCACAGCTACCGTCGTAGGTCCAGCACAGCGAACCCTCCTCCTCATGGTGCCAAAGTGCACAAAAAGGACACCTTACGGCCGGGGTGCCCGCGTGCAGCTCGCGCGTGCAACGTGCGCAGTGGACGGTTGAGTCACCGCCGGGAAATGCTTCGACGCGGGCTAACTTCTCGCCGGAAAAGAACAGGGTGCCCGCCCCTTCGATCCGGATCTCGTCTCGATCGCTCAGGACGCGGATGCCGGCCACCAGAGGAAAACCATTCACTGAAACCTGCTTACGGGCACCGCAAAGCAGTATCCAGCTCTCATGGACCCCCCCTCGCTCGCGGAACAGGGCTACCTGCTCGCTGAGCATCTGCCTCTCCTGATCAAGAAGCCGGGGAGGATGGCTGGAGAGACAAAAGCCGTCGGCCTCGAGTGGGAGAAGCGCCCACTCCCGGTCTTCAGATTTAACCCACAGGTGGGCCACGTGGAAACTCCCGTCAGAAGCCGGCCTTGACAGTCCGGGCGATTGTGCTACAGTATCGTCAACTGATACTTAAGAAGCTTTGGCGGGAGCTACTGTACGACTATGAGGGCGTGATTTCAATGGTAACATCTTTTAGGTCAGTTAATTACCACAATCTTATACAATCATTAATTCTGTAAGTATCTGATTTACAATCTAATCACTTTGACACCGCCGTAGGTACCCACACCCCAATCCACGAGTGTCCGCTCAACTGTAGGAGGCCTCTCTTGCGCAGTCGTAACCTGCCCGGAAACCTGATGTATGGCGTTGTCGATCGTTTCTTCACGGAACAATGGAGCACGAACGCCCTGGCCGACTGGCTCAGCACGCAGGGTTACAACATCAGCCGTGAGGAGATTTACCCGATCATTCGGCAGGCCATCAATCATGGCTATGTGAAGCTGTGCCCCGCCCGTGCGGACCGC
>JAPUKU010000101.1 GCA_027295505.1 Acidobacteriota bacterium
GCGCCGGACAAAACCCCGCGCTGCATTGCTAAGCTGCAGGACTGCCGGGAGCCTTGCCACTTGACCGCCGCCTAGAGCACTTGGCGACTCAAGCAAGATACCGATCTTCGCTGGACTGGCCAGGAATGCTCTGAGACTGAAGATATTGGATACTACGGTGCGAACAGGCCTCTGGTTTGGGCAATCAGAAGATCAGCCGGCGTGCCTAAACCGGAAGACGAGGAGCGCCGGGTTTGAGTCTAGGGCTGAACCAGGACTTCGTAGAGGGTGACCTTCGAATCGAACTCCAGCAGAAAGTCTTTGTCGGCGGGATAGGAAGCCTCCTTTTCGAGCTCGCCCCGCGAGAACTTTCGGATCGCTTCCATCGACTCCCACAGCGAGAGCAGCACGAACTCCGCCCGGCCCCCACACACCCGCTGCAAGACGTACACGCCCCGGTTGTCCTCCCGCGCTCGCTGCTCCTTCACCCGGGTCCGGTTCAGGTAGGCGAGATATTCGCAGGCCTGCCCGCCACGGCGGGCAAGCGCTTCCCGTGTAATTCCCACCCAGACTCGGGCGACCATCAATACGCCTTGGTTGCTTTCGCTGTAACAGGGGCTGATGGTCGCTCAAAAGGAGACTTGGATAGGCCGACAAGCCTACTTGCTATAGAGGGGACTATGCTTTCTCGCCTCAATTGCATTAGTCCCGCGGTGTTTAGAGACGCAACCTCCCAGCCGATTTCGGCCGCTTAAGACCGTCTTCCGCTGGCGCTATTGTTTCCGTCCCTCTTGCGGAGGACGCGGTTTTGGCAAGGGTTTGCGGGGGAAGCGCTGCTCACGGTTCGCGGCTTGGTAGGCGAACGTGGCCACGATGACCGCCACTTGCTTGAGATCGCTCGCCACCGCGCGTTCATAAGTATCCATGTTGGAGTGGTGGGTGCGCGTGAAATAGTCCATCGGGTCCTGAATAAATTGAAAGCCGGGCAGTCCGACCGCATCGAAGGCTCGGTGGTCGGTTCCGCCGATATTGCGAATGGCCTGGGTGGTCACACCCATGTTCCTGAACAACTTCAACCAGGCGCGCAGCACCGGTGCGGCGGCTTCGTTTTCCTGCATGTAGATGCCGCGAATCTTTCCGCCGCCGTAGTCAATGTTGAAATAGACCGAGAATTTCTCGTGTTCGGCCTTCAACTCCATCGTCTTGCGGTCGGCGAAGTGCTCTTTGACATAGGCGCGCGAGCCCAGCAGTCCTTGCTCCTCTCCGGTCCACAGTCCCAGGCGCACCGTCCGGCACATCGGAAGCCCGGAGGCCTGCAGGATGCGCATCGCCTCCATCATCACCGCCGACCCGGTGCCGTTGTCGGTCGCGCCGGTGCCGCCGTGCCACGAGTCGAAGTGCGCGCCCAGCATCACCACCTCGTCGGACTTATCCGTCCCCGGTATCTCCGCGATGATGTTGAAAGAATCCAGGTCTTTCTGGTGGAAGGTGTTCTTGATGTCGAGCTCCATCTCGACCGGGATCTCTTTCCTCAGCGTGCGAACGATACGGCCGTAGTGCTCGGCGGACAGCATGAACCTGACCGGACCGCGAGGCTCGTCCGGCTGGCGCGACCCACCGCCGCCTACACGCAGGATGCCGGCGTCCCAAGAACTCATGCTAACCACCGCCAACACTCCCTCTTCCTCATAGAATTCCCACCTGGTCTTGGCCTTAGTCTTGTCCTTGTCCTTGTCCTTGGCCCTGGCCTTGGCCTGCTGTTCAACTCTTTTGCGGTTCCGGAAACGGAAATCGGCTGGCCGTGCGCCCCCGACTTTCTGCTCCGCCAACTCGGCCAGTTCCTCCTCGGTCCAGCGCCGCGCCGTGGCCTTGAAGGGAGGCTTGAATTCGCGCAGCTTGGAGAGCAGGACGATCTTCCCCTTCAGTTGGCCCTTGTACTCCTCGAAGTATTCCTCGTCTCCCCCCCGCTTAATCGGGGCATAGATCACCTCGCCCTGCACGACCCCTTTCGTGCCCGGCGTCCAAGCCAGCGGGACGCCAATCAGCGGATACCGCTGCAGGGAGATGACGTGCGCGACGAAGCGCTCGTTCGACCAGCCCATCCCGAACGGCCAGGTTTCGCGGTGAACATTCTCCAGGCCCCACTCGCGGAGCTGCCCTTCGGCCCACTCGGCCGCCTTACGCATATTAGGCGAGTTGGTCAATCGCGGGCCGTGGATGTCGGTCAGGTAGCTCAGGGTGTCCATCACCTGGGAGCGCTTCAGGCCCTCGTTCTTGATTTTGTAAAGAGCGTCCAGATCCACCGGTTCGTGCATCTGCGCGAACCCCAACGGCACGAACAACAACAGCGTGAGTATCGTCAACAGCAGGGACTTCGTTCTCATTAACACACTCCTTTTTCCTGCGACGCACAATGATAAATCAGCGGCTTGGGCGCTCCTTGACCAAGACAGCGCCACTTCCTGTCAGCAGCGCTGCTGTGGCATCTTGCGGAGCGCCCTGAACGCCTAGTTCTCCCGGCGCGGTATCGTGTAGTCAGGCCAGCAGGTCTGCAATTCGCCCATCACGCTGAAGGGATCGGGCACCGGCTCGTCCCTCAGACCGCGCCGTCCCGTCCGCCCTGTAGCGGGCGCGGAACGGGCGAACTTGGGATCGAGTGCTTTGGCAATCTGATTCCGCGCATCCTCCAGATGCAGGCGGGTAGCTCGGTTTGCTGAGCGGGCCAGTACGCGCTCAATCTCCGCATCCAGCGCGCGCAGCTCACCGCGAATGAAGGGGCGGGCGTCGTCGGTCACGGCCTGTCCGCCGTTGAGCTTGTTGTCCATGGTCTCCAGATAGGCCCGCTGCAGATTGCGGCGATAGGCATCGACCTTGACCGAGCTCGAGCCCAGCTCGCTCCAGATTCCCTGCCGCACATCTGCCAGGAATTCAGTCGGGCGGTAGGCGCGGGCGCCGTCGATTGCTTCCTGCTCGACCAGTCGAGCGAAGCGGGAAGAACTCAAGAGGGAATTCAGCACGCCCTGCTGGCTGCTCTTGATGCGCCCCAGCACGCCCACCGGCTCGATGCGGCGCAGGATCTCGGGGTTGATCAGGAAAGTCGGCGTCTGGAAGGCATGCTGGTTCAAGAACTGCACCGCGGCGGCCTGCTTCTCGCGCGGCACCAGCTCAAACCGAACCCCGTCCTGCCCGCCATGCTTCTGCCGTGAATCGAAACCGCCGACAAGGGCGGCCACGTGCCTCATCTCCAGCCCCCACTGACCGAGTAATCGCCCGTACAGCTCCTCCAGGTCGTCGTAGGGTTCGCCCGGCTGGGTGGTGGCGGTTAACAACATGCCGGCAACCCGCTCCAGGTTTTTCAGGCCCAGCCTGGTAGCCTCGACCGCATCGGCGTCCCCCACCGCCTCGGTCAGTTCGCCGGGGTCGGTTCCCCATACTTTAGTAGCGGTCGAAAAGCGGAACCAGGGGGTCTGGTCCTGTTCCCGGGCCCATTGGTCGAGTGTTTCTTTCTCCTCGTCCGGCGTTGTCGCACTAGGAATGGGTTTGTAGCCCCACCGGGTGGCCCACTTGTCGTAGGGGCCGATGCCAGGGATGAGATCGGCTACGTCAATCTTGTCCTCCGGCTGCGCCACGTAGTTGAAGCGCGAGTAGTCCATCAGGGTGGCGACGTGGCCCATCTTCTTGACCCACTTGCGGTCGCGCACCTTCTCGATCGGGTAGGTGGAGCTGGCCTTCATGTTGTGCTGGAAGCCCAGGGTGTGGCCGACCTCGTGCGCCACCACGTACTCGATCAGAGTTCCCATCAGATCGTCGGGCAGGGGAAACTTCTGCGCGCGCGGGTCGAGGGGAGCCACCTGAATGAAGTACCAGTTGCGCAGCAGGTTCATGATGTTGTGGTACATCTTGATATCTGCCTCCAGAATCTCTCCCGTGCGGGGGTCATGGATGTGAGGACCCATGGCATTCTGGACAGTCGAAGGCAGCCAGCGAATCACCGAGTAGCGGGCGTCTTCCGGGCTCCAGTCCGGGTCCTCCTCGGGCGTGGGAGCGTCGCGAGCGACGATGGCGTTCTTGAAGCCGGCCTCTTCAAACGCCGGCTGCCACTTCTCGATGCCGCGCTTGATGTAGGGCACCCACTTGGCCGGGGTGGCCGGATCGACGTAGTACTCAATCGGCTTAACGGGTTCGGACAACTTTGCCTTGGGATTCTTCTTCTCCAGCCGCCAGCGGGTGATGTAGCGGCG
>JAPUKU010000102.1 GCA_027295505.1 Acidobacteriota bacterium
CTTGATCGCCTCCGCCTACTCTCGACCGTTCGAGGTTCTGCTCGCCATCCTCTATGGGGTCGAGGTGGCCTACACCGTTGCCTGGGGCCAGCTGAGGGCGGAGGGTCCCTACGCTGAGTTCATCGACCGTTGGACCAATCCCGAGTTCAAAAACTATGTCGCCGAACTGATGAAGATCGCCGACCGTCATCCTCACCCCGGGCAGCAAGCAGCGTTCAATGCGGTGATGCGCCATGAGCACGCATTCTGGCTGATGACCTGGGAAGGCTAAGGTGAGACCGGTGGAACGCGATCTCCTGCTCAGCGGGACGCTATGACAATAGAACTTGGAGCTGACGCCAGACCGAATATGAAGAGGCAAAGAGAAAGGGTGATGAGGGCCTCAGCCGGAGAATCCAACTGGCACCCTCGGAACACCAAGATCACGGTCGTGTTGATCAGTTGTGCCTACCAATAACCTCGTCCGACCTTTAGATTCTGGGACTTGCCAATCGGCTTTTACTCCGGCACCGATTCCGATTCCTGGGCATAAGACGTGCCGATGCTCCTTCTCCGGGTCATTTGGGCTGTCGTCCTCGCTCTTTTCTCCAAGAAAGCTCGATTCCTCATCCCCGTTCACCCGCGCATGACCGCTGAATTGGTCATCGCGACGCAGCCGATCGGGATGGATCGAGTTTTTGGCATGGACACCCGACCCCACTCGAGGCGCCCGCTGTTGCGAGAGCTGAAGTCTCGTTAGATCCGCTGTCCGCACCAAAGATCGGAATGTCTCCGTTCAAAGAGCATTCTTCGGGCGCGACATGGGATCCACCCTCTCGTTCCACCAGTGCATGATAGCTGGATCTGTCATCGGGGCGCAGGTGCCCGGGCCGGAACGAGTTCCTTGCATGGACGGGTCTGCGGGTGGTTCAGGGCTTCGGCCGGCAGGAACGCGGGCGCCCCGCCTCGGCGATTTTCGTCTCCACCCCGAGTGAGCGGAGTTTCTCTTCCCCGGTCGCCTGCTCGATGGCAGGGAATAGTTGACGCTCCTCCCAGCGGATGTGATCGTGAAGCCTCTCGGCCAGCCGGAGCATGAGGGCGCCGGCAGGCTCTGCTTCCGCTGCTCCGCGAACAAATTCTTCGGCTAAAAAGCGGATGTCGTCATGCTCCTTCCGTAGGCGGTCAACGTCGCCCGCCGCTGGGATCAGCGGCGGTAGCCGCCGTTCCTCCAGGTCGAGATGGTCACGGAACCAACCATCCCACAGATCCCGGAAACTCACCCGTGCAACCCGTCGATCGTCGGGGCTGCCCTCCGCCGCCGACCGCAGCATTTGGACCTGAAGCAGCGCCTCGTGATGGTCGCGGGACAGTGGTTGAAGGCTAGGATGTCGTTTCATTCTCCGCTCCTGCTGCGTCGATGGTGATCCTATCTCAGTAGAACGCGGCGCTCGAGCACCTACGGCACGGAAGATGGTTGGGATTTGAGGCCGTGGGAGACGGGATAGCTGTTTCCGGGAGTGAGAATTAAACCACTAGAGACACCCAGACGAAAGGACTTGGACGGCTTCAGATTGCCTGGGGAGGTCCGGCCGGAGCGGTTATTCTAGAACAAGAATACTATGCGACTAGGGAGGGGGAGGACTGGACGTAATGAGTCGTGCCGACCGGTTCCGGGTCAGATAGTTCCAGGACCATTGCATGAATACCAGAAGGCGGCTCTCGAACTGCACCAGGTTCATGAGGTGGACGAAGAGCCAAGTCAACCAGGCAAAGTAGCCTGAGAACCGGATGCGGCCGAAATCGGCCACCGCGGCGGCGCGACCGATCGTCGCTAGCTGCCCGTGGTCCCGGTACCGGAAGGGCGGCAGTCCCTCCCCCTGCAGCCGTCGCCTCAGGAGGGTGGCGACGTAGCGTCCCTGCTGGATGGCGACTGGGGCAACGCCCGGGAGAGGCTCACCCATGCGGTCTCTGAAGAGAGCCAGATCGCCGATCACGAAGATCTCGGGATGGCCCGGCAGACTGAGATCCGGTCCCACGATCACCCGCCCTGCACGATCCAGCGCGGCTCCGGTGGCCTCCGACAGGATACGGCCAAGGGGTGAGGCCTTAACCCCGGCAGCCCAGAGCACGGTGTGTGTCGCGATCCGATCAAGACTTCCGCCGTTCTTGACAGTAACCGCGTCGGATTTCACTTCAGTCACCATCGCTCCGGTGCGCAGTGTAACCCCTAGACGCAGAAGAGCGGCCGCGGCCCGCGTTGACAGATAGGCGGGGTAGGTGGGCAGGACACGCTCCGTCCCCTCCACTAGGATGATCTGGGTTGCGGCGGGCTCGAAGGTGCGAAAGTTTCTCCTGAGTGTGTGATGCGCCAGCTCTCCGAGGGCACCAGCGAGTTCGACACCGGTGGCTCCCCCTCCCACGATGACGAAGGTCAGCCAGGCCCGGCGTTTCTCTGGATCGGATTCCTGCTCCGCGCGCTCGAATGCGAGCAGGATGCGACGGCGAATCTCCGTGGCGTCTTCGACCGTCTTCAATCCTGGAGCCAAGACCTCCCACCGATCGTTTCCGAAATAGTGGTGCCGCGCACCCGTCGCGACGACGAGGCTGTCGTACCGGACTTTGCTGTTGCCAACGGTGACCCTCCTCCGCGCGACGTCAATGTCGGTCACCTCACCCAGCAAGACGCGGGCATTCTGCTGCTTTTTCACGATTGCCCGGAGCGGCGCTGCGATATTGGCGGGGGACAGCGCCCCAGTGGCCACTTGGTAGAGAAGTGGCTGAAACAGGTGGAAATTACGCCGGTCGATCAGGGTGACGTCCACTGGGGCGTTCTTCAGGCAGCGTACGGCGTTAAGCCCACCGAAGCCGCCGCCGACGGTGACCACCTGGTGCGAACCGTGTGGCGAACTGTCTTCAAATTCCATAGCGTTGGACGATCCGCTGATCGGCAGATTGCGGATTGATTCACTATCGAAACATGGAAGCCCGGAAGAGCGGGCTCCATCCGCCGCGCGAGTGTGCGTTAGTGGAGCATCGGTCTGCTACGGGTTGATCTCAGGGGGCCTCAATCTGTATTTCGTCTCCCTCGACGCGTACTTTGTAGGAAGGCACCTCCCCCGGGGCCGGCGGCGTCAGGTTCTTGCCTGTCGTCACGTCGAACTCGGCTCCGTGCAGCGGGCAGGTGACCGTGGTCCCTTCGACCGTCCCCTCGGAGAGGGAGCCCCCCCGGTGCGTGCAGGTACCTCCGATCGCATAATAGGTTCCATCAATGTTGAAAAGTGCGATCTGCTGCCCACTCACGTCGACTCCCTTGCAGGATCCTGGCGCCAACTCACCCACCTCGGCAACCTTATGAAAAGTTCCCATCGCGTTGTGCCTCCTCCTTTGCTCTGTGCCATTCGGATCAGGCACCAATATACGACAACACGGAGCCTCCCCCTCGAGCGGGAGGAACTAGCCGAGATCAGGCTCCACTTGCAGAGCGTCATTGAATCGGTTGGTGAAGTTTGCCACGCAAATGACCAGGGTTAACTCCACGATCTGATCCTCGCTATAGTACTTCCGAAGCTCCTCCAGCGTACCGGAGCGAATGGCCGCGGCGCCGCGGGTGATCCGCTCGGCATAGAGTATCGTGGCCTTTTCCTTCTCGTCGAACAACTTGCTCACCCGGTAAAACGGGAGTGCCTTGATCTGCTCCTCCGTCACGCCAACCCGCTTCGCCGAAGCGGTGTGGGCGCGCGTTCAATACTCGCAACCGTTCAGCAGCGCCGTCTTCAGGTAGGCCATCTCCTTGTACTTTGATTCGACGGTCCCTTCATTCAGAACCGAGCCATACAGCGGCAGGAAGTTCTTCAGGACCGCGGGACGATGGGCCATCACTGCGAAGAAGTTCGGCATCCGCCCGAATTTCTCCTTCATGCTTCCGTACACATCTTTGACATCCGCATGCGCCTTGTCAGCCGAA
>JAPUKU010000103.1 GCA_027295505.1 Acidobacteriota bacterium
GCCGTACACCTGGCCCGCCACTTTCACACTCCGCGCCTGGTGTGGCTCATGGATCTGCGCTGCATGGCGCGTTGCTGGAAGCTGGACTGGCCCTCTGTCGCCGATCGGGCCCGACGCTGCCGGGGGCGCACGGCGCTGTGGTTCGCGGCCGCCTACGAGGAACGGGTCTTCGGCAACAGCCTTCAGCCGGCGGAGCACCGCACGGAGCTGCGGTCCCTGCAGAGGTTCCTGCTGAAGCAGGTGCGGGGAGAGAGGCCTCTCGAGCCGCTGCGAGACGTGGCCGCCGAGCGCAGGCGGATCTTCGCGACGCTCCTGCTCTTCGACCGGCTCGCCGATCTGGTGCGCTTTCTCTCCGTACACGGCTGGCGCAAGCTGCTGCGCTGGACCGGAATCGAGTTCCTCATGCGCCGCCGCTCACAGGAGATCTAGACAGGGTCGCACCCTGCCTTCTGATCTACATGCGTGATTTCCTGCGGCTGATCAGAACGGACAGCGATCTGTAGATTCGCGGTCAGTCGCTCTTGTGAGATGTGCAAGAGCATGGCAGCCCCGTTCCGAGAGACCATCCCTGAGTGCGCCGGGGACCCGCGTAGTGGGTGGCGAACGAGGGAGAGGCGAGCGCAGGCGGTGCCGGCGCGAGCCGTGTCTCAAGGGGCGGGGCTGCCATGCTCTCAGAGCACCGCTGAGTGGTGGGTCGGCGGAGATCCAGGCTGTCGGGTATAATGATGAGCCATGCCACAGGAAGAAACCCGTTATCACCGGCGCGGATTTGGCCTCAAACAGGTCATTCAGGCGCCGCTCCGCAACGATTACCACAGCCAGCTGGTCGAGGACATCCGTGCCGCCGGCTACCGGCTGTCTCGCGGGCGCCTCACGGTGCGTCTGGCGGAGCAGTTTGGCTTCTGCTATGGCGTGGATCGTGCGGTGGAATATGCCTACGAGACACGCACGCAGTTTCCTGACCGGCGGCTTTTCCTGATCGGGGAAATCATCCATAACCCGAACGTCAACGGTCGCCTCCGTGACATGGGCATCATCTTCCTGGATCCCCCCGAACCCCTGATTCAGCTGAAGGGAAACAGCCTCCGGCTAGCCGGGAGCGGAGGGGCTGGCACCTCTACAGCGACCTCTGCAGAGCCGTACGCCGGGGTCGGGGCCGAAGACGTGGTCATCATCCCCGCTTTTGGTGTGCCGGTGCGCGATCTCGATCTGCTTCGTAAGCGTGGGTGCATTCTGGTGGACACGACCTGCGGGTCGGTTCTCAACGTGTGGAAGAACGTCGACCGCTATGCCCGGGAGGGTTTCACCTCGGTCATCCACGGCAAGTACTGGCACGAAGAGACACGCGCCACGGCATCACGCGCCCAGGCTCCTGAGGGTGGCCAGTATCTCGTCCTACGCGATCTGCAAGAGACGGCCGAGACCGCTGCGGTGATTACCGAGGAGGCCGACCCGCAGGCGTTCGCGGAGCGCCATCGTGACGCCACCTCGCCCGGATTCGATCCCGCGCGCCACCTGGAACGCATCGGGCTCGCCAACCAGACAACGATGCTCTCGTCAGAATCGCTAGAGATCAGCGAGGTGCTGCGCAAGGCGATGATCCAGCGCTGGGGCGAGGCGGAGACGGCCCGTCGGTTTCGGTCGTTCGACACAATCTGCAGCGCCACCCAGGAGCGCCAGGATGCGGTCCTCGAACTGCTCGAGGAAAAGCTCGACCTGATGATTGTCGTGGGCGGGTTTAATTCCAGCAACACCTCCCACCTGGCGGAGATTGCCGCCCGCAAATTCCCCGCGTATCACATCGAGGATGCCTCAGGTGTCCTGAGTGCTTGGGAGATCCGCCACAAATCGGTCGATTTCCATAAGTCCATTCTGACGCGTGACTGGCTGCCGGATGGACCGGTAACGGTGGGCCTTACCTCGGGAGCCTCCACTCCGAACAGCAAGGTAGGGGAAGTCATTGAACACCTCGCCTCCTGCTGCGGGGTGTCCCTCTAAGTACAGTCTAGAAGATGTAACGGTTCCGGGGTTCGTCAGGTTGCGGGGAAGAGAGCTTTTCCTGGGCCTCGGCCAAACTCTGCAGGAGCGTCTGCAGACGGGTGAGGGTGGCCTCATCCGGTTGCAGGAACTGCAGGCCCAGGCGGTTCTTGCCCCAGATTGGATCCGCAAGGATGCGCACGACCTTTGCCCGGAGGCTCAGGGGCTCCCTGCCGACGGGCAGGCTCAGCGACACCTGAACCTGGCAGCCGAGCTTGAAAGGCTGGTCGACCTCTAGCTGCACCCCTTCGAGGCTGATGTCGAGGGCTCTGGAGTCGATCTCACCTTCCCTTTCCTCAGTTTGCAGCCGCGCGGGGGCTTCCATCTGGAAGCGTGGGAACTTGCGGGCGGCGACGCCGATGGCGCGCGCCAGCGCCTGCGAGATCTCATTCTGGCCGGGCCGTTGCAGGATCTCCACGACCCCTTCCAGCTTGGGCGGAGGATCGGCTGCTTCCACCGATGTCATCACGATGACCGGCAGGCCGGAGGTCCGGCGGCCCTTCTTCAGGCTGCGGCACAGGCTCTCACATTCCTGCCCGGCCAGATCGTGATCGATGAGGATTGCATTCGGGCGGGTTTGCTGGGCGAGCTCGAGGACCTCACGCATCGAGGAGGCCAGCAGGACCTCGCAGTCCTCACGGCACAGGAACGAATCCCGTCCTGCAAACAGCTTCTCTGAGTCACCCCAGCAAAGAATTTTCAGTGAAGGCATCGTCGGGGCACCGAATTAAAGAGCCGTAAAACGTTCATGCGTTCGCGGCAGAGGGGGCGACCCCCGAGCGCACGGCAGCTTTTGCCACAGCCCGTGCTACCGCCGCGCTCAGGTCAGGATGGAAAGCGCTCGGAATGATGTACTCCTCGTGACGCTGATCATCGGGAATCAGATCGGCAATCGCCCGGGCAGCGGCGATTTCCATCTCGTCATTGATCTGTCTCGCCCGCGCATCGAGAGCGCCGCGAAAGATCCCGGGGAAGCAAAGGGCGTTGTTGACCTGGTTCGGGAAATCCGATCGTCCAGTCGCCATTACGCGCGCAATTCCAGCTGCCTTGTGGGGCAGGATCTCGGGATCCGGGTTGGCCATGGCGAACACCACGGGGTCCCTTGCCATGGATTTCAGCATCTCCGGCGTGACGAGATCGGGGGCGGATACGCCGATGAACACGTCCCTGCCCTTGAGCACTTCGGCGAGGGAGCCGCAGGCCTTTCGCTTGTTCGTGAACGATAGCAATTCGCGCTTATCCTCTCCCAGGTCGGTGCGGGATTCGGAGATGGCGCCTTTCGAGTCGCACAGCACAATGTCCGGTATGCCCATGTGATGGAGAATGCGTGCAATGCTGTTCCCTGCAGCGCCCGCGCCGCTGATGACAACGGAGATTCCCTCAAACTGCTTGCCCACGACGCGCAGGGCGTTGATGAGGCCCGCTAGGGTCACCACGGCGGTCCCGTGCTGATCGTCATGAAAGACCGGGATGTCCAGACGCTCGCGAAGCTCGCGCTCGATCTCGAAACAGCGCGGCGCCGCGATGTCTTCCAGGTTGATGCCGCCGAACGTCGGCGCGATGGCCACGATGGCGTCGATCATCTGGCGTGTATCCTGAGTGCCGAGCAGGATGGGGATGGCATCGATGTTGGCAAAGCGCTTGAAGATCATCGCCTTGCCCTCCATGACGGGCATTCCCGCCCGCGGGCCGATGTTGCCGAGGCCGAGGACGGCCGAACCATCGGTGATCACGGCCACGGTGTTGGGAATGATCGTGTAATCGTAAAACTTCTCGGGGAAGCGGTGAATGAGGCGGCAGACCTTGGCGACCCCCGGTGTGTACACCCGGGCCAGATCCCGGGCGTTCTTCACCGACTGCTTGAGCGCGATCTCGATCTTCCCGCCCTGGTGGAGGGCGAGGATGCGGTCGACGACCCGCAGGATCTCGACCGCCGGGGAGAGGCCTCGAGCCTTCTCCAGCACGCGTTCCAGATGTTCATCACCGTCCACGCTGATGGTGACATCACGGATGATGTGCCCGGTTCCGGCTTCAATAATGTCGATCGATTGCACGATGGAGCCCGCCTGGCTCACCTCGGTGGCCAGGGAGCCCAGCGTTCCGGGCACGTTGGCCAGGCGAACTCGAAGTGTCACAAGATCTTTCCCAAGCTGCATGTCTCAGAATCTCCGGGCCACAGTCAGCATTTCAGCGAACTATTATAGGGTATTGGCGACCAGGTCAAAAGAAGCGCCAACGCCCATCTGAAGGGGCTCCCGCACGACGGCGCCTTCATGGAGCAGTCCTGGAGGGTCTGCTAAGATAAACAGATTCGATGAGCATGCTTTTATACAGGCACTGTCCTGCTGTAGTGCTCCTCCTCGCGGCCCTGGTCATGGCCCCACAAATGGCCTCCGGGCTCACCCACGAGGAGGCGGAGCGCTTCCGCCAGCTGTTCAACCGCGGCCGGACGGCATTCGATCTGGAACTCTTCGATGTTGCCGAGGAGGCGTTCCTGGAGGCTGCCCGCCTGGACCCACGCAGCTTCCGCATTCAGCTTCACCTGGGTAGAACCTACCAGAACCGGCATCGCTACAAGCAGGCCGAGGAGTCGCTGCGGCGGGGACTGGAGCTGGCCCCGGATGATCTGCAGACCCGATATTATCTGGGACAGGTGCTCCGCGAACAGATTCGGTTCGATGAAGCACTGGTCGAGTTCAGGAAAGTTGCGGCCGCCGATCCGAAGTGGAGCGAGCCGCCTTATTACATCGGACACCTCCTCTACCAGCGCGGGGAGTACGAGCAGGCACTCAAGGAGCTGTCCCGCTCCATGGCTCTGATCTCCTCCGAGACACCGCGGACCTTCAGGCGGGTGGTCGCTTACCAGCTGGCTCTCACCTACCAGCGTCTTGACAACCTGGCCGAGGCAGAGCGCTACCTGCGAAAAGTGATCGATCTGGATCCGGAATATGCGCGCGGATACTACTCGCTCGCGGACGTTCTCGAGCGCGCTGGCGACGCTGCCGGTGCTGGGCAGTTCAGGGCTCGCTTTGACGAGCTCCAGCGCCAGGATCTCGAGAGGCGTGAGAAAAGTGCCCTGTTCAGCAATTACGGACGCCAGGGTCTGCTTCACCTGGACCACAATGAGCCGGCCAAGGCAATTGTGGACTTCGAAACCGCCATCGACATCGATCCGAAACAACCGATTCTTCATGCTTTCCTGGGCCTGGCTCTCTCCCGGATGGGACGTCTGGCAGCGGCGATCGAGTCGTTCAAGAAGGCCGTCGAGCTGGAACCGCAGCAGGCGATGGCCCTGACGGAGCTCGGGCGCCTGCACGCCATGAAGGGTGACCTGCAGGAGGCGCGGAGCTACCTCGAGCGCGCCGTCAGCGCGCAGCCGACGCTCCTCGAGGCACATGAGTTCTTATCCTATGTCAAC
>JAPUKU010000104.1 GCA_027295505.1 Acidobacteriota bacterium
ACAGAGCAGCCTCGCCATGTGCGTCCCCCACCCGCCCCCCACTCCGATTCCTCACTGACAAACCGGAAGTCTGAATCCAAATCAAGCGGCTGCTGGAAGAAAGGAGAAATCTGATGCGATTTAAATCATTGATTGTGATCATGGCAGTGGCTGTTCTGAGCGTGGTGTCGTTTGCCCAGGCTGGTTCCCATGATGTTGCTGAGGAAGTGATCAAATTAACCAAAGCGCAGTGGGCCGACGCGATTAAGCAAGATACCAAGGCTGCATCAAAGATTCTGGCTGACGATTACACGGAGTTTAATCGAGACTCTGCCACCCGGCTGGACGGCAAGGAAATCGCTATGCGGCTCGGAGCATCTGTAGGCAGCAGCACTAGCCTCGTGGCAGCGGAGATGGCCAACCCAAAGGTACAAGTTTATGGTGAGGTCGCCATCCTCACCTATAACTTCACCGGCTCCACAAAAGACGAGAATGGCAAGGTCGAGCCCTTAACCTCCAAGTCAACCCGGGTCTTCACGAAACAGGATGGAAAGTGGATGCTCGTGCACGCCAACTTTGCTCCGGTGGAATGAAACGGGAGCGGCATGGAGGTCCGACTCTAGACGATAGATCGTCGAGTGCCGTGAGCGATTTTATCTCTGGAAACTGAAGACCGCCCGGTAGCCACACCGTCCTGACTGCCGGGCGTTTCATTGTCCAGGCGCCCACTAGTATCCCGCCACCCCGATCGGCGTTCCCGCGCAGGCACGCTGCGTCAGTTTGCGCGCAAACCCCTTGGAAGCATCCCTGAAATCCTGGTCAGGACGTGATATTCTCCCCGGACACTGGCCCAGAGATTTCCTGAGGAGGTAAGAGATGAAAACATGGACTGAGACATCCCGGTCTGGTTGGCGGAGACCCACTGGCGTGGTCTTGTTGATCCTCTGGAGCGCGGCAATGGTTCTGGTCGGCTCCGCTCTCTCCGAGTTCAAATTCGCTGAATCTCATGCTGCGGAACCTGCTTCCTTAGTAAGACTGGATCTTGAGCGGTTGGGAGGCGGGAACCTGGGATCGTACGAGCCTTATGAACCGGAGCACAGCAACTTTGATGCGCGCGGACACACCTTTTTCACCAGCGCGGATGGCCAGTTCGGTCTGGGTGTGTGGGAAGCCAAACCGGGTACGCTGAAAATCCCGGAGCCGTACACCATTGATGAATTGATGTACGTGCTCAGCGGCAAGATCGTGCTGACTGACGCTCAGGGCAACCGTGAGGAATTCGGCCCCGGAGAGGGCGTGATTGTTCCCAAGGGCTGGTCAGGTACCTTCGAAGTTCCTGAAGGAGTGCGCAAAATCTGGGTATCGTACGAGGGGAAATAGACTTCACCCTGTGCCACCGCTCACCGCCGGTAGGATTGAGATCTCGACGTCACCCGATAGAGGTGTGCTCAGCCCTCCCGTGTACCGAATGCTCTCGTCACCCACGAACACATTGATATGACGGCGGATTTCACCCTGTTCGGTGATGATGCGTTCCCGAAGACCGGGACAGACCAACCAAAGTGACTCCAGGGCCTCCCCCACGGTGGGAGGGGTGGTGTCGATCTTTACCTGTCCTCTCTCCTTGGAGAAGGCGCGCAGAGGAGAAGGAATATACAGGACGATGGACATGGTGCTCCTGTCGAAAAGAACCCTCAGCGAGAAAGCTCGGCCACCGCGACACCTTTGACGCAGACCACGGGGGGCAGTCCGCGCAACACGACTTTCCACCGCTCACCGCCCTCGGCCGATCCGTAGACGAATCCGCTCCGAGTCCCAAAGTAAATTCCTGCGGGCTGCAGCGAATCGGCGGTGAGGGAATCCCGGAGGACGGTCTCCATGGCGTTGCGTTGAGGCAGTCCCCGGAAGAGCGGCTCCCACGACCGACCGGCGTTCTGGCTTCGATAAACTCTCAGCTTCCGGTCAGGCGTGCAGCGGAACTGATCTGATTCCAGAGGAACGACATAGATCGTATCGGGCTGATGGGGGTGCGCGAGCATGGCGAATCCGAAATCGGATGGGACGCCCCGCCCGATGTCCTGCCATGTATCCCCGGCATTGTCGCTCCTGTAGAGACCGCCGTGGTTCTGCAGAAAAAGTCGTTCCGGGCGGGATGGGTGGTGGACGATCTTATGGACGCACTGTCCGAACTCGGGCTGCTTGTCGGGCAGAAAGTCAGCCCGGATTCCGCTGTTGCGGGCCTTCCAGGTAGCACCTCCGTCATCACTGCGATACATACCCCCTGTGGAGATCCCGACGGAAATTCGCCGGGCATTTCCCGGGTCAGGCAGGATCGTATGCAGACAGAGTCCGCCGCCACCCGGTTCCCAGCGTGGCCGATGAGGGTGGTCATGAAGTCCGCGCACGAGAGACCAGCTACGGCCCGCGTCATCGGTCGTGAACAGTGAGGCTGGTTCCACGCCGCAGTAGAGCCTGTCCGGCTCCTGCGATCCTCCCGGCACCAGCTGCCAGATCTGTTTGAGGGAGAGACCGGTGTCCTGAGGAAACTTCAGATCGACTTCCTCCGGCGGGGACCAGGTCCTTCCGAAGTCGTCTGAATAGTGGAGAACGGCGCCCCAGTGCAAGCTGTGGGCCCCGACCCAGAGCCGCTGGCGACCGCCACGGGAATCGTAAGCCAGCGCGTAAACCGAGTGACCCGGGAAGTACGGCCCTCCCACACTCCAGGAGGAACGCTTCGGGTCGGAGCGCAGGAGAAACAGACCCTTCATGGTGCCCACCAGCAGGACCACATCACCGCTCTGGACCTTAACGTGCCGAACCTTCACCGTCGCCATCCTCCCTGAGGCAGATAGATGTCCGCCAATAGCCGGACACCCTCCCGCATCGGCACCGCAGCATCACCGATTGACCGCGTCTCGGCGACCTGTCCCGGCACCTCTTCGGTGACACCATCGGGAGGCTCGTACGCACCGTTCCAGGCCATCGCCAGCGACACCGGGCTCAATCCAAGGCCGCGCTTGCCCATGATAGGCCTCCCCAATTGACAGGTCCTCTTCCGACCTCCTTAATAAACAGGTGAGCGAGAAGGTGGAATTGTATAACGACATTCCAACCATCCTGTCTCCCGCGGCATTCTATTGGGTGAAGGCCAACGACTAGTTGCTTAGAAAATGGATTCGGTGCAAGCTCATGCAATCGATTATTCGGGAAAATGCTCCGCGATGGATGACTTTGTCCAGAAGGCACAAGAGGGGGATGTGCTTGCGTTTGAACACATTTACCGCCTCCACGTGGGTCGCGTCTACGCTCTGTGCCGGAGGATGGCCACGGATCCGGGACTGGCCGAGGAGCTCACCCAGGACACCTTCGTGCGGGTCTGGCACCGACTGGATACATTCGAGCCCGGCACGCAGTTTCATTCATGGATTTTTAAGGTGGCGCTCAACGTGGTCCTCGCCGACCGGCGCGTTCGGGGCAGGCGCGCGAGATGGGAGATGGCCGTGGATGACCCGGCGCGCCTCGAATCACCCTCCCGGAAATCTGAGCCCCGATCCGCGCTTGATCTCGAAAGCGCCATGGCCCGGCTCCCGCCCGGGGCCCGTCAGGTGTTCGTGCTGCACGACGTTGAAGGGTTTCGGCATGATGAAATCGCCACCCAACTGGAGATCACCCCTGGCACGTCCAAAGCCCAGCTCCACCGGGCACGAAAGCTGCTCAGAGAGGCATTGACGAGATGACGACCTGCGCAAATATGGAAGAACGTCTCAATGATTTTCTGGACGGCCTGCTGGCCGGAGCCGGACAGCAGGAGGTGGAGCAACATCTTGAATCGTGCGGGGCATGCCGGGAAACCTTCGATGCGATTCGCCGGCTGCGCCAGGAGACATCGATGTTGCCGGAGAGCCTGGAGCCTCCCCGGAACCTCTGGCCGGGGATCAAGAGAAATCTGCCGGGCGGAAGCACAATCCTCGATTGGCGCCCGGGCTGGATCCGCCAGCTCTCGGGCTCCCCGTGGCGGGCCGGACTGGCCGCCGCGGCCGTGCTGCTTGTGGCGGCCATCGCCCTGCTGTTCATGGGCCCCGGCTGGTACCCCTCCGGGCCCACGGGCCGCACTGTGTTGCCGTCTGAGTCCGCTATGCTGGTGTCCCTGCGGGCGGCTGAGACCGAATTCCTCCGAGCCACGGATGACCTTCAGGCGGAGCTCGATCGGCGCAGGGAAGAGCTGTCGCCCCGGGACCTGGCGGTGGTGGAGGAAAACCTGCGCATCATCAATCAAGCCATTCAGGAAGTCTGGAGCGTGCTCGAGAAAGACCCTGACAATCCGCGCAATGTAACCGTGTTCACTGCCATGTACCGGAAGAAAATTAACCTGCTGAGGAAGGCTGCCCGCCTGCCCTCGCAAAGCTGAAAGAGGTGTCGTCATGAAGCATCTACCCGTGTTCACCCTCGCTCTCCTGATCACAGCAGGCAGCCTGCAGGCTCAGGAGCCTCCACAGCCGCCGCCGGAGCCGTCACCTCCACCGCCGCCTGTGCAGGCTCTGGCGCCTGCCAAAGCCGAACGGCCCCTCTCCGCGACCGGAACCGTGGAGATCCACCTTTTCTCCGGATCGATCAGTCTGATCGGCTGGGAGGAAGCCAAAGTGGAGGTCAGTGGCAAAGTAGGGGGAGGAGTCAACAACCTTCAGATGGAAGGTGGTGAAGACCGCGTCGTGATCAACGTCACACCAGACCTCGAGTCATTCGGGCTTCCCGAAGCCAACCTGGAGGTGCGGGTTCCCAGCAAGGGCCGCGTCCTCGTGGAGATAATCAACGGGTCGATCAAGACGGAAGGGCTGGCCGGGCGGGTGAGCCTGGAGTCGGTGAACGGCAGCATCAACATTAGCGGAATCCCCCGTGAGGTTGAAATCTCGGCGGTGAACGGCACTATCACTCTGGAGGGGGACGGCTCCATGGCGGAAGGAACCCTCGAGACAGTCTCCGGAGACATCAATGT
>JAPUKU010000105.1 GCA_027295505.1 Acidobacteriota bacterium
GTGCAGGATGATCGTGTCGTCGAGGTAACGGGACGAGAAGAGAGTCCCGTGAACCAGGGGCGCCTGTGCGTAAAGGGCCGTTACGGGTACGACTACGCCGCCCACGCGCAGCGCCTGCAGGTGCCGCTCATCCGCAAGGAGAGCGCCTATCCGAAGGGGCCGCTCTCCGCTGTGGTAGCTGGAAAGAAACGCCGCAAGCCGGGCGGCATCGTTGACTATGACGAGGTGCTGCCGTCTTTCCGCGAGGCAACCTGGGACGAGGCGCTCGACCTGGCGGCCACACGGCTGGGTGAGATCAAAGATACGCATGGTCCCGGGGCCCTGGCGGGATTCGGATCGGCGAAGTGCTCCAACGAAGAAGCCTATCTGTTCCAGAAGCTCGTGCGCGCGGCATTTGGAACCAACAACGTGGATCATTGCACGCGCCTGTGCCACGCCTCATCCGTGGCGGCGCTGCTCGAGACCATTGGCTCGGGAGCGGTCTCGAACGTGTTCGCCGACGCCCTCGAGGCGCAGACGCTGTTCATCATCGGCTCGAACACCACCGAGAACCATCCGGTGGCAGCCACGTTCTTCAAGGAAGCGAAGGCACGGGGAGCCAACCTGCTGGTGGTTGACCCGCGCCGTCCGCCCATGGCTGATCATGCGGACCTCTACCTGCGGTTCCGTCCCGGCACCGACGTGGCGTTTCTCAACGGCATGATGCACGTCATTCTCGAAGAGGGGATGGTCCGCGATCGCTTTGTGAGCGAGCGCACCGAGGGGTTCGAGGCTCTGGCCGCGAAGCTGAAGGAATGGCCTCCTGAGAAGGCTGCAAAAATTTGCGGCATTGAGGCCGAACAGATTCGCCGGGCCGCGCGGCTCTACGGAGGGGTGGATCGCTCCATGATCTTCTGGGGCATGGGTATCTCTCAGCACACCACGGGCACCGACAACGCGCGCTGCCTCATCTCGCTGTGCTTGATGACGGGGAATATCGGACGGCCGGGGACGGGCCTCCACCCGCTGCGGGGCCAGAACAACGTGCAGGGAGCCTCCGACGCCGGTCTCATTCCCATGGTCTATCCCGGCTACCAGGCGGTCGGCCAGGAGGACCTGCGCAGCAAGTTCGAGAAGGCCTGGGGAGTGTCCCTGGATCCGAACCCGGGCCTGACCGTGACGGAGATCATCAGTGCGGCTCTAAAGGGCGACATCCGCGGCATGCTCATGCTGGGAGAGAATCCGTTCCTGAGCGACCCGAACCTGAACAAGGTTCGCAGAGCACTTTCCTCGCTCGAATTCCTCGTCGTCCAGGATATCTTCCTCACCGAGACCGCCGAGTTCGCGGATGTCATCCTGCCGGCGTCGTCGTTTTTCGAGAAGGAGGGCACCTACACCAATACCGATCGGCGGGTGCAAATCGGCCCCAAGGTGCTCGATCCTCCGGGAAAGGCGCGTCCCGATTGGGAAGTGATCTGTGACCTGAGCACTCGCATGGGCTACCCGATGCACTACGAAAACGCGGAGGAGATCTTCGACGAGTTCCGTAGACTGACGCCCTCGCATGCCGGCCTGACCTACGAGCGGCTCGGAAAGCTGGGCCTCCTGTGGCCCTGCCCCTCGGAGGATCACCCCGGAACCAGCGTGCTGTTCGACAAGGAGTTTCCTACCGGGAGAGGGAAGTTCGTTCCGGTCGACTACCGGCCGCCCCAGGAGGAACCGGATGAGGCCTACCCCTTCGTGCTGAATACCGGCCGCGTGCTCGAGCACTGGCACACCGGAACGATGACCCGGCGCTCGGAGGTGCTCTCGGCCCTGAGTCCGGAGGCTTTTGTCGAGGTACATCCAGGTGACGGGGATCGTCTCGGAGTATCGGATGGCCAGTGGGTGCGTGTGCGCTCACGGCGCGGCGAGATCGAGCTCAAAGCCAGACTCAGTGAGCGCACCCCTGTTGGAAGCGTCTTCATTCCTTTTCATTTCCGCGAAGCCTCGGCCAATGTCCTGACGATCGACAAGGTCGATCCACACGCCAAGATCCCCGAGTTCAAGTTCTGCGCCGTGACCCTCGAACCGCTCTGAAGGTGCCGATCTCGGTTTGCTGGCGCTATTCCAGGAAGAAGTCCAGCCTCGGAGGAGCGCCGGGAGAAACCGCGTAACGGTCGAGATCGCTCTCACCCTCCTGCCTGAGAACCTCCTCGTCGATGAGGAACTGGCCGGTGCACTCCCGGCTGTTACGGGTCAGGATGGCGTGTGCGGCGTCGGCCATGATCTCCGGCTTGCGGCAGCGCTTCATGGCTTCCTCGCCCCCGAGCAAGTTTTGGACTGCCGCTGTGGCGATGATGGTGCGCGGCCACAGGGCGTTGACGGCAACGCCCTTGTCCCGGAATTCCTCGGCCATGCCGAGCACACACAGGCTCATGCCGTACTTGGCAAGGGTGTAGGCGGCGTGAGGGGCAAACCACTTGGGAGCCAGGTTGAGGGGAGGGGAGATATTCAGGATATGCGGGTTCTCCGCGCGCATGAGATGCGGGAGACAGATCTTCGAGCACAGGAAAGTGCCGCGGGTATTGACTCCATGCATGAGATCGAAGCGCTTCATCGGAGTCTCCAGGGTTCCGGTCAGGCTGATGGCGCTCGCATTGTTGACCAGGATGTCAATGCCCCCGAACGTCTCAACGGCTTTTGAGACTGCCGCCTCAACCTGCTCCTCGAAGCGGATATCGGTCGCGCAAGCCAGGGCCCGCCCGCCGGCCGCCTCGATCTCCCGGGCCGCGGTCTCGATGGTGCCGGGCAGCTTTGGGTGAGGCCGCACGGTCTTCGCGGCGATGACCACGTTAGCTCCGTCTCGGGCGGCGCGCAGGGCTATCTCCTTGCCGATGCCGCGGCTGGCACCGGTGATGAAAAGGGTCTTGCCTTTGAGCGAACGGTTCTCTTCTCCGGACATTGGATGGTCCCTCGAGCAGGTCGGTTCCGGGTTAGAAGGATAGTGTACACTCATCTCTCTCGAAAGAGATGTTGATGTCGAACTCGCACGACCGCGAACTGGGTATGGATCGCGCCATTACTCGGCGTGATTTCCTCAACGGTATGACGCTTGCCGTGACCGGGTCGATTGTCGGATCGAGTTGGATCACCGCGCTCGGAGCCCCCGACTTTGCCCCTGAGGCGGATCCGAACTACTACCCGCCGTCGTTGACTGGTATGAGGGGCAGCCATCCCGGCTCCTTCGAGGCTGCCCACAAGATCCGGGACGGGTTCCCGGTCGATACGGCTGCCGCCACCGATACCGGGGAGGCGTACGATCTGATAATCGTGGGTGGCGGAATCAGCGGCCTGGCGGCTGCCTACTTCTACCGGAAGTCAGTAGGAGAAAAAGCCAGAATACTGGTCCTGGACAATCATGATGACTTCGGAGGCCACGCCAAGCGCAACGAATTTCGCCATGGAGACCGCCTGCTCATCGGCTACGGAGGAACACAGTCGATTGACAGGCCCTCGACCTACAGTCCCGAAGCCGCCGGTCTCCTCCGGGAGATCGGAATCGACGTCAAGCGTTTCTACACAGCCTTCGATCGGAACCTGTACGGGTCGCTCGGTCTGAGCTACGGGGTTTTCTTTGATAAGGAAACCTTCGGCACTGACCGTCTGGTGCCCGGTCTGGGCTCAGATCCCTCAGCCAAGAACTTCGCAAAGGCGCCGATCGCAAGAAAGGCCCGGAAAGACATCGTCCGCCTCTACGAGGGAAAGACCGATTATCTTCCGGAATTGAGCATCGAAGAAAAAAAGACGCGTTTGAGAAAAATCAGCTACCGTGATTTTCTTCTGGGTGTGGTGAGAGCTCACCCCGATGTGGCACGCTACTTTCAATCCCTGACGCTTTCATTCTGGTGCACAGGAATCGACGCCGTTCCGGCCTACGAATGCCTCAGCACTGGATGGTATCCAGGACTGAAAGGCATGGGAGTCGAAACCACCGGCGTTCGTGAAGAACCGTACATCTTCCACTTTCCCGACGGCGGTGCCTCCATAGCCCGCCTGCTGGTTCGGTCGCTGATTCCGGATGCCGTCCCGGGACAGACCATGGAAGATGTTGTCACTGCCCGGGTGGATTACAGCAAGCTGGACAGAGGGACGCGCCCGGTGAAAGTCCGCCTCAACAGTCTGGTGGTGCGTGCCCGCCACGACGGCGATCCCGGCAAGGCGAAGGAGGTCATCGTCACCTACCTCCGGGGCGGAAAGCCGTACCGTGTCCGCGGAAAGGCCTGTGTTCTCGCCTGCTACAACTCGATGGTGCCTTTCCTGTGTCCGGAGATCCCCGAACCCCAGAAGAAAGCGCTCCTTTACGGGGTCAAGTCACCGCTCGTCTACACCAATGTCCTGATCCGGAACTGGACCTCCTTCAAGAAGCTGGGTATCCATCGTGTCTACGCGCCGGCAGGGTATCATTCCAGCTTCTCGCTGGATTTTCCGGTGAGCCTGGGCAGCTACCGTTTCCCGAGCTCTCCCGAGGAGCCGATGGTCGTGCACATGGTGCGGGTTCCCGCCAGTCCCGGTCGCCCGGCACGGGAGCAGTTCAAAGCCGGGCGCTTGGATCTCTTATCGACGACCTTTGAGACGTTCGAGCGGAAGATCCGTGACCAGCTGGGTCGCGCCCTGTCAGGGGGAGGTTTTGAGCCGGCGCGGGACATCGAGGCGATCACCGTGAACCGCTGGCCCCATGGTTATGCCTATGAGCAGAATTCGCTCTACGACCCGGACTGGGCGGCAGAGGAACGTCCGTGCGTCAAGGCACGCCAGCCGTTTGGAAGGATCAGCATCGCCAACTCCGATGCCGACTGGTCCGCCTACACTAACCCGGCCATTGATCAGGCTCACCGGGCCGTTCGAGAAATTGTCGGGTAGCGTCCGTGTCTGGCTGTCCGCAGCCCCAAGCCAGTGGCCGTTCCTAGTGACGCGGAACTCAGAAAAGGCCGCTCACATTCCCCTTGTCGTCGAGGTCGATGTTGATCGCTGCTGGCTCTTTGGGCAGGCCGGGCATGGTCATGATGTTGCCGCACACGACGACCAGAAACTCGGCGCCCGCCGAGAGCCTGACGTCGGTCACAGGAACCACGTGCCCTGACGGTGCCCCGCGAAGCTGAGGATCGGTGGAGAAGGAGTACTGCGTCTTGGCAAAGCAGACCGGGAAGTGGCCATAGCCGCTCTCCTGGTAGTGGCGAATCTTGGCGCGAATCTTCGTGTCGGCCACGATTTCCTTGGCGCCGTAAAGCTGCTTGGCGATCGTGTTCATCTTTTTCCACAGCGGATCGCGATCGTCGTACGGAAACTTCAGGTCGGCCGGAACAGTGTCAAGTTTCTCCACCACCTCGCGAGCCAGATCGAGTGCCCCTTCGCCGCCCCGGGCCCAGTGATCCGCCAGGATCACCTTGACGTCGTGATGGGCGAGCTTCTTCTTGAGCAGCGATATCTCGGCCGTCGTGTCGTCGGTGAAGCGGTTGATGGCGACGATGCAGGGCAGGCCGAAGTGGTTGCGCAGATTGTTGAGGTGCCGCTCTAGATTGGGCAGTCCCTTTTCAAGGGCCTCCAGATTCTCCTCGCGCAGCTTGTCGAGCTCGACGCCCCCGTGGAACTTGAGCGCCCGGATCGTCGCCACCATTACCGCCAGCGATGGGCGCAGCCCGGATTTCCGGCACTTGATGTTGAGGAACTTTTCGGCACCCAGGTCCGCGCCGAAGCCGGCTTCGGTCACCACGTAATCCGCCAGCTTGAGGGCAGTCTGGCTGGCGATGATCGAGTTGCAGCCATGAGCGATGTTACCAAACGGTCCACCGTGCACGAATGCCGGAGTGTTCTCGAGTGTTTGCACCAGGTTCGGCTTCATGGCGTCCTTGAGGAGTGCTGACATGGCGCCGTGAGTCTTCAGATCACGGGCGGTCACGGGCCGCTTTTTGGTGTCGTACCCGATGATGATGTTTCCCAGGCGCTCCTTGAGGTCAGCGTAGGAGCTCGAAAGACAGA
Organism: Acidobacteriota bacterium; assembly: GCA_027295505.1. Lineage (GTDB taxonomy): Bacteria > Acidobacteriota > Polarisedimenticolia > JAPUKU01 > JAPUKU01 > JAPUKU01. The sequence goes on from JAPUKU010000105.1 coordinate 5,998, forward strand.
GGATGGCCATGACCTCGGAGGCTGTGACAATCGAGAAACTGGTCTCGCGCGGATGGCCGTTGGCTGTGCCGCCCAGGCCGATGACGATCTTTCTCAGCGCACGATCGTTCAGATCCACGACCCGGTTCCAGGTAATCTGGCGGTCGTCAAGGTCGAGCTCATTTCCCTGCTGGACGTGGTTATCGATCATCGCGGCCAGCAGGTTGTGGGCCATTGAGATGGCATGAAAGTCACCGGTGAAATGGAGGTTGATGTCCTCCATAGGAACGACCTGGGCGTAGCCCCCGCCGGCGGCGCCTCCCTTGCGGCCGAAGCACGGCCCGAGGGATGGCTCCCTGAGGGAAATGGCCACCTTCTTTCCGAGTTGGCTCAGGCCATCGCCGAGACCCACCGTGGTGGTCGTTTTTCCTTCGCCCGCCGGAGTCGGGCTCATGGCAGTGACCAGGATCAGCTTGCCGTCAGGCCGATCGCTCAGGCTGTGGACATAGTCGAGGTTCAGCTTGGCCTTGTAATGCCCAATCGGCTCGATCTGATCTTCGGGGATGCCCAGCTTCTCGCCGGCCAGTTCAGTGATCTTGCGTAGCTTCGCTTCGCGGGCAATATCGATATCGGCCATGGTGCGCTTCTTCTCCTTGCCAGCCGCAGTGGTTAAACCTGTTGGACTTGGATACCGGAAGAATATCATGAAAACCGCCGTCAATAGAAGTGCATGTAGACGCCCGGCCACGCTGGCCTGGAGCCCGGAAAAGGCGTATAAGAGCCGTTCATGCGAGCCTATCTGCTGGCGGTCTTCGTACTTGCCCTCTGCTGCGCGTGCGCGGCACCCAATCTGCCGGGCTGTAGCCTCGAGCCCCCAGTGCCAGGCGGCGAGAGCGGGTCCTTTACGCTAAAGGTCGGAGAACTGGATCGCGAGTACATTCTGCACGTGCCGGCCTCCTACGATCCGGCCGCCCTCACCCCGCTGGTTCTGTGGATCCATGGCTACACAGGCACGGCGTCCGGCGCGGAGCAATACACGGGAACGAGCGGTCACGCCGACACCCACGGGTACATCGTCGCCTACCCGCAGGCGACCTCGTTCAGGGCCGGGCTCCCCGGGAGAGAGGACGCGCGCGTGACTTCCTGGAATGACCTGACGTGCAACGTCTCCCCGGGGCCCGAGGGAGAGATCTGCACCGATGATGCCTTCGACTATCCGTGTCCGCCCGAGTGCGGTGACTGCGGAGCATGTAACTGGTGTTCGTGCCACGATGACGTCGCATTCATCGACGCTCTCCTGAATCGCCTCGAGACGGAGCTTTGCGTTGACCGTGACCGGATCTACGCCACGGGGATGAGCAACGGCGGCATGTTAGTGCACCGGTTGGGGTGCGATCTCGCGGCTCGCTTCGCGGCCATCGCGCCGGTCGCCGGAACGCTCGCCCGGGGGTTCAACTGCGCGCCCCTCTCCTCTCCACCGATCTCGGTGATGCACATCTACGGGACTCAGGATGGCGTCGTGCGCGCCGACGGGTCGCGCAGCGACGATGGGTACCTTTACACGCCCGTCGAGAAAGTCATGGACGCGTGGGCGGCGGCGGACTCGCAGGGTTGTGATTCGGAGGCCACGCCGTATCCGACTTTGGGAGATGGCGTCGGAGGATTTGCGTGCTCGCAACGGGCCAACTGCTCGAGCAGTGCCGAGGTTGTCTCCTGCTACTGGGATGCGGGGCATGTGTGGCCGGCTGTTGAAGGAAATTCGTTTGGAAACGACGTGATATGGAGCTTCTTCGAGAAAAACACCCGGCCCTCTCCTCCTCCTCGCGTCGTGGTGGACAGCACGCTCTACGAGGGCGGCACCTTCGGTGCGGATCGTGCCGGGGCGGTCTTCAAGGGAATCCCCTACGCTGCCGCGCCGATCGGGGATCTGCGGTGGAGATCCCCACAGCCAGTTGAACCCGGGCCCGGAGTCAAGCGGGCCGCTCGATTTGCACCAGCCTGCCCGCAGCCTGCTGGAGGCGACGGCGAGCTCGACTTCTACTGGAGGCTGGCGGACGCCTTCGGGCATGACCGCTCCAGAGTGTTCGGGATGCCAGAAACGAGCGAAGACTGTCTCTACCTGAACGTGTGGACGACCCGTGGGGAGATGAAGGAGAAACGGCCGGTCATGGTCTGGATTCACGGTGGTGGCAACACCACGGGCTGGTCGCACGAGCCGTGGTATTCGGGTGAGCACCTCGCTCGCAAGGGGGTCGTAGTCGTGTCGATCAACTATCGCCTGGGAGCTCTTGGCTACCTGGCGCACCCGGCGTTGACGGCCGAGTCGGAGCACGGATCGAGCGGTAACTATGGGCTGCTCGATCAGATCGCGGCGCTTCGCTGGGTGCAGCGCAATATTGCCTCCTTTGGTGGCGATCCGGATCGCGTGACGATCTTCGGAGAGTCGGCCGGAGGCGCGAACGTCGGTTACCTGATGGCCTCACCCCTGGCAAAGGGCCTGTTCCACCGGGGGATATCGCAGAGCGGGGGATATCAGGTGGCTGACTTCAGCACGCTTCAGGAGAAGGAAGAGAAAGGTGAGCAGTTAGCGGCGGCGCTCGAAGTGGAGGCCGGCGAGAATGCTGCGGCCGAGCTTCGCGAACGCAACGCACAGGAAGTGCTTTCCGCTGCTGCCAGCGTCGCGGCAGGCTGGGATGACATCAGTCCGAACGTTGACGGCTGGGTTCTTCTCGATGCACCGGCCCGGATCTTCGCCGAGGGGCTCCAGCACGACGTTCCGCTCATCCTTGGCTCGAACGCCCACGAGTGGAGGATGTATCTCGAGAATCCTCCCACGCCGGAGGCTTTCGAAGCCGGGATCCGCGAATCCTATGGATCTCTTGCGGATCAGGCGTGGAGCGTCTACGCGGTCTCCGACGCTGCCTCAGTCCGAACCGCGCTCGATCAGAAGATCACCGACGATTATTTTCTCTGCAGCTCACGCCACCTCGCACGCGCGATGGAGAACGTACCGAACAAAGCGTATTTGTATCAATTCACCCGCGTCCTGCCGGGAGCCGGCGGAAAGAGATTGGGCGCCTACCACGGCGCCGAGATACCCTACGTCTTCGGTGTGTTCGAGCCCTGGATGCCCTGGGAGCACGTAGACAAGCAGCTGTATGAGCAAATGAGCGCTTACTGGGTGCAGTTTGCGACAACCGGCGATCCGAACGGGGGTGGGCGACCGCAATGGCCCCCTTATGAGAGTGAAACTGACAACCATCTCGAGCTGGGCGATGAGATCAGGGCGGACTCCAGCCTCAGGCACCGCGCGTGCGATCTCTATGATAATGTCCTGGCCTCGAAGCGCCGAACCTGAACGATTCTCCCTGTCGTGAACCTGGACAAGATTATCTTCGGCCTCGTGGTGGCCATGCTCGTCGTTCTTTGTGCCGCCATGCTCTCAGGCGGCGCTACGTCGGTTGGCGCGGTTCCGCACCCTGACTACCCGAGTATGCTCCACGGAGGCGATGGATCTCAGCGCAACGGCCCTGTCCTCTGGCATGGTCTGGTGTTCGGCATCCTGCTGACCACTCTGTTCGGTGTCCTGATGGCGTTCGGGGCTCGAAAGGGTGGCAGCTTCCGGGGCCTGGCGCTCCCCTTGGGGTTGAGCATCGCGGTGCACATCGCGGTGTTTACGTGGCTCGTGCTGGCTTACCGGAGCTACCTTGCCGGCGACGACGGGGGAATCTTTCTCGCCTTTCCCGCACCGAGCGCGCTGCTCATCTACGGCATTTGGCCGCTGCTGGGCCTGTTCACGTTGTGCTTTGTGGTTGGATTCAAGCGTTGGATCTTGACGGATGACGATTATGCCGAGTACGAGCGATTGCTTGCCGAAAAAACTTCGCGCAAGACGCATCAGACAAGGGCTGAGGACACGAATGCACCGGGGGGCCCCGCGGCGAGGGATGCCTGATGGAAGCATTTCGCAGCCCGATCATCCTCGGTTCCGTCTTCTGCTACATGGTGATTTGCATCGTCGTCGGTCTCTGGGCCTGGCGGCGCACGAAATCAACGACCGATTTTTTCATGGCCGGGAGAAACCTCGGCATCATGGTCACGGGTGTGGCCCTGTTTTCGAGCATGATGAGCGGCTTCGGTTTCGTGGGGGGCCCCGGGCTCGTCTATTCCATGGGTCTGGCCTCGGTGTGGATCGTCATGACCACGGCGGTGGGTTTTGGTGTGAGCGATTTCCTGCTCGGCAAGCGGCTTCGGCTCTTTGCCGGCCTGTTCGACAGCGTGTCTCTTCCGGATGTGGTCGCGGCGCGTTACGGGAGCGAATCGTGTCGTTTTCTGACGGCGCTGGCGATTCTCATGGGTGTCATGGGATATCTGGCGACGCAGATCCTGGCCATGGCCATGGTTCTGCAGAGCATCATGGAGCGCACTGGCTTCGCGCCGGAGATCAGTCTGCTGACCTGCATGATGATCTCCACCGCCGTGCTGCTGTTCTACTGCGTCACGGGCGGTGTCATCGCGGGTGTTTATACAGATGTCTTTCAGGGGACGATCATGGTGGTGGCCGGCGTCCTGGTCTTCTTTGCCGCAATCGCAGCGGTGGATGGAGGGGTGACGCAGACGGTGGCAATCGTCATGTCGGATGATCCGGAAGCGGCGGGACCCTGGGGCACGTACGGGATGCTTGGCTGTCTTTCCTGGTGCCTTATCTTCGCACTGGGTGTGGCGGGTCAACCGCAGTTATTGACGAAGGGGATGATGGTCAAGCGGCTTAGAGACTATCAATATATTCCGCTGGTGAGCGTTGGCGGTTACACGATCACGGCGCTCCTGTGGGTCAGCATCGGTTTGGTAATGCGTGCGCTCGTCCTGCAGGGCAGCCATCCGGAGCTAGCAAACGCTGACATGGCGGCCCCCGAGTTTCTGATGACGTACGCGCATCCACTCCTGGCCGGCGTGGTGTTCGCCGGGTTGTTCGCGGCCATCATGTCCACGGCCGACGCATTTCTCAACATTGGTGCGGCGGCCATCGTCCACGACATGCCGAAGGCGATCATGGGCCGATCTCTGCACAACGAGCTGTTCTGGGCTCGTGCCGGCACCGTTCTTCTCGGCGTGCTGGCCGCCTTGTTCGCTCTCTACTCGCACTATCAGAACCAGCGCCTGGTGGCTCTCCTGGGTGTGTTCGGCTGGGGAACGTTTGCCGCGGCCCTGGTGCCGACCGTGGCCATTGGCCTGAACTGGAAGCGCGCCACTCCGCTTGCTGCGGGTGTTGCAATTGTCACCAGCCTCGTGGTCAACTTTGGTATTGAGATATTCGACCTGGACGTCCCGTACGGTGTGCACGGGGGGGCCATCGCGCTTCTCCTGTCGATGACTCTTTTCTTCGCCATCTCTTTCGTATCTAAACCTCCACAACTCAGTCGAGAAGTGGAAGCGATCATGGATATTTGATCCGATGAGCCGAGATGCAGGAATTCTGAGCGACGGTTTCTTTGTCTCTGTCAGCGATCGCCGAATCTCAGCCCGGTTTGTGGTTTTGTTCTCTGCGCTCCTGCTCGGAACCCAGGCGGCGGCGACGCCGGAGCCGGCGCAGGGGCCACGCCTCTACAGGCCCGAAAGGGCTGGCTTCTCCTCGGGACGGCTCGAGCGAATTGGCTCGGAGCTGGGACGGTACGTCGAGCAGGGGAAGGTGCCGGGCATCACGACCGTGGTCGCCCGACACGGCAGGCTGGTGCACTTCAACCAGATTGGCCTGATGGATGTGGAAGCGAAGAAGGAACTGCGGCCGGACACGATCTTCCGCATCTTCTCGATGACCAAACCGATCACCGGCGTGGCGATGATGATCCTGTACGAGGAAGGCCGCTATCTGTTGATCGATCCGGTCTCAAAGTACCTGCCGGAATTCGAAAACCTGAGGGTCTACAGGAGCGGCTCGGGAAAAAAGCTTCGAACCGAGCCCGCCGGGCCGATGACCATCAAGCACCTGCTGACCCACACCTCCGGCCTCATCTATGGGGACGACAAGGCAGGGATTCCGCAGCTCTACTCGGATGCGGACCTGTGGTCCGCCTCGAGCCTCGAGGAGTTCACGAAGAAGGTGGCTGCGTTGCCACTGACCGCGCAGCCGGGAACCGAATGGCACTACGGAGTGTCGACGGACATCCTGGGCCGGCTCGTTGAGGTGCTCTCGGGACAGCCCTTCGATCAGTTCCTGACCGAGCACATCTTGGAGCCGCTCGAGATGATCGACACGGGCTTTGTGGTGCCGGAGGGGAAACGGCACCGCCTTGCGGCCCTCTACAAGGCCCTGCCCGACGGAAGAATGGAGCGGGTTCCGGATTCCGAGAACAGTTCATACTTCGATTCGGAGACGGTGCCGTATGGAGGAAGTGGTCTGGTCTCGACGCCCGCGGACTTCCTGCGCTTTGCCCAGATGCTGCTCAATGGCGGTGAGTTGGAAGGCGTGCGCATCCTGGGCCGCAAGACAGTGGATTTCATGATGATGAATCATCTCGGCCCCGAACTGGGGTCGGAGCCGCTCGGTGAGGCGGCGGCCTGGTACCAGTTCGATCCACAGGGCCTCGGCTTCGGTCTGACTGGCGCCGTCGTCACCGATGCGGCGCTGGGGTCGGTTCTCGGATCCTCCGGGATCTTCTTCTGGGGCGGTGCGGCCAGCACCCATTTCTGGATCGATCGGGATGAAGATTTGATCGGTATGATCTTCACCCAGCTGAGGCCGTCGGGCACGTACCCGCTGCGTTCCAAAATGAGAATCCTTACCTACCAGGCGCTCATCGAGTGACGGGCACCGGCAGAGCCCGGAATCTCCGGGGAATCAGGTTCCAGGGTCGCGATCAGCACCAATGTCTTTAAACGGAGGACAGGAATGAGTCAGATGGAGTTCGCACCCCGGATCGCCATGGGTCCCCGGGTGCGCAAGTCACCCTATTTCGAGGCGACTAAACGGTACGGGGTCAAGTCATTCACTATCTACAATCACATGTTCATGCCGACCGGTTACACGGATCCGGTGGACGAGTACTGGAGCCTGGTCAACGACGTCACGATCTGGGATGTGGCGTGCGAGCGCCAGATCGAGATCACGGGTCCGGACGCTTCGCGCTTTGCTCAGTACCTCACGCCGCGAAACCTCTCCAGATGCGCGCCCGGACAGGCGCTCTACGTGCTCCTGACAGGTCCGGACGGCGGGATCATTAACGATGCGGTGCTCCTGAGGTTGCGCGAGGATCAGTATTGGATCTCCCCCGGAGACGGGGACGTGTTGCTGTGGGCACAGGGAGCCGCTCTGAACTCCGGCATGAAGGTGACCATCACCGAGCCGGATGTCTCCCCGTTGCAGATTTGCGGACCAAAATCACCTCAAGTACTGAAAACGCTGTTTGGCGACTGGGCTCTGGAGCTGAAGTATTACCGGCTGAAGGAGACCGATGTCAACGGAATCCCCGTGGTCCTGGCGCGTACGGGCTGGAGCGGCGAGATCAATTACGAGATCTACCTGCGTGACGGCAGCCGCGGCGAGGAGCTCTGGGAAAGGGTCATGGAGGCCGGCAAGCCGTACAACATCGTGCCGACCGGGCCATCGGACATTCGCCGTATCGAGGCCGGCATCCTCAACTACGGCATCGACATGACCCTCGAGAACAATCCCTACGAGGTTGGCTTGGGCTGGCAGGTGGAGGACCAGGACTCCGACTACATGGGGAAAGCAGCCCTCGAGCGTATCGCGGAAGAAGGCGTAAGCCGCAAGCTGGTCGGGATGGAGATCGAGGGCGACCCGGTCGACCTCAACATGGCGCGCTGGCCAGTGAGCCACGAGGGGCGCGAGGTGGGATTCGTTTCGTCTGCCGTCTATTCGCCGCGGCTGGAGAAGAACATCGGCTACGCATGGGTGCCCGCCGAGCTCGCGGAGCTGGGCATGGGGTTGACGGTGTCCGTTCCGGAGTTGGGCGACTGCGCGGCCACGATCGTTCCGAGGCCGTTCGTCGATCCAAAAAAGGAAATCCCCAAGTCGTAACGCCGCGCGACTCAATGGGGTTTCCGTCTTGCGCGCTCGACGCCCGACACCCGGGCGTGCATGCAGACTTGAGGCAATCTGAATGGGTGAAACGCGCCTCGCTCCAGGTGGTCATGCCAGCAGCCTCCTCGGCCCGTTCCAGCAAGTCCCGAGCGTGCCACCACTTGACCACGGCTTCTCAGCCTTTTCCGGTGCCGGGAAAAGGAACCATCTCCTATTGTCGGATGAACACGGACCCCTGGCCGAATACCTGCGCTACGA
>JAPUKU010000106.1 GCA_027295505.1 Acidobacteriota bacterium
CGCTTCGGCCAGCGCCACGTAGGGCTCGTACATGACCACGTGAAAGCAGGTGTGGGTGAAGCGCGCTATCTGCTCGCGCGCCGCTTCCACGACGGAAGGCTGGCTGTGCCCAACGTTCATGACGCCGATTCCGCCGGCGAAATCGAGAAAGACATTACCGTCGACATCCTCGATGCACGATCCGGTAGCGCGGGCGGCAAATATGGGAGTGATGTTGAATCCGGCCCGCGGCACAGCTTTCTGACGGCGCTCGATGAGCGCGCTAGAGCGCGGGCCGGGAATCGGGGTCTTCAGGCTGATGGCACTCCGGGTCGTCGGATCCTTGGATGCTGCCACGGTCCTCTCCTCCGATTCAGGGCGTCAGCTTGCAGTAGGCGGTCAGCGAACGCAGCGTGTCTTCAAGCTTCTCCAATATCTCATCACATTGCTCTCGGGAAATGTCGAGGGCCGGCTCGATGCGCAGGGTCTTGGCGTTGATCAGCGTGCCCGAGACCAGCACCCCCCGCTTGAAAAGACCCGCGGCCACAGCATAACCGAACTCCGAATCCACGAACTCCATGCCGATCAGCAGCCCCTTGCCGCGCGCCTCCACCCAGACATCCGCGTAGCGCTCGCGCATTTTCTGCAGCTCACCGAGCAGGTAAGCGCCGCTCTTCGCCGCCTTGGCCGGAAGATCTTCCTCCAGCACGACGTTGATGGCCGCAATCCCGGCCGCGCACGCCAGAGGGTTTCCTCCAAACGTCGTTGAATGAATCGCCGGGTTCTTCTCCAGCACCTTCCAGATCTCCGGTGTCGAAACGAAAGCGGACAGCGACATCACGCCGCCGCCCATGGCTTTGGCCACGCACATAATGTCGGGAGCTACATCCCAGTGATCGACTGCCCACAGCGCCCCCGTTCGCCCCAGACCCGTCTGCACCTCATCGGCGATCAACAGGACTTCGTAGCGCGAGCAGATCTCCCTCAGCCGCGGCCAGTAATCATCCGGGGGCACCACCGCGCCGGCCTCACCCTGCACCGGTTCGGCCACCACCGCGGCCACGTCGAAGCCCACCTGCTGTGCTTTCTTCAGCTCGTCCTCAACCGCTTCGGCATCCCCGAACGGCACGAAGTAGACATCCTGCAGGAGCGGCTCGAACGGCACCCGGTACTCGGCCTTTCCCATCAACGACAGCGAACCATACGACTTGCCGTGGAACCCATCCAGACACGAAATGAAACCGGAGCGTCCCGTGTGAAGGCGCGCCAGCTTCATGGCGCCCTCTACTGCATCGGTACCATTGTTGATGAAAAAGCACTTCTGTAGATCCCCGGGCATGATCTCGCCCAGCAGGTGCGCCAAGGCGCCGCGCAGCGGGTCGAGCAGCTCCTGGGAGGACATGGGCATACGATCCAGCTGCGCCTTGACGGCACTGATCACCTTGGGATGACGGATACCGCAAGAGTAAATGCCGAAGCCGCCGAGACAATCGAGATAGCGTTTACCCTGCACGTCCTCGACGTAACAGCCAGTACCGGTCCACTCGATGGAGGCGAACCCTTCCGACTCGGTCACCGACTTGCGGTAATCGATGTAGCCGCGGTTGAAATAATCGTCGAAGTTATCGATGGTGTCCTGGATCAGGCGGCGCTTCTGGTACTCGTTGAGCTGGGGGGTGGCGAGCAGGTCGAGCCAACGCTGGGACTCGACGAGGGCATCAGCACGCCGCTGGCGCACTTCATCAGCGCTGGGGGCGTGTTTCTGCCTCCTGTAGGTGGCCATCCGGAACTCCCGCGGAATCAGTGTGCAGGACGAAAGATGCGAGAACTCTTCGCCTGGAAGACTTTGATCGTATCAAACCACCGCAGGGCGCGACAACTGGACTTCCCGAGCACTCCGGTCTGCTGCTGACCCACAGGCAAGACCGGCGAACCGGTTGATTCTGCCAGAATGCATGGCTATACTCGGCCCGCCTCACGCGAGGAGTTTTCTTTTGCGACCTCCCCTTACCATTCTGGGCGCTGGAAACCTGGGAACGACCCTGGCCATCATCCTGGGCCAGGCTGATCGCGGCTCGCTACTGTGGACCATTGAAGAGGACGTGGCGGAGTCGATCCAGAAAAAGCGCAACAACTTTCGCTACCTTCCCGGAGAGACGATCCCGGACTGCGTCGAGGTGACGACCGATCTCCAGGTGGCCGTGCACGGCGCTGAGGTGCTTTGCCTCACCGTACCCTCTCACATCGTGCGCAAGGTCGCGCGCTCACTATCTCCCCACGTGAGCCGGGACCAGATCCTGGTCGACATGGCGAAAGGGTTCGACCCCGAGACCCAGCAACGCATGCTGGAGGTGTTAGAGCAGGAGATTCCCGTGGAGCGGCGCCCCGCTCTGGTGGCGGTCTCAGGACCGTCGATTGCCCGCGAGCTCGTGCGCGGTGTTCCCACAGCAGTGGCCATCGCCTCCGAATCCCCCAGGGCTCTGGAACGGGCGCGTGAGCTCCTCGAGCTTCCTTTCTTTCGCCTGCTGCCGTCGAACGATCCGGCCGGCCTGGAGTTGTGCGGCGCGCTCAAGAACGTTCTGGCGATCGGCTGCGGCATCGCCGACGGGCTGGAGCTGGCCCTGAACGTCAAGGCCGCCATCCTGGCGGTCGGCCTGGGGGAGCTGGCCACCCTCGCCGAGGCGCTGGGCGCGCGGCGCGAAACAGCCTACGGCCTCGCCGGGTTGGGGGATCTCCTGGTGACCGGTCTGAGCCCACAGAGCCGCAATCGCACACTCGGGGAACAAATTGCCCGTGGCAAGAGTTTGGAAGAGATCAGAAAGTCGATGGTGGAGGTGGCTGAGGGCGTCTCTACATGCGCCATCGCCCACGATCTGGCGAAGAAGCACGGCCTGAACCTTCCCATCCTGGACGGCCTGCACGCCATCGTCCACCGGGGCGCAGATCCACGTTCCACCCTCGAATCGATCTTCGCCTCGCTCAGCGCCTGAGTGGCACCCTCTGTGGCACCGCACAGCATGCGATGCTACGATCAATCTTCGGTTCTCCCAGAAAGGAGCACCCGATCTCATGCCCAAGAAAAAAACGACTGAATGGCTCGAGTGCAACATCCCTGCGAAAATGTCGATCATTCCGCTCGCCAGCACCATCGTCTTCCCGCGTATGATCGTCAACATCCAGGTCGTGCGCTCACGCAACCTCAAGCTCATCGAGGACGCGCGAATCGATGAGATCCTCGGGCTGGTTCTTCAGGAGGATGCCTCCCTCGAGAACCCACCGACCGATCAGCTCAGCCGTATCGGTGTTGCGGCCCGCCTGGTAAACAAGATCGTGGTCGGGCCGAATACCGTGCAGGTGATCCTACTGGGAATTCGGCGTTTTGAAATCCAAAAATTTTCACAGACAGATCCTTACCTGATCGCCAATGTGGCATGCATCGATCCGCGCGAGGTGGAGAATCTCGACTCGAGCATGCTCATGGCACAGGCCCTCACGCTACTCGAGAACCTGACCCAGGCGGATGCCCGCGTTCCGAGCGAGATCAACAACCTAATCCGCAACAACCTTAAGGGGCCTGGCGGCCTGGCCGATCAGCTGGCCACGCATTTAAAGTTGAACCTTTCGGAGCGCAAGGAAATTCTCACGACTATCGACGCCATGACGCGTCTCAAGGTTGCGATCCGCATCCTCGAGCGGGCCATCAAGCACGCCCACGTCGCCCAGGAAATCGAAGACACCACCAAGGACAGCATCAACCAGACGCAGCGCGAATATTACCTTCGAGAACAGCTCAAGACGATCAAGCGTGAGCTCGGAGAATCGTCGGAAAACGAGGCTGAGACTCTCAAGCTGCGCGAGCGTCTGGAAGCGGCGAATCTACCGGAGCGCGCGCAACAGGAGGCGAAGAAAGAGATCGAACGTCTGGAGATCGTCTCTCCCGCCTCCGCGGAGTATGGTGTCATCCGCACCTACCTGGATTGGATTCTGGATCTTCCCTGGTCGAAGGGCAGCACGGATCGACTCGATCTACGTCAGGCACAGCGCCTTCTCGACCGCGATCACTATGGTCTGGACAAGGTCAAGGCCCGCATCGTCGAGCACCTGGCGGTGCGAAAGCTCAACCCCAATCTCAAGGGGCCGATTCTTTGCTTCTACGGACCGCCCGGGATCGGTAAAACCTCCCTGGGCCGCTCGATTGCCGGCGCCATGGGGCGCCAGTTCGTGCGCATGTCCGTTGGGGGCATGCGTGACGAGGCCGAGATTCGCGGCCACCGGCGCACCTACGTGGGCGCCATGCCGGGGAAGATCCTCCAGAGCCTCAAGCGGGCGGGCACCCACAACCCACTGTTCATGATCGATGAGATCGACAAGATCGGCATGGATGTCCGTGGCGATCCTGCCTCGGCACTGCTGGAGGTGCTCGATCCGGAGCAGAACAACAGCTTCGTGGATCTCTATCTCGATCTGCCTTTCGATCTGTCTCGTGTGATGTTCATCACTACCGCAAACCGTCTCGACACAATTCCACCGGCTCTCCGCGACCGCATGGAGATCATCGAGATGCCCGGCTACATCGAAGAAGAGAAGATCGAGATCGCCCGGCGCCACCTGCTACCGAGGCTGATCTCCGAGCACGGTCTGGACAACGCTTCCGTGCACATTACCGATGATGCCGTCAAGGTGATCATTCGCAGCTACACCAGCGAGGCAGGCCTGCGCCGGCTGGAGCAACAGATCTCGGCTATTCTTCGCAAGCTTGCTCGCGAAGTGGCCGAGGGCAAGAGCCACAACAAGGTGGTCGATGCGGATGCTCTCGAGAAGCTTCTCGGACCGATCGAGTTCCTCTCAGAGCTCCCACTGCACGCGGACGAGGTGGGAATCGCTACCGGCCTGGCGTGGACTCCCCATGGAGGCGAAATTTTGATCGTCGAGGCCACCCGCATGAGGGGCAAGGGCGGAGTGCGCATCACCGGACAAGTGGGTGATGTCATGCGGGAGAGCGCACAGGCTGCAATGTCGTATGTGCAGTCGCAGGCCGAAGTTCTTGGCATTGACCCGAAAGATTTCCAGCGCTTTGACATCCACATCCACATTCCGGCCGGGGCCATCCCCAAGGACGGACCCTCGGCAGGAGTGACCATGACGCTGGCCCTGGCCTCACTCATGACGGGACGCCCCATTCGCCATGACATGGCGATGACCGGAGAGATCACGCTTCGCGGCCGTGTGCTCCCTGTGGGAGGGGTGCGCGAAAAGATCCTGGCCGCGCACCGGACGGGAATCCGCCGCGTGATAGTGCCGGAGCGCAATCGCAAGGATCTGCTCGATGTCCCCGCACGCATCCAGAAAGAGATGAAGCTCGTGTGGGTGGAGGAAATCCGTGAAGTACTGGAGGCGGGTCTCGTCAAGCGCCCTGCCCGGTCCTCGAAGCCGGCGCCTGGAAGCCCATCCCGGCAGGAGGAGACCGAGGACGAGCGCTCTCCAGCGCGTGCCTGACCGCGCTGCCTAATGGCCGATCTCAGCTACCGTTCCCCGAAAGTGATCGTGCGCGAGAGCCCCATCCACGGCAAGGGCTTGTTCGCCCTGGAGCCGATCCGCAAGGGGGAGATCGTGGTCATCAAGGGCGGGTATATCTTCGGTCGCGCGACGCGCGATGAGCTGGAGAAATCCCTGGGGCCCGCCGAGGTACCGGTTGCCGATGGTTTCTTCATCGGCCCGCGCAACCCGCCTGAACGGGACGGCAGCATGATCTTCAGCAACCACTCGTGTGATCCGAACATCGGCGTGCAGGGCCAGATCGTGTTCGTGGCCATGCGCGACATCCGCTCTGGCGAGGAGCTGACCCACGACTGGGCCACGACCGACGACGAGGAGTATGAGATGGAGTGCCACTGCGGAGCTTCAGCCTGCCGCGGGACCATCACCGGCAAGGACTGGCGCCGCAAGGACCTGCAGTCCAGGTACTCGGGCTATATCTCCTGGTACCTGCTCGAGAAGATCGAGCGGGGCTAACCTTCGATGCGCACTTTAACGGGGATCTGGAGGGGCTCCTCTGTCTCCAGAACCAGGGTGGTTCCCGCCGGAACCTGAATCTCCTTGTCCTGGCTCGCCGCAACCCCGGCACCAATTGCACCGCCGATGAGGGCGCCGATGGCGCCGTCCTTGCTGTCGCCGCCGATCACCTTGCCGAGGATCGCACCACCCGCGGCGCTGCCACCGATAATCGCCGCGCTCTTCTTGCCGGCCTTCTCTCCCTCACTCAACAGCGTCGCCACCAGCACCGTACGGTACCCGTTGGGGAGAGACAGCGCTTTGAAGGTCAGCACGATCCGGGCATTGCCTGAGAACTTCTTGGCCGGCTGCACATCGGCAACCACCCCCTCGATCACGCTACCCTCTGGGATCACACGGGTGTTGTCAATTATGATGGCGTCGGTGATCGTCGCCGCGAAGTTGTCGCCTCGGGCACTGGTGTCGCTTCCCAGATCGTCCTCGAGCACCATCTGGAGTGTCGTGCCAGCCGGAACGGTCTTGGTCACGGTCTTGAATGCGGGCTTCGGCTTGGGAGCATAGGCACGCGGAGCTGGAGATTCGGATTGGCTTGCATCTCCCGCAGGCTCGCCGTTCCCCTCCGCGGGCTCCGTCTCCGAGGGCGCTTTCTCAGCGCTGCAGCCCGGCAAGGCCAGCGCCAGCGACAGCAGGATCGCCATCAGGCCCGGGAAACGGTACTGGGTCAAAGTGGATCTCATGATTAATCTCCTCGCAGTGTCCTGCGCGTCAGTTCGGAAGAATCCAATTCCGTATACCACGTCCCACTACCGACGGTCAACGAAGTTCACCGATCCACAGCTCAAGCATCTTGCGTCTTTACAATCACCAGCGTCTGATCGTCATCGCGATCGCCACCGCCCGTCCAGTCCTCTACGTCCTTAAAGATCAGCTCCTGGAGATCCCCCGCTCCAAGATGGCGGTGCTGGGACACGAACTCAATGAGCTGGTCTTCGCCGTACTGATCCCCCTGCGATGTCTGTGCTTCGCTGATTCCGTCCGAAAAGAGCACCAGGAGCATGCCGGACGATAGCTTCACCTCTGTCTCCTCGTAGAGCGCGTCCTCGAAGGATCCGGCGATCATGCCACCCGCCGTCAACCGTTGCACTGTTCCATCGGCCCCCAGAAGGATGGGTGCACAATGGCCGGCATTCGTGTAGGTCAGCAGGTGGCGCTTTTTCTCGTATCGAGCCAGGAAGAGGCTTGCAAAGCGATTCGGGTCGCTGCTACGGCAAAGCTGGTCGCTGACCCCCTTCACGATTTGCGCCACGCCGTTGCCGCCGCGCGTCACAGGCGCGGCACCGGCGAGGCTGCGTAGCGACGCCTGTACGTTCGACATCAGGAGTGACGCTGATATTCCCTTTCCGGAAACATCGCCTACCGCCAGAAGAAGCTGTCCGGGCGCCACCTGGATGAAGTCGTAATAATCCCCGGCAACCCCTCTGGCCGCCCTGCACTCTCCGGCGATCTCCACGTTTTCCAGAAGAGGCACCTCCCTGGGAAACAGGCCAGCCTGAACCTTGGCGGCGATCTCCACCTCCCGCTGCAGAGCCTCCTTCTCGACGCGCTCCTCGAGCAACGACTCCACGTGCGCGGCCATGTCGTTGAACGCCTCAGCCAGATCGCCCAGCTGATCCCTCGATTTCAGGTAGATGCGGTGGGAGAAATCTCCTCTACGAATGAACCCGGTCGCCCGGTGCATGCCGTGCACGGCGCTCGTCACCGAGCGAGTCATCCATAGCGCCGCCAGGATCGCTCCCAGCTCGAGCGCCAGGAACAGTCCGCCGACGCTGATTAGCGCCACCCTCCAGATGCGCCCCGAGAGGCTCAGACCGAGCAGATAATTAATCGCACCCAGCCAGGTCCAGCGGAACTGAAGAATGTTACGCTCGACCTCCTCACCGCTCGACCATTTGGTGGCACGCATCAGCACGGGATACGGCAGGGACAGCGGCATTCCGGTTTCCGGTCCCGCTGCCCAGGTGAGGTCCACATCCAACACCTCCGGCTCCGCGGTGGCACTATCCTCCATGTCGATGTTTATCTCGCCGACCGGAATGCCCAGCGTGACGGGCGAGTAGATCTCCAGTCCCGTGCTTTGCCTCAGGCGCTCGATCAGGGATGGACCGGCCGGCACCTCGAGCAGAACCGCAGTAGGCCGGCCCTGCCTATTTCCACGAGCCAGCGCCCTGATCACGGTAAAACCTGAAAACTCCATGATGCCCGCCTCTTCCTGATCGTAGGCGAGGCCCGCCCACCTGTCGGTCTTGTTCAACCATTCGGGAAGTACCGGGGCGGTGGGAGATGCAACCTTCTCTCCAGTTTTAGCAACCTCCCCCACGACGACAACAGGCTGCCCGAGCCAGGGCTCGGGGTCCCTGCTGTGTGGCGCCAACGCCCACACAAAGAGACGGGCCGCCGGCAGGGTCGACTCCAGCAGACCGAGCCGTTCGGCAGCCCATTCCCGGAGCGCATCCTCGCTCTCCAGCGACGGCGACTCCTCCAGAGCAGACGCGAGCTTCTCCGCCCCGGCCGAGGCCTGGTTCACCAGGAGGTTGATCTGCACGCTGATGGTCCGCGTCATCGCTTCCGCTGAAACCGCCAGCACGGCCAGACACGCCAGGACAGTCAGCAGAACGATCGGCGTGATACCGATGAAAAGGTAGGTGACAATCAGACGGCGCCGTACCCTCCACAGCAGTACGTCGGCCATGCGCTGCAGCAGGCGGTTGCCGTAATAGACGATCGTCAGGAGAATCGTGACCGCGGTGGAGAGGTGGAGAAGGGTGCCGATGAAGCTGCCCGCGATCGCCGGTTGGCCACTGAGCAGGACACATAGAACCAGAAGGATTCCCGCAGCCAGCGCCACACGGGGCATCCGTCTGCGGATCCATCCCCGGACATCAGTCCTCCGTCCCGATGACTCCATTCCGGTCACTACCTTACTTCCATTTTAAGGTCTTTTGAAAACCGGGTTCCACTTCAATGCCCGTCTCGAGGTGGACCTGCCGCGAGTCTACCACCGGCGAGGTCCGGGGGGCAGAGCCTCCCGGGACCGCCAGATCTGAGCTCTCAGGAACGTGCTAGAGTGGGCGCATCAACCATCGCTCTGAAAGGAATTGCGCTTACATAGGAGAATCGACATGCCGAGCGCAGACTCAGCTGAGAGCTATGACGCCATCGTCATCGGCACCGGCCAGGCCGGCAAGCCCCTGGCACGCGCCCTCGGACAGGCGGGCTGGCGCACGGCCATCGTCGAACGCGGGCACGTTGGGGGAACCTGCATCAACGTCGGCTGCACGCCTACCAAAACGATGGTAGCCAGTGCACGCGTGGCATACCTGGCCCGCAGGGCCGCAGACTACGGGGTGCGGCTGGGTACGGTTCAGGTTGACCTCGAGAAGGTCGTGCGCCGCAAGCAAGCGATTGTGGAGAGGTTTCGCAGCGGCAGCCACGCCAGTCTTGAAAAAACGGCGAATGTGGATCTCATCGCGGGTGATGCCGCCTTCGAAGCACCGCAGCGGATCGAGGTGCGGAGCAAGGGCCAGGACCCGCGGCACCTGCGCTCCGAGCACATTTTCATCAACACCGGCACCCGACCGGCCAAGCCCGCCATTGCCGGCCTGGAGGAAATCCCGTTTCTCGACAACGCTTCGATCATGGAACTCGAGACACTGCCGGAGCACCTCGTTGTCCTGGGTGGAGGGTATATCGGGCTCGAGTTCGCGCAGATGTTCGGGCGTTTCGGCAGCCGGGTGACGATTGTTCACCGCGGCAAACGCCTGCTATCCAGGGAAGACACCGATATCTCCGATGAGGTGGCGTGTATCCTCCGCGAGGACGGGATCAACGTGATGCTCGGCACCTCCACCCATCGAGTGGAGCGCGCCGCGGACGGCCTCATCCGGCTGGAAGTCGACCAGGACGGGCGGAAGCAGACGGTCTCGGGCTCTCATCTGCTCGTCGCCACCGGCCGGATCCCGAACACGGACAAGCTCGGCCTGGAGATGGCGCGCGTTCAGACCGATGTGCGGGGTTACATTCAGGTCAACGAACGGCTGGAGACCTCGACGAGCGGCATCTACGCCCTCGGAGATGTCAATGGAGGACCCTCGTTCACGCATGTCGCCTACGATGACTTTCGCATCGTCCGCACGAACCTGCTCGAGAATGGCAACGCATCCACACGGGACCGCCTCACGCCGTATACGGTCTACATCGATCCGCAGCTCGGACGGGTGGGACTGACCGAAGCGGAAGCATCAGCGCGAGGCATCCCGCACCGGGTCGCCAAGCTACCCATGGCGCATGTGGCCCGCGCCATCGAGACTGACGAAACGCGGGGCTTCATGAAGGCGCTCGTGGATACCGGTGACGGCAAGATTCTGGGTTGCGCGATTCTGGGGATCGAGGGCGGTGAAGTGATGTCCGTCCTGCAAACAGCCATGATGGGCGGACTCCCCTACACGGCCCTACAGAACGGCGTGTTCGCGCACCCCACGCTCGCCGAGTCATTGAACAATCTGTTCATGGGCCTGGATTCCTAGGTCCGGCGCTCCAGGCTCACGCTGTTCGGGGCGACGAGCACCCTCAGCATCAGGACGAAGGTGATGGGTGGAGCCTGTCTGCATCTCGGGGATCACCCGCTGGTGAGGAAGCGCGCAGGCGAAAGCGGGTGCATCTTATCGACTCCCTTTTCCGAACGCACCACCGACTCCGCCACCAGGCGCCCGACACCGGCGCTCGCCAGCACCCCCGATCCCCCCAGGCCGGCGGCCCAGAAGAACCCTTCCAGTGAAGGGTCCTCCCCGATGACATACCGGCCGTCGGGCGCGAAGGTGCGCAGGCAGGCCCAGCCGCGGCTCAACTTCAGCCCGGCCAGGCGGGGAATCGTCGCGGACAGCTTCTCGGCCAGGAGCGAGCGTGCCGCCGGATCCTCGGCCGGCTCCTTCGCCGGATGCACCGTCCCGTCGCACGGGCTCAGGAGGAGCCCTCCCGATTCCGGTCGGAAGTAGAACTTGTTTGTCTCGTCCCACACGAACGGCCAGCGGGAATCCACACTCTCGAGCCGCACGGACTGGAACAGGTGCCGGCGATAGGGCGTGAGCGGCATCCGGAGCGCCCCTGCAAGCCTTCCCAGCTCCCCCGCCCAGGCTCCTGCCGCATTGATGACGGCGCGTGTCTGGAAACGCACACCACCGGCAACCTCGATCTCAAACGTGCCGTCGCTCCCGCGCCGGAAAGCCACCACCGGCGCGTGGCATTTGAGCTCGCCGCCCCTGGAGATGAACGATTGCACGTAACCCCGCAGGAGCGCATGGATGTCGGCCACGCCGCCCCACTCACAGTAGAGCCCCGCCTCGGTGCGAGCTTCCTGCAGCACACCCACGAGGCGCCCGGCTTCTACGGGCGAAACCTCGTGCAACTTTCCGGCCAGGCCGCCCTGGCCCTCCAGCACTTTGGTCTGCAGGGCGGTCAGGTCGCTGCGCGTGCCGATCCTGAGCGTCCCGGTCCTGGCCAGGAGCCGGCCGTCACCGAACTCTGCTGGGGGCTCCTGAAGAAAGCGCATCCCTTCCCCCGCCAACTGTGCCAGGACGCCATCCGCAACGAGCGGATCCGCCAGTGCAGCATTGCGGCCGGATGCGTGCAGGCCCGGGCTATGCTCCCGCTCCAGGAGCACAACCTTCCCCATACCCAGGCGGCTGAGATGAAAAGCGCTCGATGCGCCGGCAAAGCCCGCTCCGATGACTACTGCATCCGCTGTTGAGAACATTTTTTTGCTTGCGTTCGATGACACTTACAGCATTCTACGCTCCTGGAGGCCCGGCCGCCATAACCGCCAGCAAGGCACATGCCGGTTTGGAGGAAACTTCCACCTTCAGGTTTGGTGTGGCGCACGAAGTCAACTTTTAATTGACCCATTGCGAAGAACCGCTCCAGGCACAGATTTCCGTTGACTCCACCAGGGTGTTCTGCTAAAAATGCTCTCGTTTCTTGCCATTTCTATAGAGGAGGTGAGACAGGAATGAACAAGGCTGAGCTGATCGACCGCATTGCAAAGGAAGCCAAGATCTCCAAGGTGCAGGCGGGGCGCTCGATCGAGACCTTCACCAAGGAGATTTCCAAGACCTTGAAGAAGGGTCAGCGGATCACGCTCGTGGGTTTTGGAACCTTCGCCACCAGCAAGCGCAAGGCCCGCACCGGACGCAACCCGCAGACCGGTGAACCGATCAAGATTTCCGCCCGCCGCGTGCCCCGCTTCATCCCCGGCCGTGCTCTCAAGGACACGGGGCGCTTTTTTTTCGTTCGCTGCTCAGGCCCTCTAATATCCGATCTTACGCTAAGATCCTTAAGTATATAGAGCACGGAAAATGCTGCTGAGATTCGCAGAATGCGGGATATTTC
>JAPUKU010000107.1 GCA_027295505.1 Acidobacteriota bacterium
GCCGGTGGTCGTTTCCACCCCGGGTGTCAGCCCGTGCTCCGGGTGTCCCGGCGTGAGGCTGTCCCACTGGCGGAAGTTCTGGAGCTCCGAGAGCGGCAGATCGTAGCCCGTCAGGTGCAGAAGCGTGTAGAGCAGCATCGAGCCATGACCGGCCGATAGGATGAAGCGGTCGCGGTCCGGCCAGCCGGGGTCGGCGGGGTTGAAACGCAGAAAATCGTCCCACACTGCGTAGGCCATGGAGGCAGCCCCCATGGGCAAGCCCGGGTGCCCAGAGGCTGCCTTCTCGACGGCATCCATGGCCAGGCATCGGATGCAGTTGATGCAGAGGGTGTCGATGGAGGAAGGGGTGGCCATGGGCGAAGCGCCCTATTCTAACCGCTCGCCGGGGCCGTTTGGAAGGAGCCGCAGGGAGGCAGGCGAATTACAGTGGCAACAGGAGTCTTTCGTAGAGGGTTCGGTAGCTCTGGAGCATCTTCTCCAGAGAAAAATCCTTCCGGACACGCTGGCGGCCCTGTAGCCCAAGCCGCATCGCGCCCTCCGGGTTCCTCAGAAGCTTGGCCAGGTGTCCGGCGAGGGAGGCCGGATTGTCGACCTCGAACAGAAGCCCGGAAACGCCATGCTCGATCACCTCGGCGTTTCCACCGGCGCGGCTGGCTACGGCGGGAATTCCTTCCGCCATCGCTTCCAGGAGCGCATTCGACAGCCCCTCCGAGCGCGACGGCAGGACGAAAAGGTCAAAAGCCGGTAATAGATCCTCCAGATCCGTCCTTTCGCCCAGGAAGTGAACGTGTGTCGTGAGG
Source organism: Acidobacteriota bacterium (assembly GCA_027295505.1). Taxonomy (GTDB): domain Bacteria; phylum Acidobacteriota; class Polarisedimenticolia; order JAPUKU01; family JAPUKU01; genus JAPUKU01. Next base: position 801 of record JAPUKU010000107.1, read on the forward strand.
GCAGTCTCACGGGCCATGCTCTCGAGCGCCAGCCGCTCGCTTCCGTCCCCTGCCAGCACGATTCCCGCTGCCTGGGCCGTACGGCCATTGGTGGAGTGCGGCAGCACGCGGGCAGCCGCCTGCAGGAGCACGCGGTGCCCTTTGACCGGCTCCAGGCGTCCAGCGCTGCCGATGAGGGTTTTTGGCAGGGGACCGAGCAGTCCTTCGAGGCGTTGCCGGGCCTGGCGCCGGCGTTGATCTCTCCAGGCGACCACGGATGAACTGTTGGCGGGCGGGCCCGGAACTTCGATGCCGTTTGGAATGCACTCAATACGTTCGCGGGGGATCCCGGAGCGGCGGGCGATCTCCCAGGCGGCGGCGTGCGACACGGACGTGAACGCATGGACGCTCTCGCAGGTCATTCGATCGCAGAGGTGCGCGAGCTGGCTGCGCCGCTCCAGGCGCCGGATCGACACCACCAGGCGGGGCATGCGTCCGAGCATCGCCGGCAGCCTCGCCAGCAGAGCGGCGCGGAACAGAAAAGCGTGCACCACGGTCGGACGAAACTCACCCACGATTCGCAGGAGGCGTGGAAGAGCGGCCAGCGTGGCGGCAAAGCCAAGAAGCCCCCGCCGCTCGCCGAGGTTGCAGGTGAACACCGGCACCCCCTCCTGTGCGAGAACCCTCCCCTGGATGCCGGGAGGCTTGAGCGAGCACACGCCCACCGACTCCCAGCGTGAGCGCTCGGCGAGAGCGAGGCGGGTGAGCACCTTTTCGGTCCCCCCCAGGCCGGTGCCGGTGCTCAGAAGCAGCAGGCGGGCTTTGGAGCCGTCCATCGGAAGCGTGTCTCTCTGAGGAGATCGAAAAGAGGAGAGATCTTGATCCGGTAGCGCAAGCCATGATCATTGGCATAGATCCCGACACGCCGGAGGCAATAACGGTGCTCCGGCAGCCGGGCCCGCCGTGGAGTCAGCAGGGCCGCCCGGTACCCCGCTTCCTCCACCTCTTCGGCCAGGGCGGGCGAGTAGTGCCCGCGCGGGTAACAAAAAAGAGGCACGTCAGTGCCCAGGCGATCGATGAGCTGCCGGCGGGATCCGGCTATTTCCATGCGGCGCTGCGCTGCATCGAGCTCGAGCAGGTCCGGATGTTCCAGCGTGTGGGAACCGAACTCGCACCCCTGTGACTGCAGGCGTCGCACCTGCGGCCAATCCAGGGGCAGATCTTCCTGGCCAGGGCGTGAAACGTACTTCGCCTCCCAGGGAAACGGTTTTCGCCGTCCGACCCAGTTGTGGATGAGGAATACCACGGCCGGGACTCCCAGTCGCTCGAGGACAGGCCAGGCATGCTGTGCGATGTCGGCGTAGCCGTCATCAAAGGTGATCAGGAAGCCCGGAGGCTGCGGGAAGCGCTGCGGGACGCTCCAGCCGGTCTGGGACGGAGCGCGGCTGTCCCCCCTGGCTGATGCGACAGCCTCCAGAAGTTCCCGGCTGCCCATGGGCCGGGCCCCCCGCCGCAGCAACGCCCGGATCTGGGCCTCCAGCTCGTCGGGAGTGACGCACAGCGCCCCGCGGCGCTGCGGGTGCACGCGGTGATACGCCAGAATCCGGAGCCCTTTCAAGCCCTGCCCGCCTCCTCCAGCACTTCCTCGTAGATCTGCTCGGTGGCCTCCACCATGCGGCGCACTGAGAAGCGCTCGCGGACCCGCCGCAACCCCTCCTGTCCCACTGAGCGACGCAACGCGGCATCCGCGAGCAGGTGGGAGGCTCTCTTGGCGAGCGTCTCCACGTCTCCCACGGGGGCCAGATAACCGCTAACGCCTTCCTCGATCAACTCCGGAGTGCCGCCCGCCCTTGTGGCGACCACTGGCACCCCCGCCGACATCGCCTCCATGAGCGAGTTCGGAAAACCCTCCGTCGCGGAGGTGTGCAGGAACAGGTCCAGCGCAGGCAGCACGTTCTCCAGATCGCGGCGCATGCCCAGCAACCGCACGCGGCCATCCAGGCCGCGCCGGGCTATCTCGCGCTTCAGGCGCCGCGCGTAGCGGTGCTCCACCTCCAGGACGGGAGCCCCGGCAAGCACCGCGATCAGATTCGTGTGGCGGGACACGAGCCGCTCGACCACCGCCACCCAGCTGATCAGGTCGTTCTTAGCGTCGATGCGCGAAACATCACCCACCACCACTGCACCGGGCGGGATGTCGAGGGCACGGCGAAGCGCGGCTACTTCCTCCTCCGTCCGGGGTCGCAGCTTCTCCATCTCGTCCTCGGCAAGCCCGTTGTGAACCACCCGGATGCGTTCGGCGGGAATGTGTTCGCTGACCTCGAGAAAGTCCGCCACAGCCTTGCTGTTGGCCACCATGCGGTTGGTACGCGTGGCCAGCAGGCGATCCAGGCCCCGGTGCAGGGCTCCCTTCCACTCGTCCACGCAGCGCTCGGAGGCAACCAGCGCCGGAACGCGCGCCAGCAGGGCCGCCAGTCTTCCCCATGTGTTGGCGGTGAACATCCACGTGTGGACGAGATCCGGTCGCTCGCGTCGGAGCCAGCGTCCGAGTCGCCACACCAGGCTGAGATCGTAACGGCCGAACTTTCCGATCACCTGAACCGGCACCTGGTGTCGGGAGAGCTCCTCCAGAAGCGGCCCGCCCCTTGTCGTGCAGACCACCAGAGGGCGGAAGCGGGAGCGATCGATCTCCCGCAGGAGAAGCGCGAGTTGCTTCTCGGCGCCTCCGACGTTGAGCGTCGGTATCACGTGCACGACGGTACGCGGGGTCACAGTGGTGGGTTGTCCACGAACTCCCGGTGCCAGTGTTCGAGCATCAGTAAGGCCCATAGCCGCACGCCGTGGTCCATGCCATCCTGCTGCTCTTTGAGGAGACGCCGGATGCCTTCCTCGCGGAAGTAGCCGCGTCCGAGCGCCCGCGCTCCGAGGATCATCTCACCCAGGTAGCCCCGGAGCTTGCCACGGAACCACGGATCCACGGGGAGGCTGAACCCCTGCTTGCCGCGGGCCAGAATCGACGGCGGCAGAAAGGCCGCGGCCGTGCGGCGCAGGATGTATTTCAAGGTCCAGCCGCGCAACTTGAGGCGGGCCGGGATTCGTGCTGCAAACTCCACGAGTACGTGATCCAGGAAAGGCGAGCGGGTCTCGAGCGAGTTGGCCATGCTGGCGATGTCCATCTTGGGCAGGAGCATGTCGGGAAGGTAAGTCTCCAGGTCAGCGGCGAGCATCCGATCCAGGAGCGTGGGCGCGCCATTGCGCTCGAATGAGGGGCGCACCACGGAGAACGGATCGACGTCGGCCACGGCTTGCCTGAACTCCGGCGTGTAGAGATCCTGTTTCATCTGCGGCGTGATATAGAAGCGGGGCTCTGCGTAGCGCTGCACCGGAGGCAGAGCCATGCGCCTCATGAGGTTGGTGGCGCGCCGCAGCGTGCGCACCCTCGCGGTCAGCGGGCCGATCCATGAGGACGTGGACGCCAGGACGCGGCGCAGGCCTCCGGGGATGTGATCCGTGACGCGGTAAATCTTTGACGGCAGGTAGCTCAGGTAACCCGCGAACGCCTCGTCGCCGCCGTCGCCGTTGAGAGCCACGGTCACGTGTCGGCGCGTTTCGCGCGCCACGTAGTAGCTGGGCACGCTGGAATGGTCGGCGAATGGCTCGTCGTAGGCGCGGACTAGCCGGGGAAGGAGATCCACGATATCCGGCTCGACCACGAACTCGTGGTGCTCCGTGCCCAGGTGCCGGGCCACGAGCCGTGCATGGGGAAGCTCCGAGTAGCGGCGCTCCGGGAAGCCGATGGCGAACGTGCGCACCGGTCTGTCAGATATTTCCTGCATGAGGGCGACGATGAGCGAGGAGTCGATGCCTCCACTCAGGAACGCTCCAAGTGGCACATCGCTGATCATCCGCATGCGCACCGCATCACGCAGGTGGCGCAGGACCTCCTTCTGGCACTCCTCCTCATCGAGAGGCAGCGCCTCGCGAGTGGGGACCTGCCAGTAACGCCGGATCTGCACACGCCCGTTTTCGACCACCATCAGGTGGGCGGGTGGAAGCTTGCGCACGCCGCGGTGGATGGTGGCGGGGGCGGGCACGCATCCATAGGTCAGGTAAAGATCGAGTGCTTGGGGATCGAGGGTTCTGTCGAGGCCGGGATAAGGGTGCAGAGCCTTGATCTCGCTTGCGGCAATGAAAGCCCCCGGCGTCCGGGCGTAGAAGAGCGGCTTCTTGCCCAGCCGGTCGCGCGCCAGCAGAAGGCGCTTTCGCCGTGAGTCCCAGAGAGCGAACGCGAACATACCACGCAGGTGGTGGACAAGATCGTCGCCGTGCTCCTCGTACAGGTGCACGATCGTCTCGGTGTCGGTGCGGGTGCGCAGCTGGTGTCCCCGCCGCAGCAGTTCCTCGCGGAGCTGGGGGTGGTTGTAGATCTCACCGTTGAAGACCACCCAGATCTTGCCGTCTTCATTGGAGATGGGCTGCTGACCGGTCTCGAGGTCGATGATGGCCAGCCGCCGGCTCGCCAGAGCCACCGGTCCCTGGACATGGAACCCCTCGGCATCCGGGCCACGGTGCGCGATGCGATCGCTCATGCGCCGCAACACTCCGATGTCGGCTGGTTTCTGGGGGTCGTCGTGAAGGATACAGGCGATTCCGCACACGATCAGGATCCTTCGCTTCTCACGCCGCGAGGTACAGGCTCCGGGGAATCGTCACGGGATCTGTGCTGGCGGGGGGGCAGGGTGCCGGGGCGCCGACGGTCATTCAGACTCATCGATTATGGCGTCACCCCGGCTGTAAAGCAAGCGCTCACGGGCGAAGATCGGGATGAGGGCGACTGCAAAATATCCTATGATGGGGGGCTGTCGTTCAACGGACCCGCACCTTTCGGGATATCCCATGAGCAACCGGGAGAAGGAACCGCAGAGGTTTGCCTTCGGCGAGAACTGGAGGCTGTTTTTGGCATCGCTCAGCGATGAGCGGATCAGCGCGGCGCAGCGCTCACTCACGAGGGCCCTGGACGGCGTGACGTGGAACGGCGCCCGGTTCCTGGATGTCGGTTGCGGCAGTGGCCTGTTCAGCCTGGTGGCGCGCCGCCTGGGCGCCCGCGTGCTCTCCTTTGATTACGATCCGCAATCGGTCGCCTGCACGCGGGAGATCCGGCGCCGTACGCACCCGGAGGATCCGGACTGGGTGGTGGTAGAGGGTTCCGTGCTCGACGAAGAGTTCCTGAGAGGGCTCGGGGAGTTCGACGTCGTCTACGCGTGGGGAAGTCTGCACCACACGGGAGATCTATGGCACGCCACCGGCAATGTGGTGAAGCGCGTCCGACCGGGGGGCACGCTGCTCGTATCCATTTACAACGATCAGGGATGGCGCAGCAGCTGCTGGACCTGGATCAAGCGCTTTTACAACCGCTTGCCCCCGGCGTTCCGGTTCGTGGTGCTGGTGCCGGTCTTCGTGCGGTTGTGGGCGCCCCGGCTGGTCATCGATTTCCTGCGACTGCGTCCTTTTCATACCTGGAAGAGTTACGGTGATGACCGCGGCATGACACCGTGGCGCAACGTGATCGACTGGGTTGGAGGCTATCCGTTCGAAGTGGCGAAGCCCGAGGCGGTGTTCGAGTACCATCGCCTCCGCGGGTTCGAACTCAGGTATCTGAAGACTTGCGGGGGGGGGCATGGCTGCAACGAGTTCGCTTTCCGCAAGCTGCAGGCTCCGCACGCCTGACCTGAACCTTGATTGCCATGCGCATCACCTGCGTAATCTCCTCGCTCTCCTGCGGTGGTTCCGAGCGGATCATGAGCGGTCTGGTGGCGCGACTCGCGGCGCGTGATCATGAAGTTCACCTGATCACGCTGGCATCCCGGGATGCCGATTTTTATGCGATCGACTCCCGCGTTCAACGCACGGCGATGGATCTGGCGCGGGAGCCGCGACATGTTCTCGATGCCGCCGTCAACAACCTGCGCCGCTGGCGCAGGCTGCGCCATGCCGTACGCGAGATCCATCCACAAGTCGTCCTCAGTTTCATGGCCGAGACCAATATCCTGACTCTCGCGGCCTGTGCCCGCCTGAAGATTCCCGTGGTTGTCTCGGAACGGGTCGATCCCCGGTATTCACCCATCGGCCGACTTCGCGAGCGCCTGAGGCGGTGGTTGTACCCCAGGGCGTCCGCGGTAGTCGTGCAGACGGGAACGGTGCGGAACTGGATAGCGGAAGCTTTTCGCCTTGACACGGTCCGTGTCATAGCGAACGCCGTCGAGCCTCCGGAAGATCCCCCCGCCACGATCCCCGGCCTTCCGGCCGGGGCGCGTTTCATCCTGGGCATGGGCAGACTGACCCGGCAGAAGGGCTTCGACCTCCTGCTACAGGCGTTCGCCCGCTGCGCGGTGGATCATGAAGGCTGGTGGCTTCTGCTGCTGGGTGATGGCGAGGAGCGCGCCGAGCTGCTGCGCCAGGGCGAGTTGCTGGGCATCACGGATCGGCTCAAGTTGCTGGGCCGGCAGCTTCACCCGGCGGGGATTCTGAGGCGCGGCGACCTGTTCGTGCTGCCCTCACGCTTCGAGGGCTTTCCCAACGCGCTGCTGGAAGCCATGGCCTGCGGCCTGCCTGTCATCGCCGCGGACTGTCCCAGCGGCCCGGCCGACATCATCCGGCCGGGGAGGGACGGCGTGCTGGTTCCGGCCGAGAACGTGGATGCACTCACCGAGGCCATGGTTCGATTGATGGGTGATGAGGAAGAGCGCGACCGCCTGGGACGCGCCGCCCTGCAGGTTCAGGAGAGGTTTTCGATCAACAAAAGTGTCGATCAATGGGAGCAAGTGCTGCGCGAGGCTGTCGGCGGGTTCCGGCCGATGATTCGCGGGAGCCGTCCACGAAGCAGCAATGTGGCGCGTGCCTCGTCTTAGGAGAGCGTACCGAGAAGATCTTCGAGCTTCGCTGCCGTCTGCCCGGGCGGGCCGCTGGCGTCCAGCGCCACCACACGCACGCCGGCGCGGACATACTGTTCCAGGCTCACCTCGATTGCCTGCTGGTACTTCAGGAAGGCACGCCGCGCTTCGTCCCGGGACCGAGTGCAAGGGGGCCAGGTAGGCAGGACACCCCGCCTCCAAAAGCGCTCGAACACTTCATCCGCGGGCGCCTGCAGGTGCAGAACGATCAAGGGCGTGGCCGGATGCGCGGTCGGCCACCTTCCACAGAGAGGCTCCAGCGCCCCACCACACCATGTTCTGAGAGCGGCCTCGTGGTGCACGAGGCCTTCGGACGCCACGTAGATGCTCTCCCGGGGGAAGGCGCCGTCACCACGGTCCAGATAGTGGGAGTAGAGCATCATGTCCTCGCTATACAGGTACCCTGCCAGGCCGCACGTACCTCGAAGCCTCCGCAGGCCCACACCCGCGGCCCGTCGATCCCGCAGGTGCTGCATCCACACACCGGTGCGGTACCGCAATGTGATGGGCCGGCGCAACCAGTACTGCGAGCCGTAAGAGCGGCAGATCCGCGTGCGGATGTAGTCATGGATCAGATCCTGCCGCTGCACCGCAGGTCGCCGGTGCGCGCGCAGGAACTCCAGGATCGCCCTCTCGGCCGTTGATTTTCCCGCCGCCGGTAATCCTGTCAGCTCAATGATTTTCCTGGAGTTCACGTCCGATACGCTCCATCACGGTGCTCACCAGGTCAGGCAGGGGAGCGGCACCGTCCAGCATGACGATGCGCGGATCCTTCTCGTGTGCGCGCCTGAAGGCATCAAATTCTCGGACCCCTCTCTCCAGCTGAGCCGGATCGTGATCCGCCTTGCGGCGCGCGGCCGCGTCCGTTTCAACGCTGAGAAGAAAGATCAGGTCCGGACGGGAGAGGTGGCGAATCAGGGAGGCCTGTTGGCCGGGCTCGAAGTTGCGTCCTCCTTTCGGACCCTGGTCGCCGGGGCCGGGGAAGAGGGGGAATCGCTCATACAGAACCAGTCGGCCATTCTTCACATCCCGGCAGCCGCGGCGGTGGCGCCGGAGCTGCTCCCTGCCGATCAGAGTCCACTCGAGGGCTCTGTAGCGCTCCGCCAGCGCCTCCGCCCACGAAGCCAGTGCCGATATTTTCAGGAGCTTTCGTGCCACCAGATAAGGCGGCCAGGCGCACGCGTGCACCAGCCGGCGCAACGGGCCGCGCGAGTGCTGGCTCCCGCCCATGTAAAGGCGGGTCATTCTTATATGGGGTTCGAGCCGCGCCTGAACAGCGCCGATCAGGGCCGTCTTGCCGGAGCCCTCAGAGCCGCAGAAGGCGAAGGCTCTTCCGCCTCCGCGCAGTGTCTTGCCGACCCCGTCCTGCCACTGCCGCCACAGCCTCCGGCTGTGTTCCAGCCGGCGAGCGAGATGGCCGTAGCGTCGGTGGGCACGGGCGCAGCGCACCAGACGACGCCGGTGGAGAACACCCCAACGGCACAGATCATCATAAGCCGACAGGATCGGGGCGGAGTCGAGCCAGGCCATCTCGACCCGCTCGAGCAACTGCGCGAGCTTTCGCCGCTCGCAGCGGTTCTTCAGGTGGGCGTACTCGTCTGCGTGAGCGCGGTAGAACGCCCTGAAGCTTCGACGCCACAGGATGCGGGCGTAATCTCGCCAGTTGATCTTGAGGGCAACGCGAACCATGAAGAGGGAGAACTCGAGCTCCGGGGCGGCCACCGGCAGGCCGCCGATGCTCGATGCGGTCGCCAGATACAGTTTCTCGAGGGGCGGATTCAAGTTCTTGGTCAGGGATTCACCCATGACCAGTCTCAGGTGGATGTGAAAGTGAATGAATCTGTCGACGACCGGATCGTAACGGATGTAGTCGAAAACGTCGGGGAAGAAGCGCCACGCCTCGGCATCCAGGCCGATCCAGCCCTGACGCTCGAGTAGGGCGCGGGCACGATCCCAGTGCCGGTGGTCGAGCAGGATGTCGTGATCGGTCTCGCCGCGGGCTCCGGCCTCAAATCGATCGATGCTCTTCCAGATGCAATATCGCACTCCAGCAACTCCCAGATCCACCAGGGTGCGGTAGGCGAGGAGGGTGCGGGAGAAGCGACCGCTATGGCCGGTGCCGGCCTGGGGTCGATCGGTGTGAACGCCGGGTTGTTCCATCAGTGTGGCGGGCTAATTTACGTCCCGCGCCGCAGCAGCGCCAGGACCGAGGAATCCACGCCCAGGAGTTGGAAGGCTTTATTCCACATCAGCACATTGCGCAGGGCGAAGGCCACGGCCGTGGTGGCTGCGAGACCTTCGATCCCCAGGTAGTGGATGGCGGGCACGTTCAGAGCCACGTTGGTGGCCAGGGTCAAGCACAGTATGCGCAGGCTCTCACGCTCGTGACCGGTCATGGTCAACAGGAAACCGCAAGGCCCGCTCAACGCGTTTGCGAACTGCCCGAGACAGAGCAGCACCAGAGGAAAATAGGCAATCTCGAATTGCTCGCCGAACAACCCCAGGAGCCAGCGGCCGGCACCAAGCGTGAGGAGCAGCATGGGGGTCGTCACCGAGACGGTCCAGGCGGCAATCCGGCGTAGAAGACGCTGCATCTCGGATGTCGACTTGGTGCTGTGTAACTCCGAAATCATGGGAGCGGCAATGATGTTCACCGCCTGCATGCCGAAGAGCAGGAAAACGCTCATGCGGGCAGCGACATTGTAGATGCCGACGTCACGGGTGCCCTGCAGGAGGCCGAGCATGAGAGTGTCAATCTGTCCAAGAAGAAGGTAAAGAGAAGAGGTCAGAAGCAGAGGCAGGGAGATCGAAATCCACTCGCGCGTCCGGAATTCGGGGACCGCACGGCGGGCTTCCATCGGTATGGCGCGCCGCAGCAGGCCGACGCACAGCGCCAGTCCGGCGGTTGCGGCCAGGACGTTGAATCCCAGGGCAACGGGGGCGGTCATGGGGCCCGACCGGGTCACGAGAAAGAGCCCAACCAGCAGAGCGAGGCCGAGGGGGCGTACAAGCGCTTCCGGAAGATGGGAAAGGACAACCCGCTTGAAACCCCGCAGCGACGCCTGCGACACGGTCGTGAGTGCCAGGACGGGAATGAGCAGGACGGCAAGCAGCCCCGCCTGGAAGAGGTGAGGTTTCAGGGACGGCCCCAGGATTTGCAGAGCCACGGCGGCAAGGACGGCGGCGGCGATCCCCGCGGCAAGGGTTATCTGGTGGCTTCGTACCAGAACGCCTCTAAGGGCCCGCCACATCTGGCGAGCGTTGTAGGAGGCTACAAAGCGAAGCAGTCCGGTATCGAAGCCCAGCACGGGGATCATGACGAGGAAAACCGCCCAGCTCACCGCATACACGTAAATACCGTACTCTGCCGCTCCCAGCGTGCGGGCTAGCAAGATCTGCACTCCGACTGCGGCGGCGGCTCCAAGCGCGCGAATCAGGAAGGCGCCCGCTGCACCCCTCAGGAGAACCCCTCCCGGTCCGTCGCTGTGGAGTGCGTTCCACAGCCGTCGCGGAGTGACTCCCTGCCAGCCCAGATCCAGCAGCGATTTTGGAAACTCAGGAGAACTCGGTTGCGGGTTGTCGATCAAAGGAGTTCGTCCTTCAGGTGGAAGAGCAGGCCGGCCTTAGCCGCCGGTTCCGGGGCTCTTCCTGCGACGCCTGCGCTTCGGGCGCCGGCGCCCCGGGCCTGAACCCGCGGAAGCGGGCTGGGAGCCCGCTCGGCCGCCCGAGGGTTTCCGGCGCGCGTGGTGGCGGCGCTGTCCAGGGCCCGACCGTCCTTTACGGCCTGCGGGCTCGTCCGCGGTTTCCTCGGGATAGTCGAAACCCGGAAGGTTGACACGGGGAAGCGGGTGGCCGACGGCGCGCTCGATGGCCTGTAGATCGCGGAGCTCCTCGGGCGCCACAAAAGTGAGCGCCTCTCCATGAGCCTCCTGGCGGGCCGTGCGCCCGCACCGGTGGATGTAGTCGTCCGGCGAGCGCGGGACATCATAGTTAATGACATGCGAGATTCCATCGATGTCGAGGCCTCTGGAAGCCACGTCCGTGGCCACCAGGAGCTGTACCTGGCCGCGCCGGAAGCTATTCAGCGAGTCAATGCGCTGGGGCTGGCCGAAGCCACTGTGGATGACGCCGACCCTTAGGCGCTGGCCTCTGAGGACCCGCGCCAGGGTGCTGGCTCGCTCGCGCGTGCGGGTGAACACGAGCCCCGATGGAATTTGAGTGCGGCGCAACAGAGCCAGCAGGAGATCGGTCTTGCGCTTCTGCGGCACCGGGTAAATGGCGTGAGTGATCCCGGAAGCGGGTGCAACCCGGCCGATCTGCACGTGAACCGGATTGTGGAGGATCTGCTTCGTAAGGTGCAGGACATCGCCCTCCAGGGTGGCCGAAAACAGAAGGTTCTGCCGTTTCGCGGGTAAATGAGAGAGGATCCGCTGCAGGTCCGGCATGAATCCCATGTCGAGCATGCGATCCGCCTCATCGAGGATGAGGATTTCAATCGTGCTCAGATTCAAATACTCAAACCGCAGATGGTCGAGGAGGCGTCCGGGTGTGGCGGTGATGATATCCACTCCCGCCCTGAGGGCGGTCTCCTGGGGGTACATGGGCACTCCGCCGTAGACTGGGGCGCCGCGCACCGGGGTGTAATACGCGAGGGCCACGAGCTGCTCATCCACCTGGATGGCAAGCTCTCGTGTCGGCGACAGCACCAGGCAGCGCGTCGTGCCGCGTGGCTTTGGAAGCAGAAGCTGCACGACGGGGAGCAGATAGGCGGCGGTCTTGCCGGTGCCCGTCTGTGCGCAACCCGACAGATCACGTCCTTCCAGGATAGGGGGTATGGCCTGTTCCTGGATCGGCGTGGGACGCGTGTATCCCATGTCCTGGACGCCGTTCAGCAGATCCGGGTTCAGCTTGAAGCGGGAGAATTCCATCGTTCAGGTAACGATTCGCCGGAGAGCATCGAGAAAGTGCTGTACGGTCTCCAGGTTGTCGTAGTGGGCGAACGAGGCTCGAACAGCCCGCTCCAAACGCAGTGCCCGGTACAGGGCGACGGAGAAGCTGCTGCCGGTGGTGACCTCAATGTGTGCGTCCTCCCATAGCTGTCGCTTGATTGTCTCGCCGCGCTTGCCTCGAACCTCGAACGTGAAAGTCGGGTCGCGCTCGGCGACGCGCGCCGGATCCGAGATGCCATGCAGGTGGACCCCGTGGGGTCGAAGTTCCCGAAAGCCGTCCAGCAGCGCCGTGCTTAGCGTCTTCTCGTACTCGCGGATGGCGCACAGGGCCCACTTCAGCCGCCGTCGCTCTCCCGGACGATAGGCGCGGTGCAGTCGCTCGCGCAGCAGGCGCGCTCCGGGGTGTCCCTCGGAGGCCCGTTCGATCTGCTCACCCAGCCAGAGCAGGTACTCCAGGGCGCCGGAGAGACCCGCCAGGCTGGGGTTGTTGGGAGTGCCCTGCTCAAACTTGACCGGAGCTTCATCGGTGTGGGGCTCGACGCGGTACGGCCGCAGTGCCTTGAGCCATTCCGTTCTGCCCCACAGGGCCCCGATCATCGGCCCGAAAATCTTGTAGCCTGAGAAAGCTAGGAAATCGCAGCGCAGAGCCCGTACATCGATAGGCGCATGGTAGGCGTGGTACACGGCGTCGACGACCACGAGAGCACCCTGCCACCCCCGGCTGCGTCCGGTCGGAGGACGTGGGCGGCCGTATCGACGGGCGATTCGCACGACCGAGTGGATCGGCACGATGGTGCCGAGACCGTTCGAGGCGTAGGTCACCGCAATGAGCCGTGTGCGGCGGTTGACCAGGCGTTCCAGGTGATCCAGATCGAGGGTCCCGTCAGAACACAGGCGGCACTGGCGGATCTCCAGGCCCCGATCCTCTCCCCACAGCGACTCCCAGGGAGTGACGTTGGCGGCGTGATCGAGATGGGTCACCACCAGGTTGTCGCCGTGCCGCAACAGATCGCGGAAGGCGAGTGACAGGTTGAACAGTGCGTGTGACGTCGAGCTGTGAAAGGAGATCTGATTGGCCGAGGGTGCATTCAGGAATGCTGCCACGTTCGTCCGCGCGGTCGCCTGCAGCTCCGCAGTATGGATCTCGCCACTGGTGATCTTGCCGTCCTGGGCGTTCATGTACTGGGCGGCGCGAGCCTGCGCACGGGCGCTGGTCTCGGCCACGAGCGTCCCTCCTCCGCTGTTGAGGTAAACGCGCTCACCGCCCCGAATGTCGCGGTCCAGGGAAGGGAAGGAGCGGCGCACTTCGACGTGCAGCTCCTGCAGAATGCCGGCCAGAAACGAGCTCTCAGGGCTGTTTCTGGGTCGCGGCGACCGGACGGCACGCGGAAAGGGTCCCCGGCTGCCCGGGGAAAGACGCTTGGGGCGGTGGAGGCGGGCGTTGCGGGAACGGGGAACGGGCACGGGGAGGATTCCGAGAGAGTAAGCGATGATAACACATGCAGGGAGTGCTCCCCGGGGACCCGCCTGGCCGGAACTCACTCGGGCGTCTCTTTACGGATCAGAAAAATCTTCTCGACGAGAGGAGAGGGATGGTCCACGACCGCGTGGCTGACGGGAAAACACAGCAGCAAGCGGGAGACTCGCCCCGCGGGAGGATAGGGATGGCCGATCTTCCACCCAAGATACCTGTTGAACAGGTAGATGAGGCGTCGCAGCCCGCGCGGTGCTCCGAATGTCTCGGTGCTGGCCTCCACGTAGGCCGCGCCGCCCGGTCGCGTGAGCCGGTAGATGAGCTTGGCGAAGGGCCGATCTCCACGGCAGTAGTTCCAGCACAGGCGGCAAAAAACCAGATCGAACGGCTCACTCAGAAACTTTCGCGCGTCCTCCAGGTAGCCAATGGAGTAATGCAGCTTCACGCCGGCCTCGGCGGCCCGGCGCTGGGTCATCTCCTTGTATCTGCGGCTGACGTCATGCCAGACGACGTGGGCCCCTCTGCGGGCGAACTCGATGCTGTACTGGCCCGGCCCGCCGCCGAGATCGAGAACACGG
>JAPUKU010000108.1 GCA_027295505.1 Acidobacteriota bacterium
GTACCGGTGTCGGAGCCATGGGCTGGGCCGGCTCGGGCGGAGCCGCGGGCTGTACCGGTGTCGGAGCCCTGGGCTGGGCTGGCTCGGGTGGTGCCGTGGACTCGGCGGGAGTTGGGGCGCTCAGCCTGAACATCGACCCGCAGGCACGGCACCGAACTGTGGCAGCCTTCCCGGGCGCCAGCACAGGTGCACGGTATTTCTTAGCGCATCCTGGACAGGCAACTTTCACGAGGCTGGGTCCGCCGCGGCCCCGGCCGGAACGAGACGTTCAAGATCGATGAGAGAGACGACCTGCTCTGCCACACGCGCCACCGCACACACGGCCTGAGAGGCGCCGAGAGCAGACGCAGGCGCGCTCAAGCCCTCCAGCTCGTCTGCTGGCAGGACCTTGAGCACCTGGTCCACGACCATGCCGTAGCGCTCGCCTTCAATCACCACGACTACAATGCGGCCACCGCGCGCCGGTGCCGCCCCCAACAAGATACCCATGTCCACTACCGTGACCGCATGCCCGCGGAGAAACAGCACGCCGCGCACCGCTGCCGCGCTACGTGGCAGAGGCGCGACATCTTTCATGGGCAGGACCTCTTCAATGCTGGAGATCGGCAGGGCGTAGAGGGAATCGGTAACTTTCACGATCAGCTGGGTGTCGCGCACCTCCGCGGTTGCCGGTGCTCCTACCGGAACTGTCGACGACCCCGGAGCCGGCTCATCGCTGCTGGAGCGCACCAGAGGCGGCAGTAGATCCGTGAGCACCTGCGGCTCAGTTGCCCTGGGCTCCAGTCCGGCGGTAACCGTATCTTTCTCAGGAGCTGTCGGCGTGTGAACCACCTTGCGCGCCCGCAGCCGGGCAGAACTGCGGCCTTTTTGCCGACGCTGGCTCATGCCGGGGCTTCCTCTCTAATCAGTCTGGCAACGTCCAGCATCAGCGCCACCCGATCCCCCTCCAGCTCCGCGGCGCCGTGCACAGCGGGATGTGATCCGAATCGCTGTGGCAGGGGCCGCATCATGACCTCGCGATGGCCGAGCAACGCATCGACCTCCAGACCAATAGCGCCTTCAGGCCCGCGGGCCACCACCAGAGGTTGCCGCGCCTGACGACCCTCGCCGGACGTCCGGAAGCCCAGAAGGTCTCCCAGGTCAAAGACCGGGAGGGCAGCGGACCCCCGCAGCAGGAAGCGGTCCCGCTTCAAGGCGCTCAGGTCCTCTCCCTTGAGGACTCGGCTCTCGAGCACCGAATCAAGCGGAAGACCGATGACCGCGCCGGCCGTGCGCACCAGGAACGCCGGCACCACCGCCAGGGTTGCCGGCACCACGAGCTCAAAGGTAACCCCCTGTCCCGGAGTTGAATGGACTCGAAGCACACCTTTGAGCGCCAGAACCCGCTCCCTCACCTCGTCAAGCCCCACACCACGCCCCGAAGTCTCGCTCACCTTGGATGCGGTTGAGAGGCCGGGATGAAAGATCAGCTCGTTCAGGTGGCGGGGGTCGCTGTCCGGTTTCAGACCGTGCCTCACCGCCGCCTCACTCAGCTTCTGGAGATCGAGACCCCGTCCGTCATCCACGATGCGCAAGGTCACGTTGTGGCCGCGCGGCCATGCCTCGAGCGTGATCGTTCCGTGCTCCGGCTTGCCGGCCGCCAGGCGTTCCGCCGGAGGTTCGATGCCATGATCGACCGCGTTGCGCACCAGGTGCAGCAAGGGTGCCAGTAACGTGTCCGCGACACGCTTGTCCACCTCGGTGCCTACACCGAGACAGCGGAATTCGATCTTCTTGCCGGTGCGCCGGGTAAGGTCGCGCACGGTGCGATCCAGTCGCGACGCAAGCCTGCGGATGGGGATCATGCGCAGCTCAACTAGGCTGGTGTGAAACTGACTCATCGCGTGGGCCAACCTCTCGGCCAGCCGACTGGCATTCTTCAGATCGATCGACGTTTCGATTGCGCCCGGTGTCCCCAGGAGAAGTTGCTCGAGACGACGGGCGTCGAGCGCCAGCTCGCCGGCCCGGCTCAAGACCGGATCGAGCCGTTCGATGTCAACCCGCACGGTATGTCCCAGATCTTCCTCGGCGGGCGGCGGTACCGCGGCCGGCTGGATCAGCGGCTGCACGCGGCCCACATTTCCGCTGGCCTGGCGGACAGCTTCTGGATCTCCCGCGATCAGGATCACGAACTCAGCGCCGTCGGCCGTGGTACGTTCCGGGACCGACGCAATCACCTCGCCCGCCGGCTCCAACCGGCCTAACAGATCCTGAAGACCGGAACTCATTTCCTCGAGGCTCCAGCAGGCCCGCACCCTGCTGAGTGGAGTCTGCCGGCGGAGATGAAAATCAAGGCGGCTCTCTTCGTACTGGCTGAGCACCGAACGCAGCGAGGCCTCATCCACTGCAGGTGGCACGCTCTGCTCAGCAGGCACCTGCGCTGGCTCGTTTGCTGCCTGTCCCACCTCGGGAGGACACACTCCCACCAGCGGATCGGGGCTGGGGCTTTTCCCTTCCGCGAGCTGCCGGACCTCGGCCTGAATGGCCCGGCACGCCTCCCGCAGCCAGGAACAGATCTCGGGGTTCCAGGCCTGTTTGCCGAGCCGCAGGCCATCGAGACTATCCTCCAGCTGGTGGGCGGCCGCCGAGAGGCCCTTCAGATCGCTCATGCCAGCCAGCCCTTTCAAGGAATGGGCATGCCGGAATAGCGCATGAAGCTTCGGCGGCCGGGCCTCAGCACGGCTCGCGTCCGCCTCCAGATGATCGATTCCGTCCCAGAACGCCTCGAGCAATTCCTCCGCCTCGGCGCAGAAGTCCCTGAGCACGGTGCTTTTAGTCCGCATCGTCAAATAGTCACCCATGACCTGCCCGCAGGGCGGACGGTCTACCCGGTTTTATTTAGTGTCCGGATTGAGGCTTTTCAACCGACAAGCAGCTGCACTGGAAGAAGATCCTCGGGGAACCGGAGCGGCTCAGCCCGCGACTGGAGAGGCGTTGACGCGCTGCTGGAGGGCGGCGTTTTCGAGGGACAGCCCGAGCTGGACCAAGAAGATCTCGAGGCTGCGTAGATCCGGAAGCGGGGTGCGCCCCTTGGCATTGTCAACGTAAAGGAGGGCGATCACCTGGCCGGCGGCAACGAGCGGCATGAGCCCGTACTGAGTGGGGCGCAGCGGCCCGAGCGCTTCCACGATGGGCATCGCCCCAGGCTCCTCTTCGGGCGAGCCGATTCGCAGCGTGCGGTCGGAGGCCGTAGCCACAAGGAGCGGATTCTCGTCGGCATCGAACGACAGCTTGCTGACATTCGTCTCCACGTTCGATTCTTCGCCGGTGGGACCAAACCCGCCGAAGGCGACGTACCGGTGGCGGCGGCGCACGAACAGGACTGCTCGCTCCAGGAACTCGGAGGCCACGCGCAAGACCAGGATCCAGGCCTCGGAGGGATTCTCCGGCTGCCGCAGTTCACCCATGAGGCCGCGCAGGAAACCGACGGGATCGGTCACCCGCCGGCCGCTGCTTCCGGATGAGGTACCGGGTTCGAGGCCGGCAAGGGGATCGTCTGGATCCGCGTTGGAGCGTCTCGGCCCGCTACGTATCTGCCACACGAGGGTGTGCGCCAGATCCTGGATCGCTGCCGGCAGCGCCCCCAGCGGTGTCGCGGTCAGATCCGGCTTCGAGACCAGAGCCTCGATCGGCAGTCCCTGAGTCTCCTGACGGTACTCATCCTGACGACCCGCGCACAACCCGATCACGCGTGCCTGGATTCCATCCTGCATCAGCAGGCGCGTGAATTCGATGCCCCCTAGAAATCCTTCACCCGAGCTGTCCGGCATCAGGAGATCCACAATAACGATCGGCTTGCTACCCCCTTCAGTCCACTCTGTACAGATGCCGAGCGCCTCGGTCGCTCCGGAGGCGGTGGAGACCCGGAACCCCTCGCTCTCCAGCTCGGTGGCAAGACGGGATCGATAAAGGGCCTCATCGTCCAGGATCAGAACCCTTGTGGCCTCCGGCGGATCGCTCTGGGTCTGAGGCCCACCCACGCTGGCCCTCCGGCGGGCCGGCTTGGCGGGAGGACCTTCACCGGGGCCGGGCACCGGATCCTCGGGCGCCGCAGGCGGCTCTGGGACGGGCGGCTCCCCCAGCCCCCGCACCGCCTCATCGACCTGGCGCGTGGCTTCAATCAGAAGATGCTGCGGACTGATCCCCTCGGTGTGGATCCAGCGCCCCGAGCGCCGGGCGTTTCCGAGCAGCGTGGCTTCCTCGATGAGCTCAAACGAGAAGTTGCCGCTGTCGAAACCAAACAGCTCTCCGATCGTGGTCTGGATCTCACGGCTCTGCACGGCACGCAGGGCCTCCGCGTCCACATCCGTGTTCTCAATCAGGAATGCTGCCGGATCCACGGAGCCGTCGGCCGGAAATCCGCGCAGCGCGGCCGCCGCCTGCTCACGCCCCATGAGGCGGTGTTCGACCAGCAAATCGTCAATTCGCCCGCTGCGTGTCGGAGTGCCAGCCGCGACGATGCAACCGTCACGAAACGCCACCCAGACTTGGCCCGTCGCCACCCTCAGTCGCAGGAGGCCCGTGCGGTGGCTGAGGTTGATGATCTGCAGGATGTCGGAGAGCGGCAGATCCTCCAGGTTCCCGATGAGGCTCATCGACGCTCCTCCGCTTCCCCTGCCAGCACATGCTCGAGCAGTTCGAGCATGTGCACAGGCTCCGACATCTCGGGAGCGTCCAGACCGACAATGCGCTCCCGCAGCTGATCGAGCACTCCGTTGATGAACTGTCCGGAATCCTCGCTGCCGAAGCGCTTGGCGATCTCGATGGCTTCGTTGATCACCACCACCCGAGGGGTGTCCGGCTGAAAGAGCATCTCGTAGAGCGCCATTCGCAGCAGGTTTCGGTCGACCACAGGCATACGATCCAGGCGCCAGTGAGCGCTGGTGCGCGCCAGCAGAGTGTCGAGTCGCGGACGAATCTGTACCGTTCCTTGGAAGAGATCTTCCGCAAATTGCTTCACGTCATCGCCCACCGTGTGGCTCTGCCAGAAGAGCGGCATGACCTCCTGGGGCTTCTGATCGGTCATGTCGACCTGAAATAGCATTTGAAGCGCAAACTCACGTCCTCTGCGGCGCAGGCTCATGGTCTATCTCCGCAAGCGTCGCGCCAGCTGGGCCATCTCGACGGCCGCACGCGCGGCGTGGCGTCCACGGTTCCCGGCACTGCCCCGTTCGGAGCGGGCTCGAGCCTGCTCCAGTGTCTCGGTGGTGAGCACTCCCAAGCTCACCGGCACGCGGGTCTCCCCCGCCACCCGGCTCAAGGCGTTCACGACCTCGTGGCCCAGGATGTCGTGATGGGAAGTTTCGCCTTTGACGATAACACCCAGCGCAACCACGGCATCCACGGTGTCGCTCTCGGCAAGCCACCGCGCCGCGAGCGGAATCTCGAACGCCCCCGGGACGCGAACGACACGCAATCCCGGTTTGGTGGCGCCGAGTTCTACCAGACAGTCGAGTGCATCCGCAAGCAGATCGTTCACAATCTCCTCGTTGAAACGCGCGGCAACTACGCCAATGCGCAACCCACGGGCCGACAGATCCACATCACGGGGTAAGTTCGAACCCATCGAATCTCCGCATCTTTCGATCCTGCAAACAGTTACCCAGAGTTCAAATTTTAGGTTCCGGCCAGGGCCGGGTCAAGGAGTGCCCCCCAGGACCGCCAGGAGCAAGCGGCGCCAGGGAGCGGCAAGGACAGTCTTGAGAACGGCGTCGAGGAGCACCCCCCCGAGGCCCGCCCACAGGAGCGGCCAGCAGATCGGGTGCGCCGGCTCGGGGCGCGGAGGGATGCGGGCCAGAAGGGGTCGCGCCAGGGCCGTGCCCAGGGCGATGTAGGAGACGACCCGGACCAGGGCCCAGGGAGGCCACCCGAGCACCAGCACGGCGGGTACCCCCCCTCCCAGCCGGCACAGGCTCGCCACGTAGTAGGACATGTAGTTGAGTTGGGCCGCACCGAGCACCAGGGCGCCCAGACCTCCCGTTGCTACAGAAACCAGAGAAAACAGGGCAAACACCAGCGCGTGGCGGGGCAGGAACAGGGCCGGTGAGCCTTCCGGCCCCTCCCCCGTCCTCACCCATTGAACGCTCTCTTCGGCGTACTGGCGGGAACGCAGGATGGCGGCCTCCGCTTCGGGCTGCCAGAGCATCGACACGGCGGTGGCGCACAGGATCAACGCCACGGCCCACACCAGAACCGAGCTCAGTGCGCTGCGATCGTCCCCCCTGCGCACGGCAGAGGCAAAGACCGGAAACAGGGGCGCGGCCAGCAGAAACGGCAGGAGGGCCGCAGGGCTCCACCGGAAGGAGAGCAGGAAAATGGCCGCCGCCGCCGGCGCGGGCACCAGGATCACCAGCGCACGACGTACCCTGCAGAGCGGCAACGACACGCTCACAGATCCTCGAAGTGGGTCAACCGCTTCATGGCGCGGTATCGATCCTCAATCTCACGGTAGCTCAGCTTGCTGAGCCGGTCCAGGCTGAACGCCTCAACGTTGAAGGAAGCCATCACGCTACCCATGATAATGGCCTGGCGGATAGAGGACTCTCCGAAATTGCCGCTGTTTGCGAGATATCCCATGAACCCCCCCGCGAACGAGTCCCCCGCGCCGGTCGGATCGAGGACCGACTCGAGCGGGTAGGCCGGTGCTGCGAAGGTGGCCTCACGCGTGAACATCAGCACTCCGTACTCCCCGCGCTTGACCACCAGCGTCGAGGGCCCCCACTCGAAGATCCTCTGCGCCGTCCGCACCAGGTTCACCTCACCCGAAAGCTGGCGGGCCTCTCCATCGTTAATCATCAACAGATTGATCTTCGAAAGGGTGCGGCGCAGGGAGTCGAGCTTGCTATCGATCCAGAAGTTCATCGTGTCCAGGGCAACGAGCTTCGGGTCCTTCACCTGTTCCAGAACCTGCCTCTGCAGGTCGGGATCGATGTTGGCGAGGAACACCAGCTCACTGTCGCGGTACGAATCGGGGAGCCTGGGCTGGAAGTGCTCAAAAACGTTCAGCGCTGTCACCAGCGTATGAGCTTCGTTGAGGTTGTAGCCATACTTCCCGCTCCAGCGAAAGGTCTTGCCTTTCTCGGTGCACAGGCCGCTCAGATCAATTTTGCGCCGCTCGAGCACTGCCCGATCCTCCGCACGGAAATCTTCCCCCACCGCCGCCACCAGGCGCACCGAGGTGAAGAAAGACGCGGCCACCGAGAAATACGATGCCGAGCCGCCAAGCACATCCTCGGCCTGGCCAAAAGGGGTCTTCACGGTATCGTAAGCGACCGATCCCACAACCAGAATGTTCATCGTCGAGCTCCCGCCGCCCGGGCAGGCCGGCGCCGGCGCGCAGGCGTCGCTGCACGGGAGGGCTTGTCATAAGGCCGGATGAGAAGACCGAGCCGGCGCTTCGCCGCCGCGGGAAACGGCGGCTGCGTAATCAGGGCTGTGGCCAGGGCGCGGCTGCAGCCGCAGCTGCGCTCCGCTGGCAGGGCACGGACAGTCTGTTTGATGACGCGGACGGCCGTATCAGCGTTTCGCTTGAGGTTGGAGAGAACCGCATCGACACTGACAGCGTCTTCCGTCTCCCGCCAGCAGTCATAATCGGTCACCAGGGCAAGCGTCGAGTAACACAGCTCGGCCTCGCGCGCCAGGCGCGCCTCGGGAAAGTTTGTCATGCCAATCACCTCAACACCCCAGGAGCGGTACAGATCCGACTCGGCCCGGGTCGAAAACTGCGGCCCCTCAATACACAGGTAGGTGCCCCGCGCGTGCACCCGGGCGCCCGCCTTGTGGCCGGCCTGGATCAGGGCCTCGCGCAGAACACTGCAGAATGGATCCGCCAGAGAAACGTGCGCCACGATACCGCTCCCAAAGAAGCTCATCGGTCTCGACACCGTGCGATCGATCAGTTGATCCGGCACCAGCAGGTGCAGCGGTTCAATCTCCTCACGCATGCTGCCCACGGCACTGGCCGATATCACGCGGGTCACACCGAGCTGGCGAAAGCCATGGATGTTGGCGCGAACGTTAATCTCGGAAGGCTGCACCCTGTGTCCGATGCCGTGCCGGGCGAGAAATGCCACGCACCGGCCCTCGAGCATGCCAACGCGATACGGTGCCGACGGTGAGCCGAACGGCGTGCGAACACGCACATCTCGAGGCGATTGCAACCCAGGGAAATCGTACAGACCACTTCCTCCGATGATGCCGATCTCTGCTTTGATTTTTTGCACGGCGGGCGAGTCTAGCACCCGGTTTTTCCGGGTGTCAACGCGTGAACCATTCCAGCAAAAGTCCGGCGCCAGCAGTCATGGCCGGCTGCGTGCCGGCCGGGTTTGCGGGGTCGGGCGTTCGGCACGAGGTTTCTCGACACCGGCGTGAAAGGAAGCGCCGCTCTCGGCGCTCGGCGTTCGCGGCAGCCACGCGCCTGCCACTTGCTGGATGTCCTCCGCAGAACTCAGGGGACCGATTCGCTCTCTCCCGTCTACCAGTAACGCCGCCGCGCCTTCGGACTGCTCCAGCAAGGCCCGCTCGTCAGGATCGACACGCACCACGCTAGCGCGCGCATCGAACCAATCAACCACAACCCAGCGGTGTCGCATCCTCGCCGCCTGCCGCGCCAGCGCCAGCGCCTGCTCGTGCTGCCCCCCCTTGCGTACAACCAGCCTCACCGGCCGACGCAGCGCGTGGTTCACGGCGCGCGCCAGAGGCGCTGCGTAAGTGCCATAAGAATCCACCTGATCGGCAAACATTTCGAGCGTCTGTTGCGCCTCGCCCACCAGCATGTTATTACCCGTCAGCGCCGACAGATCCAGCATGACCAGGGCAAATTCAGCGTTCTCGATCAGATCGCGGTCCGGGCGGCGCATGGCGCCACGCAGCCGCGGATCCTGAAAACGATCGACGAAAGTCGGCGTGGTTTCATCCCGGTAAAACGTTCGCACCGCGGTCACCAGGCTGCTGGCCTCGAGCAGGTACAGAGGGTTACCTGTCACCTGGTAGGCATCAAGGAGCGCCCGGGCAGTGGATACCTGATCCGTCAGGAGACCCACCATCTGGGCTCTCTCATCGAAATAGTGCGCCATGCCGCGTGAACCGGCCTTGGATGTTCCGAGAAGAAACTCCAGAATTCCCAGCGCCTCATCTCGATATCGCTCTTCGCCAGTGGCCTGGTAGGCGCGCAGTAGAGCGGTGGCAGCGTGGGCGTTCCAGGAGACGATTCTGAGCGGGAAAATAGGAGGAGGCTCCACCTTCCGGCGCTTGCGGCGGCTGAGCTGGAAGTAGCTGCCGAACGCATCCCCCGAACCCTGGGCGCGCATGAACCCGCCCTGGGGATGTGCGAAGCGCTCGATAAGGAAGTTCGCCTGCTCCCGCACTGCCCGCTCCAGCCAGCGCTCACCCGTGACCAGGAGCCCCTCGGCCATGGCCTCCAGGAGGCGCGCATTGACATCGAGCACCTTTTCGTAACGTGGCTTGGTCCAGTCACGTTCCATGGCAATCCGAAACACCCCTCCCTCTACTTCATCGTGGAGGGGCGAATCCCAGATCGCCCGCAAGGTGCGAAGGCCAAGGTCACGGGCTTGCGGATCTCCCTGCAGCCGCACCAGTTGCCAGCAGAACAACAGGGTCTGGGCATCCGGAACCTTCGGGTCCAGACCGAAGCCGCTATACGTACGATCAAATCGCTCCCTGAGCGCGTTGGCCACGGTCCGTACCACCGCGTAGTCGAGCGGGGCTGAAAACAGGTTCTGGTCGCGTTTGAACCTCCGCACGATATCTTCAATCTTCAGATCGAGGATGGAACGATTGTCCCGGTAATAGTCGGCCACGGAACGCAGGTAGTTATAAAGTTCGCCGGCGGGGAGGACGGATCCCGCGGCACGGATGTAACTCCCCTTCGGACTCTTCAGGTAAAGCGATTCGCCGCTGGGCATGACGATCGCGATGCTCGGCAGGGCGCCGGCGTTGAAGCGCTCCTTGATATCCGGCCGCCTGTCCACGTCCACCCGCACGGGAATGTAAAGATCCCGCAGCGTCGCCCAGACACGGGGATCGCTGAAGGTGTTGGCGTCCATAATCCGGCCCATGGTGTTCCAGGGATTGGTGAGATAGAGGAAAATGGGTCGATCCAGTTTCTCGGCAACCTCAAGCATGTGCATGGACCAGGTCCGCCAAGCCACGGCAGGTGCTCGCACGGTCCGCTCCATCGCGGGGCCGGACGAACGGGGCTCACCGGCCGGGTCTTCCGCTTCAGCTCCCGTTTCCAGGGGAGCGGATTTTTCCCGTTCGGTCGCGGGGAGTTGAACCCCCACCGACAGAAGCAGCGCGGCCGCAACCAGAGCTGTGAAAATCGTCCTTCTTCTCATCGTTCTCCTTCAAGCCAGACTTTCACGGCAGCAGCGGGCGAACTCAACCGCCGGTACAACTCGAATTCGGATCACCGGTCTTGGAATGGCCCGCTCAGGGTCATGACCAGAGCGTTACGCCCGGCGGCTTCAATGCTAAAGCCATTGAGGGCGCGCCCCGCACGGGCCTTGCGCAGCACGCGCGCCGCAGCGCCACCGCACTGAAGGCGCACGCGCAGGCTCTGCGGGCAACGCAGGAGTCGCAGGCGCACTGGCCCGGAACCCCTCGCGGCGGTGGCCACCAGGTCCAGGACCTCGCCTGCCAGCGCACTGGCGTGCCGCACCCCGAGGCCGGCCAACCGCGCAAAAGCGGCGACGAGCGGCGCCAGCGAGGCGATCAATGCGGGGCCGGCCGCCACCACGACCTCGACGGCCTCCTGCGGTGCGCTCTGCCTGGAAACCGGCTCTCGGGGGCTCAAACTCATCAGCAATCCATCTTCCTCACACCGGCGGCGGGCATCAGCAGGCGGGCGCCGCTTGCCGCCTGGACCTCCTCGACGCTGGTTTCCGGGGCGATCTCCTCGAGCACGAGGCCGTCCGGCGTGACGACAATGTAGGCCAGCTCGGTGACAATCTCGGTCACCACGCGCTCACCGGTCAGCGGCAGGCTGCAACGCTCCAGGATCTTCGGCTCCCCGGTCTTGGTCGTATGGGTCATGGTGACCATCACTCGGCGGGCTCCCGCCACCAGATCCATGGCGCCACCCATCCCTTTGACGCGCTTTCCGGGAATCATCCAGTTTGCAAGATTGCCCAGCTCGTCAACCTGCATGGCGCCCAGCACGCTGATATCAATGTGTCCGCCCCGGATCATGGCGAACGAGTCGGCGCTCGAGAAATACGAGGCGCCTGGCAGCTCAGTGATGGTCTCCTTGCCGGCGTTGATCAGATCGGCGTCCTCCTCTCCCTCCAGCGGATAAGGGCCGACACCGAGCATGCCGTTCTCCGTCTGCAGCACGACCTGCACCGTCGGCGGCAGCACACTCGGGATCAGCGTCGGGATGCCGATCCCCAAGTTGGCAACCATGCCGTTCTTGAATTCCTTAGCTGCTCGGCGTACGATGCGTTCTCTTCTCGATCCAGCGCTCATAGTTCTCTCCGCGAACAACGCGGTCCACGTAGACTCCGGGTGTGACGACACACTCCGGATCGATCTCTCCCGGCTCCGCGATATGCTCCACTTCCGCTATGGTGCACCGTGCCGCGGTGGCCATGACCGGATTGAAGTTTCGCGCCGTCTTGCGATATATGAGATTACCCGTGGTGTCCCCCCGGAAGGCCCGCACCAGCGCAAAATCCGCGCGCAGAGGCCGCTCCAGCACGTAGCGACGGCCGTCGAACTCGCGCACTTCCTTGCCCTCAGCCACCAGAGTGCCAGCCCCCGTGGGCGTGTAGAACGCAGCGATCCCGGCTCCCGCAGCGCGCATGCGCTCCGACAGCGTTCCCTGGGGGGTGAGCTCGACTTCGATTTTCTTCTGAAGGATCTGCTCTTCGAAGAGCTTGTTCTCACCAATATAGCTGGAGATCATCTTGCGGATCTGCCCCGTGGCCAGCAGCAGGGCCAGGCCATGGCCCGGCATGCCCGCGTTATTGCTGATGATGGTGAGACCTTTCACTCCCCGCTCGCGCAGAGCGAGGATCAGGTTCTCGGGCACACCCGCCATGCCGAACCCACCGCACATCAGGGTGGCGCCGTCCGGAACGTCGGCAACCGCTTCCAGGGCGCTAGCTACCACCTTGTTCATGCGGATCCTCCGCCACCTTTCTCGCGCAGCTCGATGAGAACGCCACCGGTGGATCGCGGATGGAAAAACGCCACCCGCTCACCCTCCGCCCCCTCACGCGGATAGCCAGGCAACAGCTCCAATCCCCGGGACCGCAGATCGGGGATCCGCTTCTCCAGTTCGTCCACCTGGAAGCAGACGTGGTGAAGGCCCTCTCCGCGCTTCTTGAGGAAGCGGGCTATCGGAGAGGACTCGTTTGTAGGTTCCAGAAGCTCCAGCCGCGTCTCACCGATCGGCAGAAAGGCGACCCTCACTCCTTCCTCGGGTACCTCCTCGACACTGCCGACCTCCAACCCCAGACCGTCCCGATAGACGCCGAGCGCCTTTTCGATCCCATGCACCGCCACTCCGAAGTGATCGATCTTTTTCAGCATCCCGTTCCCTTCTCTATACGGTTTTACTTGCCAGCCTTCAACCTCACCCGGCGCAATATCGACTCCGCCACCGAGAAGGGGTCACGCCGCCGGCCGGCGATCTCCGCCACCAGGCCGTCCATCTCCTGCGCCAGAGGCATGGCCTCGAGCAGGCGGCTCCAGAGCCCTTCGTCAATCAACTCCCGGAGCCTGCGGGCCCACGCCCGGCGCAGGCGCTCCTGGCGCCGGGGCCGGTTGCGGGGGTCCGCCGCGTGCTGCTCAATGGCGGCGCGCAGTTCCTCGATCCCCTCGCCCGTGGTCGCCACCGTTCTCACGATGGGCGAGACCCACTCCCCCTTCGGGTGCTCGACCAGGCCGCGGAGGTTCTCGAGTTCCTGATGCAGCCGGTCCGCTCCCTCATGGTCAGACTTATTGATGACGAAGATGTCCGCTACCTCAAGGATACCAGCTTTAATGGCCTGGACGTCATCTCCCAGCCCCGGGACCATGGCCACGACCACGGTATCGGCCATTTCGATGACCTCAATCTCGTCCTGGCCCACCCCCACGGTCTCGATCAGGATGCGCTGGTGTCCAGCGGCGTCGATCAGATCGACGACGGCCGGAGTCGCCACCGCGAGCCCTCCCAGGTGCTGCCGCGTGGCCATGCTGCGGATGAAAACTCCCGGATCGGACGTGTGGCGCTGCATGCGGATGCGGTCGCCCAGGAGGGCCCCCCCGCTGAAGGCGCTGGAGGGGTCAACCGCCACCACGCCCACCCGCTCGTCAGCCTTCCGGTAGAGGGTCGCCAGGCCGTCCACGAGAGTGCTCTTGCCCGCGCCCGGAATACCGGTCACCCCCACCACGAACGCGGACCCCGCATGCGTGAAGGTGAGTTGCGTCATCTGACGGCCGGCCTCTCCACCCCCTTCCACCAGGGAAATTGCCCGTGCCAGCGCACGGGTGTCGCCCGCGAGCAGGCGCTCCTTGAGGGCTTCCAGGCCATCCTTCGACCGTGCGCCGCCCATTACCCCGCCGATCTCCTGCCGATCAACGAGCGGGCGATCACCAGGCGCTGGATTTCCGAGGTGCCCTCTCCGATGGTGCACAACTTCACGTCGCGGTAAAACTTTTCCACCGGATAGTCCTTGGTGAAGCCATAGCCACCGTGAATCTGCACCGCAACATTGGCGGCCTGTACCGCGATCTCACCCGAGTACAGCTTGGCCATGGCAGCGGCGCAGCCCACATCCTGATCCTGATCCTTCAGGCTGGCGGCCCGGTAGGTGAGCCAGCGAGCCGCCTCGGCGCGGGTTGCCATGTCGGCAAGCATGAACTGCACCGCCTGGAACTGTGCGATAGGCCGATTGAACTGCTCGCGCTGCCGCGCGTACGAGAGGGAATGATGCAGGCAACCCTGGGCCATCCCCACGGCGAGGGCCGCAATCGAGATCCGCCCACCATCCAATATCTGCAGGGCGTTGACGAACCCCTGCCCTTCCTGGCCCAGCAGGGCTTCGGCAGGCACCCGGCAGTCGTCCATAATCAGCTCGGAAGTCTCGCTGGCACGCATGCCGAGCTTGTTCTCTTTCTTGCCGGCGCGGAACCCCTCGGTGTTCTTGGCGATGATGAAAGCCGAAATGCCCTTCTTGCCGGCCTGGCGATCGCTGACCGCGAACACCACCGCCACGTCGCACACGCTGCCATGGGTGGCGAATGTCTTCGAGCCGTTCAGCACCCAGTTGTCACCCTCACGCTTGGCCTGCGTTTTCGTGCCGCTGGCATCACTGCCCGCGGTTGGCTCGGTGAGGGACCAGGCGCCGATGAACTCCCCTCTCGCCAATGGCTTCAGGTAGCGCTCCTTCTGCTCCTCGGTGCCGAACTTATAAATGTGGTTGGAGCAAAGACTGTTGTGGGCGGCGACGGAGAGCGCGATGGAGCCGTCCACCCGGGCCAGCCCCTCGAGAACGGTGACGTAATCGACATACGACAGACCGGCACCGTCATACTCGGGCGGAAACAGGATGCCCAGCAACCCGAGCTCCGCGAGGCTCCGGAAGATCGCCCGCGGGAATTCCTGTTTTTCGTCGAAGTGGAGCACCCTCGGCGCAATCTCGCGCTCGGCGAACTCACGCACGGTGCGCCGGATCTCCTGGTTTTCTACAGTGAAGGAAAAGTCCATAGCTCGGAACAGTTAGAGTAGCGTGAGGGTCGGCACGAGGTCAATTGAGCGAGGCGGAAACCCTCCGGTCGCGGACCCTGGGAGAAGTGACTCAGCCGAGCAGTTTTGAGGCAATCTGAAGTGTGCGTTCGACCCCCGCGTCGGTGATTCCATAGTGGGTCACCATGCGCACAATCCGCGAATCCATGGGCAGAGCGAGAACTCCCTCCGCGCCCAAGGCCTGCACCAGACGCGGGGCATCCCAGCCATCCTCCGTCACCTCCAGCATGAGGATGTTGGTCTGCACCTCCTCCGGCCGGGTGCGGAGCCCCTTCAGCTCTCCGAGTCCTTCGGCCAGGCGGCGGGCGCGGTCGTGGTCTTGCCCAAGACGATCGATCGTTTCATCAAATGCCACCAGACCGGCCGCTGCCAGGACGCCCGCCTGTCGCATGCCGCCTCCGAAGCGCTTGCGGATCCGGCGCGCCTCGGCAATGCGCTCGACGTCAGAAGCCAACACCGAACCGACCGGGGCCCCGAGTCCCTTGGAAAGACAGGTCATAACGCTGGTGAATCCGTCCGTGAGTTTGGCGGCCTCAACTCCAAGCGCGGCACTGGCGTTGAAGATGCGAGCGCCGTCCAGATGAACGGGTATCTGCAGACGGTGCGCCACCGCCAGCATGGCACGCGTGGATTCCGAGGAAGCGACGGTGCCTCCGGCCAGATTGTGCGTGTTTTCCCAGGTGATGAGAGCCGTGCGAGGCATGTAATACAGATCGGGCCGCAGCGCTTTCTCTATATCAGCGGAGCTGGGAAATCCCCGGCGCGAGGGCACCGGCCGCGCCATTGCTCCGGAGAGATCCGCCATGGCGGCCATCTCGAAGTTATAGATGTGGGATCGCTCGTCAACGATCACCTCCTCCCCTCTGCGGGCAAGCAGGCGAATCGCTATCTGGTTGCCCATCGTTCCGGAGGGCACGAACAGGGCTGCCGCGAAGCCGAGCAGCTCCGCCGCACGCTCTTCCAGGCGGCGAACGGTCGGATCCTCGCCGTAGACATCGTCGCCCACCTCCGCGCCGGCCATGGCGCGGCGCATGGAAGGCGTCGGCTGGGTGACCGTATCACTGCGCAGATCGATCCGCTGTTCGGGGCTCACAGAAACTCCGCCCACACACTGTTGGCGACCGGCAGGGCCGTGTCGGTCAGGCGCAATCGCCCCCGGACCTGCTCGAGCCACCCCTGCTCCTCGAGGCGCCGCACCGTTTCACCGTAGACGGCCCAGGCATCCCGCCCATGCGCCCGCCCGCAGGCTTCAAGATCGATTCCGTCGCGCAGCCGCAGACCCATGATCACCGCCTCCGCCAAACGCCGGTCCGGGTCGACGGGCTCGATCGAGTCGTCCGGAATGCGGCCTGCGTCGATTGCCTTCAAGTAACCCTCCAGGTCCGCCACACGCCGCCAGCGCCGACCCTCAATGTAGGACCATGCGGAGGGACCGATTCCCAGGAACGGCTCGTCGAGCCAGTATTTGAGGTTGTGGTGGCTGCGGTAGCCGGGGCGAGCAAAGTTCGAGATCTCGTAGTGCTCATAGCCGGCTGTGTCAAGAAGTTTCAGAGATCCTTCGAACGCCCCCAGCACCTCCTGCTCGGAGGGCAGCTGCGCACGACCGGCTTCCACCTCACCGAGCAGGGGTGTCTGCTTGTCCATGTCGAGCATGTAGATCGATAGGTGCTCGGGCCGGTGCCGATCCACCAGCGTGCCGAGCTGGTCCACCCATTTGGATCGTTCCAGCCCCGGCAGGCCGCAGATGAGGTCGAGGTTCAGGTTGTCGAATCCGGCTTCGCGCGCTGCATGCGCTGCGGCGTGCACCTCCGGTTCTCCATGCAGCCGCCCTAGTGCGCGCAGCGTTGCGCCGTCCAGCGTCTGCACTCCGAGGCTGAGCCGGTTGATACCCGCAGCACGCAGCGCCTCCAAGTGTGCGACCCGCAGATCCTCCGGGTTTGCCTCCAGCGTCACTTCCGCAGGGTCGCGCCACTCGAAGAGACGGCGCACCGACTCCACGACGGCCCCGATCTCGCCGGGATCCAGGCGCGAGGGAGTGCCGCCACCGAAGTAGAGAGTGTCAACCTCGCGAAACTGAAGGCCTGCCCGCGCCGCCAGCTCGAGATCGCGGACCAGGGATCGGGCCAGCCGGGAGCGCGCACCGTCGGAAGCGTCCGGGAGCGTGAAGAAGTCGCAGTAGGCGCAACGCCTTACGCAGAACGGCACGTGCGCATAGATGCCCAGCATTTCAGATTCTCTCCACGCTGGAGCTGGGTAGCCAACCGTTGAGTCCGTTCGGCAGCAGGACCTGGACCCACTCTCCCGATTCCTTGCGCACCTGCACCTTGAGCCCCTCGTGGATTGTGAACAGAGTCGGGTGTCCTTCGTCAGGGCCGCTGCGTCCCTGCACCTTCTCGTCCATGACAATGGCACCCCTGTCGGAGGACTCGATCGAGCCCCTCACCACAAGCAGACCCCCCGCCGGAACCACAAGCACCAGCAGGACAATCGTCGCAAAGCGCGCCAGTCGACGAAGCCGTTCATCGCGTACCCCTATCCAGGCACCCACGGCAGCCATAGTCGGAAGGTAGATCCACAGCAGCAGCCAGGCGTCTCCGTCGAATCCCACGAGACGGATCCAGCCGGTGTAGGCGTCAGCGATCCAGTGCCGGGCGGCCGCCTCTCGATCGACGAGCTGCTCACGCGAGTACTCCAGGTTGAAGAGCACGTCCTCATCCGCCGGTGCCAGGCGCAGGGCACGCTCATAGTTCAGGATGGCCTGGCCCGGTCGCCCCTGCCGGAAGACCGCGTTACCGAGATTGTAGTAGACCTCCGGCGCCTGGAGACCGTATTCCAGGATCGCGCGGTACTCGCGCTCCGCCCCGGCAAAATCTCCCCCCTCGTAGGCGCGATTGGCGGCCTCGAAGCGTTCCTCCACAGGGCCGGCGCTGGCAGCCGATCCGCTTACGAAGATCAGTGCCAGGACCACCCGGGCCCTCCAGTTCACAGGCGTGCCTCCAGGTTGTCAACGGCGCTTCGCGCCTGCTGGACCAGCTCGGCACGGGCTGCTGGCCGCGCTGCGCTGGGCGCGAACTGTGCACGATCGCACGCTTCGAGACAGCTCCGCACCAGCCCGCAGTCCATCGCCCCAACTCCGGCGCTCGAAAGCGCGTTCTCGATCTCCCGGATGGTCAGACCGGCAGCGGATCGATCCAGCTTGTCCGCCACGTACTGGCGCAGGGCCTTCGAGACCGCCTCAAAGAACCCGGCCGAAGAATGCTTCGCCGCGGCGGCCGCATGATGAAGAGCGCGGCGCGCCCAGCGCGCCGCCCGGCGCCGGCGCAACTCCCCCGGCGCGGCCTGCCGTGTCTCCCTCCTCCAGACCGCCAGCATCAGAACCAGGTTGGCGGTGGCCGGAACCGCAAGCGCCGCCACAAACCCCGCCCGCTGGCGCAGCATACGGGATCGATCCATGAGCTGTTCCGGCGTGGGGCGCAGGTGCCGGATATCGGTGCGAAGCTCTCTCACCTCGCGCGGCTGCACGCCCGCTACCGTGGTGCCCACCTGCAATTCACCGCGCTCCACCTGCACGCGAATCGGAGTGCTACGCAAAACCTGATAGCGGGCACTGTCGGGATCAAAATACGAGAACTCGATCGACGGGATCTCCTGGCTCCCGGGCGCCAGGGGAAGCAGAACGTAATCCCAGGTCTTGGAGCCCTTCAGGCGCCCGCCCTCGATGCGGATCTTTTCATCCACCTTGGGATCGTAGGCCTTGAAGTCGGGCATCTGCGGAAAGGCCGGCTCCCCCACCGGACGCAAATTCCCCTCGCCGTGAACACGCACGCGAAGCGATATGGCATCGTTGACGCGCGCCTCCTGTCGATCCGGAGACACGTTGAGCCGGTAGTGGCCGACAGCGCCGCTGAAGCTGGCGGGCCTGCCCTCCTCGGGGAGCGGTTGAACCTCGAGCGCCAGAGGAGGGCTCTTGCGATACACGGTCTGTCCCGAGCCGAAGAACAGGCTCTCGAACGGGTCACGGCTCGTGCCGCGCACCCCCAGGCTGAACCGCAGGGCGGGTATTTCCAAGCGACCAGCCCGGGTCGGGAACAGCGCCTTCTTCAGGACCGTGTACTCGATATAGCTCTCACCCTCACGCACGGCGCGCCTCCCCAGAGGGTTCGGATCGATCTTCAGCTCCTCCACCCAGAATCCGGGATAGGAGGGCGCATTGACGAGTTCCAGCCCGGTGATATCCAACTGCGTGTAGACGCGGTAAACGACCGTCACCTGCTGGCCGACGAAGGCGCTCTTTCGATCGAGCTCCGCCTCAATATTCACCTTGGCGTTGCTGGAGCTGCTCTGCTGGCGCGGGCCGGTCAGACCTTGACGGGGGGTGCGCCTGCGTCGCTCGGCGACGGTGCCCTCGACAACCTCGACCTCGATCGGAGCGGTCTGCACAGAGCCTCCACCGAAAACCTTCAGTATCACCTCGGGGATCTCGAGGGCCCCCTGCCGCAAAGGCTGCAGCACGTAGGTGAAGGTGCGGAATGAGCGTGACCTGCCGTTGACCCACTGGAACTGGCTGGAGACGGAAGGTCCGCGCAGAACCCGAAAATCATCCATGTCCGCCAGCGTGGGTGCGCCCACGCGTTTGGCCCCGTCCCCCTCGATGCGCACCGTGAGAACGAGCGTGTCCTCGGTGCCGATGCGCTTTCGATCCACCTCGGCCGACACGGTCGGCGCATCGGCCGCCAGGGCGGCGCACACCGACAGGGCCACCGCCGTCAGCGCCGCAAGACTGAGCTGGTGGAGTCGCCCGCTCACCAGTCTTTACCTCCGGGCGGTGTGACGCGCCCCTTGCGCCGCTGCCTCTTGATGTTGTCCTGCTCCTCCTGCGCCAGTGCCTCCAGCAAGCGCTCCGCCTCTTCGGGGCTCAGCTCTCCCTCCCGGGGCTGCGGTCTGGGCGGGTCCGGATGCGCCTGCTCCCGCTGCGGCTGGCTGGGCCGCGGGGACTGCGGGGCTGATTCCTGTTCGCGGTTTTCCTCCTGCCTGTCATCGTCCCCTCCCTGGGGCGGCGGCTGCTCGAGCCGGGCCAGGGCAATTTCGAGGTTCCTTTTGGCATCGCGGTCGCTGGGATCGATGCGCAGCGCCTGGGTGTACGCCTGCACCGCTCCACCAAAGTCCTGGGCCATGAAACGGGAATCGCCCAGGTTGTAGAAAACGTCTCGAGCCAGCGTGCCCTCAGCATTCTCGAGGGCCTTCCCGTAAGCCTCCGAGGCCCGATCGTAGGCCTGCTGGCGGTAGAAGACGTTACCGATGTTGTACTCGATGATCGGGCTGTCCGGAGAATCGACCTGTGCCTCCGTGTAGGAGCGCAGGGCATCATCATAACGAGTGCGCCGGTACGCCTCGTTGCCCTGTTCGTTAAGGGAACGGGTGGAGGCAGGCCAGACCGGCAGGCTCATCACCGCCACCATCACTGCAGCGGGCCAGGTGCGGCTCATGTTTGTATCTCCGTTCGCGCCTTGACACCGTGCTTGCGGTCCGCTACGAGTGCCTCCACGGCAAGCAGCAGAAATGCTGCAGCCAGCGGCAACTGGTAGCGGTCTTCCCGCCGCGACTGCTGGCCAACCTCGAGAGCCTGGCGCTCGAAAGCCGCAATTTCGTCGGCCAGGCGCGACACCTCCTGCTGGTCACCGCTCAACCGGTAGTAGCGACCTCCACCGGCGCGCGCCAGCTCGGAGAGCAGTGTTTCATTGAGCCGGCTGGTCACCACACGCCCCTCGGCGTCTTTCTTGTAGCCACGCAGGGAGCCGTCCGCTGAGCGAACCGGCACCGGCTCTCCGCGCCCGGACCCCACACCCAGAGTGTAGATGACCACGCCCTGATCCGCTGCTCCCCGCGCCGCCTTCAGCGCCTCCTCTTCGTGGTCCTCGCCGTCGGTAATGATGACGATAACCTTGAGGCGGCGGTTGGCCGGACCGAAAGCAGCCATGGAGGTGTGGATCGCCTCCCCCAGGGCCGTACCGGCCACCGGAACCCGCCGCGGATCGATGGTATCCATGAACATGCGCGCCGCCTCATGGTCTGAGGTCAGGGGGCACTCCACCTCGGCACTTCCTGCGAAACCCACCACCCCGACACGGTCGAGCGGCAGGCGCTCGATCAACTCTGCGGCCGCCGACTTGGCGCGTGCCAGGCGGTTCGGACGCAGATCCTCCGCCAGCATGCTGTCGCTCGCGTCCAGGGCGATGATGATGTCGATTCCGCGCACCACCAACGGCTCCAGGCGCATGCCCCACTGGGGCCGGGCCAGGGCCAGGCTGAGCAAGATCAGGCCTGCGGCGATGAGTATGGTTTTGCTGACCTCGCGCTCCATGCTGCGGCCGAAGGCCAGGCGTCCCACGAGCTCGGCACTCAGGAAGCGTCTCAGATCCCGCCGGCGCCGGCGCAGTGCCCAGATTGAGATGCCCACCAGGACCGGCACCAGGGCCAAGGCCATCCATCCAAGCGGTTGTGCAAAGCGCATGCGGAGTCTCGGCTACGGAATCGCGCGCATCCAGGTGGCGCGCAGCAGCTGCTCGAGAACGAGCAGGACAGCGGCCGGCCAGAGAAAGAAGGGGAACAGCTCCGCGTACAGCACGTGCTGGCGGACCTTGATGTCAGATTGCTCCAGAGCATCGATGTGCTCGAAGATACCCGAAAGGGACTGGCTGTCGGTGGCACGGAAGTAGTATCCGCCCGTGAGCTCCGCAACTTGAGTGAGCGTCTCCTCGTCCAGCTCGACGTGCATCATGGCGTACCGCTGGCCGTACATCGGGTCGTCAATCGGAAACCGCGCCTCTCCTTCGGTGCCAACGCCGATCGAGTAAACCTTGATCCCGTAGGTGCTCGCCAGTTGAGATGCGGTGAGGGGGTCGATCTGGCCGCGGTTGTTGCGGCCGTCTGTGAGCAGGATGATGACCCGGCTCTTGGCATCCGATCGCCGCAGCCGGTTGACAGCACTGGCCAGTCCCATGCCGATGGCGGTGCCGTCTTCCTCTTTGCGCGCAAGCTCGATGCCGTCGAGAGCCTCCAGGAGGAGGCCGTAGTCGATGGTCAGCGGACACAGGGTCAGCGAGCGGGCCGCGAACGAGACCATGCCGATGCGATCGTGCTTCCTGCCCTCGATGAACCCGGCCACCACCTCTTTGGCAACGTGCAGGCGGTTGCGTGGCTTGAAGTCCTCGGCGGCCATGCTCCCCGAATGATCGATGGCGATGACGATGTCGATCCCCCGGGTCAGAAGCTCTTCTTCACTGTGGCCCGCCTGGGGGCGCGCCAGGCCGATCACCACCAGAGCCAGGCCTGCGAACCGGAGTCCGGTGAGAAGCCAGGGCCTGAGACGGGCGGACCAGGACAGGTCGAGCCCATCCAGCAGGCCGAACGAGGGGAAGCGTACGAAGGCCCGCTGGCGCGCCTGGCGCCGGCGGATCAGCCAGACGGCCATGGGCAAAGTCAGCAGCAAGAGCAGCCATGCAGGATGCATGAAACGGAACATGGTGGCTCAGCCTACCGCTTCCGCCGGCTCCGGAGGTCGGGTTGATTCCACGAAAGCGCGTGTCCGCTCCAGAACCCCCTCGGCCTCCGTGCGCGCCGATTCGTGGCGAGCGAACTTGACGATGTCACAAGCCTCCAGCACTCCACGCACATCGGAAACCAGGCCGCTACCGAGCTTTGAAACTCTCATGGAAAAGATGAGCTCCGAGGTTGTAAGCTCCAGCGCCTGGACACCATATCGTCGGCTGAGGTATCCCTTTAACACTTCAGCCAGAAGTACATGGTAATCAAGCCATCGTCCTTCGGCCAACAGGTCGGAGCGGGCCAGGCGATCCAGTTCCCGCAAGGCCCAGTCGTAAGGGAGCAGGGGTGGCTCGGCGGATGATTCAATCAAGCTCTGAAGCTGTCGCCTGCGTCTCCAGCGCAGGTAGTAGGCCAGGCCCCCGGCGGTCACCAGTACAGCACCAGCAGCCACGATCCAGGGCCACAGCACGCGCGGCAGGCTGTGCGGGTTCTTGAGATCGGAGATCTCCGCCGCCTCGGGTGTCGCCAGGATCGACTGGATGACCAGATCGATCGGAGGCGTCAGCACCTCCCCGGCAACCCCCTTCGCTGAATAGTATGGAATGGTGAGGGGTGGGATCTCCACCGGACCTGGGGCGAACGCAGCGCCGGTCAGATGATCTTGCCGTACCCAGCCTCCCGCGTCGGCGGGCCGGGGGTCCCCGATCTCCACGCTCGACATCTGAAGCCCCCCCCACTCCTCACCGGGCATCGGCACGCCGACCTCTGTACCCTCGGGATAGGTGAAGGTCAGCGTAATGTGCACAGCGTCTCCCACCGTGAAGCTCCCCGGCACCACTTCAACCTTCACGGTGACGGGAGGAGGCCCATCCGGGGATTCCTGCGCCCGGACCGTGATCGACACCAGGCTCAAGGCAACGGCCACGATCAATGCCCGCGGGTAACGGCGTTCCCCGAAGCCCGCCGTGATTCGCGGTCGGATGACGCTCATCATCGCCGCCGGCGCCTGGCGCGGAGGTGGAAGAACTCCACCAGGGCCCGATCGTACGGCTCATCCGTGCTCAGGAACACCGAGTCGATGCTGGCGCGCTTGAGCATGCTCTCGAGAGCCTCGCGCCGGCGTTCCCCTCTGCGCATATACTCGCGCCTCACCGCCTTGTTGCGCGTATCGAAGACCCTCTCCTCTCCGGTCTCTGCATCGCGCAGGGCCACGAGCCCCACGGAGGGCAACTCGCCTTCGCGCCGGTCGATCACCGGAATCACGATCACATCGTGCCGGCGCGACGTCTGCATCAGCGAGCGTTCATACCCCTGATCGAGAAAGTCGGACAGCACGAACACCACCGAGCGTTTGTGGAGGACCCGGTTGAGCGTGTCGAGCGCCGCCGCCAGACGCGTGCCCCGGTGGGTGGGCTGGAAGTAGAGGATTTCGCGGATCACCCGTAATACGTGCCGGCGGCCGCGGCGCGGGGAAAGATATTTCTCCACCTTATCGCTGAAGATCAGCAGACCGACGCGATCGTTGTTCTGGATGGCCGAAAAGGCCAGCAGTGCGGCCACCTCGGCTGCCAGCTCGCGCTTGAGCTGGCGTGCGCTGCCGAACTCGCCGGAGCCACTGGCATCCACGGCCAGCATCACCGTCAGCTCGCGCTCTTCCACGTACTGCTTGACGTAGGGGTGGCCCATGCGGGAGGTCACGTTCCAGTCGATGGTGCGCACGTCGTCGCCCGCCTGGTACTCGCGCACCTCGGCGAATTCCATCCCGCGGCCCTTGAACACTGAGTGGTACTCGCCGGCCAGGCCCTCGTTGACCAGCCGGTTCGTGACGATCTCTATCTTACGAACCTTGCGAAGGATCTCTTGGGGAAGCATGGCTCAGGGGAACTCCATCCCGGAGCCGCCGGCTCAGGGGACCTCGACGGCATCGAACACCCGGCGGATGATCTCCTCCGTCGTCACCTCCTCGGCCTCTGCCTCGTAGGTGAGAATAATCCGGTGGCGCAGGACGTCGTAACCGATCGACTTGACGTCTTCCGGCGTGACGTAGCCTCGCCCGTGGAGAAAAGCATGGGCCTTGGCGGCCACGGTCAGGTGGAGCATCGCACGCGGCGAGGCCCCGAAAGCGATCAGGTTGGCCACATCGAGGTTGAAGGCTGCCGGTTCCCGGGTGGCGCGCACCAGGTCCACGATGTAATCGCGGATGCGCGGGTCGAGATACACCTCGTGGGCCACCTGGCGCGCCCGCAGCAGATCCTGGCGCCCTAGCACCGGCTTGATCGAGGCGGGCTGGCCTATCGCCATGCGGTCGAGGATCTGGCGCTCCTCCTCACGTGAGGGGTACTCCACCTTGAGCTTCAGCATGAAGCGGTCGACCTGAGCCTCCGGCAGAGGATAGGTCCCCTCCTGCTCGATCGGGTTCTGGGTGGCCAGCACCAGGAATGGCTCCTCGAGCTTGAAGGAGGTATCGCCGATCGTCACCTGACGCTCCTGCATTGCTTCAAGCAGGGCCGACTGCACCTTGGCGGGTGCACGGTTGATCTCATCCGCCAGCACCACATTGGCGAAGATCGGACCCTTGCGCGGAGTGAATGTCCCCTCTCGGGGGTTGAAGATCATGGTGCCGATGAGGTCCGCCGGAAGCAGGTCCGGGGTGAACTGGATTCTCTGGAAGCGGACGTCGATGGCGTCCGCGAAGGTCTTTACCGAGAGGGTCTTGGCTAGACCGGGAACACCTTCGACCAAAATATGTCCCTGGGTCAGAATACCGATCAGAATGCGCTCCAGCAACAGCCGCTGCCCCACGATGACCTTGCGCACTTCTGTGAGCAAGCGCTCGACGCTGGCGGCCTCGGAGTGGACTCGTTCCTGGATGACTCGAATGTCGGGATCCATACGGCAGGCAACGCCAGGGGCGCGCCGAGTGATTAGGATAAATCAGCGTCGCGGAGGGGTCAAGGAAATCGCCATTGCAGCGACGCAACCTAGAGCCTAAATTCGGCGTGGCTCCACCTTACACCCGTCCATTCATGCCAAGCATCAGCATCGATCCACTCGCCGAGATTGCCCGACATGTTGAAGAGCGCCACGGCATCGATTTCGGCCGCTACAAACCACGCTGTCTGATGCGCCGGCTGAACGTGCGGATGCGCGCCGTGGGCGCCGATGACCTGGAGGCATACGCCGCCTATCTGGTCTCACATCATGAAGAGGCGGACCGGCTCGTCGAGGCCCTGGCCATCAACTTCTCATTCTTCTACCGGGATCGGGGGCTGTTCCGTATCCTGGGCGAGCAGGTGCTCCCCGACCTGGTGCGACGGTTTCCCACGGGCCCCCTGCGTATCTGGTCGGCCGGCTGCGCGGCAGGCGAGGAAATCTACTCGCTGGGGATTCTCGCCCTGGAGACCCTGGCCGAGCGGGATCATGGCCGTCTGGTGCTGATCGGCACGGACATCGACCCGCCGGCCCTGGAGGAGGCCAGGGAGGGCATTTATAACCGGTCCAAGGTTACATCTCTTGACAACCCCTTGATCGAGCAATATTTTCACCCTGATGCAGCAAGTGGAATGTTGCGGGTGAGAGATGCGTTGCGCACGCGTGCCCAGTTCCGGCGCGCCGATCTTCTGGGGCCAACTCCCTACCGTGGCGTCTCCCTCATATGTTGCCGAAACGTGATGATTTACCTGCAGCCACAACATCAGGAACGCATCCTGGAGCACCTCGCCTCGGCACTGCGGCCCGGCGGGGTTCTCGCGCTGGGGCGCGTCGAGCGTCTCACAGGCGACAGCCGCCGCTGGTTCGACACGGTGGACGCTGCCGAGCGTGTCTACCGGCGTAAGTGCATGGCCGGGGAATCACAATGCAGCTGAAGCTCGCTTTTGCCTTTCTGTGCGTGGCCGGGGCCGTCCTGGTGTCGAATCTGCTGGTCAGCGCTTTCGTTCCATCCGCTAAACACCCGCTCTTTCACATGGTGGGGCTGGCCTGCACCGACATTCTCATCGGCCTGGGCGCGGCCCACTACCTCTCCCGGTATTTCACGCGGCACATCAAAGCGCTCGCGGCGACCAGCACCATCATCAGCCAGGGAGATCTGACGCAGCGCGCTTCCCTGGACAGCGACGACGAGGTCGGGGATCTGGCGCGGGCCTTCAACATCATGCTCGACAACCTGATTAAGGTGGTGCGAGAGGTATCCTCCACGGGCCGCACGATCTTCGACTCGGCCCAGTCCCTGTCCGCCACGGCCGAGCAAATGAACGCCTCTACCCAGGAAATCTCTTCGACGATTCAAAACATCGCCCAGGGCGCCGAGAACCAGGCATCCATGGTCAACAAGACCTCCAAAATCACCAAGGCCCTGGCCAGTTCGGTCGAGGAAATCGCCCGCAAGGCGGAGCTGGTCAACGAGAGGGCCACCGAGTCCGGCTACAAGGCAAAACAGGGTGGAGAGTTTGCCAACCTGGCCATGGAAAAAATCACCGAGGTCGCGGAGCGCATTCAGGGGACGAAAGACGCGGTGGAGGGCTTCCGAGCCCGGGCGCTCGAGATCAACAAGACCGTCGATTTCATCACCACCATCGCCTCACAGACCCACCTGCTGGCTCTCAACGCCGCCATCGAGGCGGCGCGGGCTGGCGAACAGGGCCGGGGCTTCGCCGTGGTGGCCGAGGAGGTCGGCAAGCTGGCTGAGAACGCCAAGGGATTTGCCGATCAGATTTCAGAGCTCGCCGGCCGCATCAACAACGAATCGGAGAGCGTTCTCAACTCGATGACTGAGTCGACACGCGCCGCCCGCGAGGGCCGCGAGGTCGTGCAGGAAGCGAACCGCACGCTGGAGGAGATCGTCAGCGCGGTGCTGACCACGGTGGAGGCCGTGCAGGAGATCTCCCAGCTCACTCAGGCCCAGACCCAGGGAGCCGCGGAGCTCGTACAGGCCATCGAGGAGATCTCGAAGATCGCCGAGGACAACGCCGCCGGCACACAGGAAACTTCCGCGGCCACCCAGGAGCAGACAGCCTCGATGCAGGAGCTTTCGGGATCGGCGCAGGCCCTGGCACGCACCTCGGACACTCTCAAGGGACTTGTCTCGGTGTTCCGCATATGACAACCGCCGCGGCACAGCAGCTGAATCTCGAGTTCACCATGGCGCGGGAGCGATTCGCCCTCGATGCCGCTCTGATCCAGGAGATCACCGAAGTTCCGGTTGTGCAAAGGGTGCCCAAAGCGCCCGCCGTGGTCGCGGGACTCGCCGATATCCGGGGCCGTGTGGTGACCCTAATCGATCTCGAGCACGTGTTCGGTGTCGATCAGCGTTCCGAGGGTCAGCCTGTGGCGCTCATCCTGGCCCCGCCCGACGCGCATCTCGGCCTCCTGGTGCACGGCCAGCCGCAGGTCGTACGCCTGGATCTGAGCACCGCCGAACCCGCGGGCGGACTCATCGAAAGCACCTTGCTCGCATCAGACAAACTTTATAACATCGTTAGCCCTCGCCGGGTTCTCGCCTACTGCGAGAAGCAGATCCTCGATGTATTCCGGATCGTCAGTGGGGACGGACAATCCACG
Source organism: Acidobacteriota bacterium (assembly GCA_027295505.1). GTDB lineage: Bacteria > Acidobacteriota > Polarisedimenticolia > JAPUKU01 > JAPUKU01 > JAPUKU01. The sequence goes on from JAPUKU010000108.1 coordinate 27,896, forward strand.
CCATCAGGGAGGCACGCATGAGCAATAAAGTCCTCATCGTCGACGATGCTCTCTTCATGCGCTCGATGATCAAGGACATCCTGGTCAACTCCGGAGAGTTCGAAGTTGCTGGTGAAGCCAGCAACGGCCGTGAGGCCGTGGATCGCTACGAGGAGCTACAGCCCTCACTGGTGACCATGGACATCGTCATGCCGGAAATGGACGGCATCGAGGCGACCAAGGAGATCCTCCAGCGCGACCCCAAAGCGATCGTGATCATGTGCAGCGCCCTGGGCCAGGAGGCACTGGTCATCGAGTCGCTCGCAGCCGGCGCCAAGGATTTCATCGTTAAACCCTTCTCGGCGGAGCGGGTGCTCAAGGTCATTCGCAGCATTCTCTCATCGCAGTCCTGAGGCATCCCGCCCCGGGATTCCTACGAGCATGGACGCCCGAAAATATCTCGATCTGTTCCTTTCCGAAGCGCGGGAACATCTAGATCAGATCGCGCGCATAGGCCGCGAGCTCTCAGCTTCCTCCCCTCCCGAGTCCCTGCACGCCCTGTTCCGCTCGTTTCACTCGCTCAAGGGCATGGCGGCTTCCATGGAGTTCAAGTCCCTCTCCGAGCTGGCGCACGCCGTGGAGGATCTTTATGACCAGGCGCGCCAGGGGAAGAGAGCGATCGATGCCGAGCTCAGCGAGATCACGCTCGATGCCGTCGACCTGATCACCACCCTGATCGATGAAATTGTCGCCAACGGACAGTCATCCTCCTCCACGGAAGACCTCACCGCCCGGGTGCGCGCGTTGCTTGCGGGCACCGCTCCCTCAACCGGAGTCGATAACTCCCCGGGAGGCGGTGGATCCAATGCGCGCGACGGGGGTGAAGGCGTCCCGGCACCGCAGGCTCCACCCTCCGGAGCACAACCCGCCGCGTCCGGCGACGCTGTTGACAAGACCTCCGCGTCCTCCGGCGCCTCCGCCGGAACGATCACCCTGGAGGTGCACTTCGGGGTGTCGACCGGCGCACCCCTGCCGGCGGCGCGAGCCATGGTCGCCCTGAAGCGCCTGCAGACCCTTGGCGCCGTGGATCAGTGTGACCCCGATCCGGCCCAGTGGGCCGGATCCGCCTTCGCCGGCAAGGTGAAGGTCAGGCTCCAATCCAGCCTCACTCCCGAAGCCATCATCCGTGAGATCACCGCTCTTGCCGACATCAGCACCTGCCAGGTAAACCCTACGGAGAAGACAGGCGCCCGTCCGGCGTCGGCCGCCGTACGGCCTGCCTCGTCGACGATCCGGGTGCGCACCGACGTGCTCGACCGGCTCATGGACGGCGTGGGCGACATGCTCGTGGCCTCGGCCCTGGTCGAGCAGCAGCTTCCCCGTTCCCCGGCGAGCACCCCGGTGGTGCAGAGACTCAAGCGCGCCCTGACGCGCCTGCACGATGACGTTCTGGAACTGCGCATGGTGCCGTTCGATTTCATCGCGCAGCGCTTCTACCAGTCGGTGAGGCACCTGGCCCAGAACCTAAGAAAGAAGGCCTCGCTCGAGATCAGCGGCGCGGATGTGCGCATGGACCGCGCCATGCTCGAGGAGCTAGTGGATCCGCTCAATCACATCATACGCAACGCCATCGATCATGGAGTGGAAGACCCGGAACAGCGTGCCGCCGCCGGTAAGCCGGTGGACGGACGAATCCGGCTGGCGCTCGAGAGACAGGGAGAGGTCGTGCGCGTGCGGCTGTCTGACGACGGCCGCGGCATGGACCCGGCACGCATTCGCGAGGCGGCGGTGCGTAAGGGATTCGTGACGGAGGATCACGCCCGTGCTCTGAGCGAGGAAGACGCTCTCATGCTGACCACGATCCCCGGATTCTCGACCGCCGACAAGCTCAGCGAGATCTCAGGGCGCGGCGTCGGCATGGACGTCGTGCGCACCCGCATCGAGAGTCTGGGGGGCCACATGAGGATCCTCTCCCGGTTCGGCGAGGGAACCGAGATCGAGATGGTGCTGCCGCTCACGGTCGCGGTCATCGACTCACTGCTCCTGCGACTAGGCTCCGAACTGTACGCCGTTCCCATTCACTCGGTGCAGCAGACGCTCGAGGTACACCCCGATCAGGTCCAGTACTCAAACGGCAACGCCGTGCTGCGTTGGGCCAATCACACGGTGAACCTCAAGGCCCTTCGCGACCTGCTCGGTGAAGGAGACGCGGGTGCGTGGTCAAGCACTTGCCCTACCGTCGTGTATGAGGCCGAGGGGCAGATGTTCGGACTGGGAGTCGATTCGGTGATCGGCAAACGCCCGATCGTCGTCAAACCGCTCAAGAGCCCGCTCGAGAACCTGCGTGAGTACTCGGGGGCCACGGTCCTCGAGGACGGAAAGATCGCGCTCATACTGGACTTGGCAAACCTGGCAGGCATGTGAGAAAGAACAAGGGAGGGAACGATGCTTTTTTGCGATCTGGATAACCGCCAAGTGGACGCGCTGCGGGAAGTGGGCAATATTGGCGCCGGTCATGCCGCCACCGCCCTGTCCCAGCTCGTCGGCCGTTCCGTGAGCCTGTCCGTTCCCAAGGTCGATGTGGTTCCCTTCCCGCGCATCTGTGCCCTCCTGGGCGGGCCGGAAACGGAAGTGGCCGCCCTCTACATGAAGGTGTACGGGGACACGAGGGGCAATATACTCATCGTCTTTTCGCCGGACAATCTGGCAACGCTCGCGGGGCAGATGCTCGGCAAGCCGGTGTCGTCGGTGCACTCCCTGTCGGCACTCGAGCGCTCTGCGATGCTGGAGCTGGGAAACATCCTGTCTTCCGCCTACCTGACCTCCATCAGCCAGCTCCTGCACCTCAGCCTTATCCCCTCAGTTCCTTCCCTGGCCATCGACATGGTCGGGGCGATACTGGAGGCACCGATTCTGGAGATTAGCCGTGTGGCGGACACGGCCCTGGTGCTGCAGACCGAGTTCCAGGACACCAACAACGCGTTCGCCGGGCATTTCTTCCTGCTCCCGGATCCGCAATCTCTCGACACTATGCTGGACGCTCTTTCCCGTTCGTGAAATGGCCATCCAGACCGCTGCGATACTCGAGCAACCGGTACCCATGGGCCGGCTGCTCGTCTGTCCCGTGCCGGCGGTGTTGACCGTGGTCGGACTCGGATCGTGCGTGGCGATCTTCCTGCACCATCCTGATCACCGCATTGGCGGACTCGCGCACGCCCTGCTGCCCTCGGGAAAGCGCTCCGAGCGCGAGCGCACCCCCGGAAAGTTCGTCCCTTCAGCCATCGAACTCATGCTTCAGAAGTTCGATGACCTGGGTGTGCGCGGCAAAGGCCTGGTCGCGAAGCTGGTGGGCGGAGCCTCGATGTTCGTAGGCGCAACCCGTGAGCGCCAGGGCATTGGAGACCGCAACATCCATGCGGCCCAGAAGGTGCTCGCCGAGCGCGGGATCCCGGTGGTGGCGAGCGATACCGGAGGTCACAGTGGCCGCAGCCTGCGAGCCTACACCCAGGACGGCCGGCTGGAAGTAAGCACACTTCGACAGCCGCCGCAGGTGCTGTGAAGGCGGGACAGCCCACTGCGGCCACGAATCATTTTTAGCTGACGTGCTTGTCGATGAGCTCCTGGATCGAGTCCTTGGGAACCATGCCGATCAGCTGATCGACGGTCTGACCGTCCTTGAAAACCAGAAGGGTCGGAATGCTGCGGATTTGAAATCGCGTGGCGATCGATCCATTCTGATCAACATCCACCTTGCCTACCCTCACGCGTCCCTCATATTCTTTCGCCAGGGCTTCGAGATGGGGGGCGATTAGGCGACAGGGGGCGCACCACGTGGCCCAGAAGTCGACCACGATCGGCATTTCCTTGCTGGTTTCCTGATCGAAGTTTGCTTCGTCCAAAACGATGATATTCTCTGGCATCCCCAACCTCCGCCCACACCGCCGCTGCCGCGAGCTTCCAGAAACGATACCTGCCGTCTCCTTTCGCACCGCGGCTGGCCTCGAATTGCAAGCGTTGCCAAACTATACCATACGCTTTGAAAGCGTTGAAAGTTCACCGCTGTCCAGGCGCCCAGGAATCCGGCAATGATGGCCGCCAGAGTCACCCGCGCCCACAGTTCCCGGCCGCGAGGCGGCCCGGGCAAGCCGCGCCGCACGTCACGCCGCCGCCGCGCGTACGGCCAGCACTTCCTGATGCCTGGCCCGACCGTGGAGCGCGCCGTGGCCAGTTTTTCCCCGATCGCCGGTGAGGCGGTGCTCGAGATCGGGCCCGGCCGGGGTGTCCTGACCCGTCATCTGCTGGCGGCGGGCGCCCGGGTCCTGGCCGTCGAACTCGATCTCGCTCTGTGCCAATCGCTCGAAGCCGATCTCGCCTCCCGTCCCGGCTTCCAGTTGATCCAAGCCGATGTCCTGAAGCTGGATCTGCGGCATGTTCTCGAGGAAACCTTCGGGTCGCAGAGCGTCAGGGTGTTTTCGAGTCTCCCCTATTCGAGCGGCACGGCGATCCTCGAGAAGATCTGTGACCTCATGCCGCCCGTGGCAACCGCGTGTGTGCTGCTGCAGCAGGAGGTGGCTGAGCGCATCACTGCCCGCCCCGGCGACTCCGACTATGGCTACCTGAGCGTTGTCGTGGCGAGCCGCTGCCGCGCAAAGCCGGGCGAGCGCGTGCGGCCGGGTGCGTTCGATCCCCCCCCTCGGGTTGTCTCACGGTGGCTGGAGCTCGTGCCCCTCGCCGAACCTCCGGTGCCGGCTGAGAAGCGCGCCGCTTTCCTGAAGTTCTGCGGACTCCTGTTCAGGCATCCGCGCAAGACCCTGGCAAACAATCTTCGCGCCGCCGGCTATGGGGCCCCGGCCCTGGCCGCAGCCCGTGACACGGGTGACCCGACGGGACGTCCGGGGACCTGGGATGTTGAGCGCCTTGCTGAACTCCACGCGCGCGTGCTGGCTTTGCACGGCGCTGTGCTAGAATAACGGTCCGTAAAATGCCCGCCGACGCTCCCCCTCCTCCCGATACCGTACAGGTCATTCCGCTGGGCGGCCTGGGTGAATTTGGCATGAACCTGACCGTGTTCCGATCCCATGACGGCATCATGGTGGTCGACGCGGGGTTGATGTTCCCCGAGCAGGAATTCCTTGGTGTGGACATCGTCATTCCGGACATGTCGTACCTGTCCGATCATGCCGATGAGGTGAAGGGCGTCGTGCTGTCACATGGACACGAGGACCATGTGGGCGCGCTGCCTTACATGCTTCCCTGGCTGCGGGCACCCATCTACGCTTCGGCCTACACCCTGGCGCTGGTTCGCGCCAAGATCAAGGAGCACGCTCCGCAGGTCCCTCCCGAGCTGCGCACGGTCACCCCACGCCAGCGCGTGCCGATCGGATCCTTTGAAGTCGAGTTCCTCCAGGTGACGCACAGCATCCCGGACGCGATGGCGCTCGCCATTCGCACTCCCGCCGGTGTGATCCTGCACACCTGCGATTTCAAGCTCGATCAGACCCCGGTCGACGGCCGGACGTTCGACTATCAGCGTTTCAGCCAGTACGGTGACAAGGGTGTGCGGCTCCTGCTCTCCGACTCGACCAACGCTGAGCGCCCGGGGTTTACGCCATCCGAAGCGAGCGTACGCCCGACATTGTCGGACATCCTTCAAACCGCCAAATCGCGCGTGTTCGTCACCACCTTTGGCAGCCACATCCACCGAGTCCAGCAACTGATTGACCTGGCCGCCGAGCATGGACGCCGGATCTGTCTGCTCGGCAGGAGCCTGAACAACAACGTGGGCATTGCCAGCGACCTCGGCATCATTTCGATTCCGAGCGGCCTGAGCGTAGATGCGCGCCACTTTGATAGCGTGCCGCGAGACAAATTGCTGGTCATTGCCACCGGCACGCAGGGAGAGCCGACCTCGGCCATGTCGCGCATCGCGCTCGACGACCATCGTGACGTCAAGATTGCTCCCGACGATCTGGCCGTGTTCTCGTCCCGGCTCATTCCGGGCAACGAGAAAGCCATTTCCCGCATGATCAACCACCTCTACCGACGCGGAGCTAAGGTGATCACCAGCGAGGACGCGCCGGTGCACGTCTCGGGCCACGCGAGCGCCGAGGAGCTCAAGATCATGCTCAACCTGGTGCGCCCCGAGTATTTCATGCCGGTTCACGGCGAGCTCCGCCAGCTCATCAGACACGCCAAGCTGGCCGAAGACACCGGAATCAAAACCGATCACATCCTGACGGTTGAGACCGGCACCGTCATCGAGGTCAGCGCGGAGGCTGTGAGGCCAACCGGCGAGGTGCCCACGGGAATGGTGTTCATCGACGGTACCCTGGAGGAGGTCGAGGAGATCGTGCTGCGGGATCGCCGTCACATCTCGGAGGATGGAATCGTCCTGCCAATCATCGCCATCAGGATGAAGACGGGGACCATCGAGGGGGAGCCCGAACTCATCAGCCGTGGCTTCGTGCACGTCGACGAATCCGAGGAGCTCATAGGTGAGGCCACCCGGGTCGTGATGAAGACCGTGCAGGCCTGCAGCGCCGAAGAAAGGGGCGATGCGGCCGTTCTCAAGGCCAAGGTGCACACCGATCTCAAGCGCTACCTCCGCAAAACAACCCAGCGCCGGCCCATGATCATTCCGGTGATCATCGAGATCTGAGATGTCCTGGGCGGAGGCGCTGTTGCTTGCGGTCGTGCAGGGATTGACGGAATTTCTGCCCGTCTCGTCAAGTGGTCATCTGGCGGCGCTGCA
>JAPUKU010000109.1 GCA_027295505.1 Acidobacteriota bacterium
TGCTCAGCCAATGGTTGAACTGCCCCAAATTTCGGCATTCACTTTCGGTGGTCCACCACACCACGGCGTGGTTTACCGACTGGTAGCCCCCATAACGGCCCATTCAAGCCCCTTTCGCCAGGTCGGGCGGCCTATTACCGGCCGTAATGACGTGGAAACAGCTGCGTTTCCCGGGCGTTGAGCCGACAGACTGGTTCGTTCCAGGCAGCGATTCCCTATCCTGGATGAGGCTCTCGGTAGAGACGGGCTTCCCTGGAGGTAAGGACCACATCCTAGCTGCTTGGCCCTCTTGACCAGATTGGCGATCTGCCCCGTACAGCCCAAATCCCAGATTCTAGAGCGGATGAGGTTTTTCTATGGACAGGTCCACTACAGAGGCTTTGCCTCATCCTGGGCGGCGCTGGCGGGGTAGATGTCAGGTCGGTTATAGCGTCTTCTACGGGTCCTTCCCGGCACTAAACGAAGTGCTTGACAGTCGGGGGCGTCCGTGATATTTAAGGATGGAGGGGTCAGCCCTTGAAACCCAGAAAGACAGTTCCGGGGTCCGGTGTGTTGTCGACGTCGGGGAAGCGCGCTGTGTCAGTTGGCGTGGCCGGGAACGTCAGTTCGGGTGACCACTCCGAGGGCTTGCGGCTAACCTTGTTGTGTAACCTGCTCAGGCGACCGGAGGTCCTTGAGAAAGGGCTGCGCATCTTGGCCGTGGCGAGAGCCGAGTCCCCCGGCGCCATCCAGGCACAGGCGCTGGATGCGGCCCATCGGCCGCTGCATCTCCTTCTCGTCCATGGTCCACTCCGCGAGGAACACGTTCTCGAGGCCACTTCCCGAACGCGGAACCACAACGGTTCCGCGGCAGGTACCTCTCCGAGTTCGGGGAGAGTCCTGGTGGTGTCGTCTGGAAACAGTGTCTCCCCGCGCGTCGAGCGTGCGGCCCGGGATCGCGGCGCCGAACTCTGGCAGCTGCAATGGAAACCGGAGGCGTGTGAAGAAGTCGTCTGGCTGGAGCGGGTTCTGGGCCCTGAACCAGCCGCGGGAGAATCCCTGCCAGCCGCCGCCAATCCGCCGACGAAGCCTCCCTCGCTGCTGACACGACGGCTATCTCCCGATACTTCTGACGTTTCCGGCCGTAAGCTCAGAGGGACGATCTCATCCCCCCCGCTCTTGACCGCAGAAGAGATCGATAGCCTCCTGGGGCCGAAGTTATCCGATTCTCCGGATCGCGTGACGTCGTGAGCAGCCCTTTCCGGAATGCACCTCCCGACCGCATGGTCACCGAGGCCATCGAGGCTGGACGGGGGGCTCGGCGCCGGAGCCGCTTCATCGTCGTCGGTAGCGGCAAGGGCGGAACCGGCAAGACCTTCCTGGCCGCCAACTTAGCCATACAGTGGTCCCTCTGGGGAAAACGGGTCGTCCTGGTGGACGCCGACTTGGGACTCGCCAATTTGCATGTGGTTCTGGGACTGGACCCGGAGGCGCATGTGATGGCGCTGCTGCAGAGCCGCCGTTCGCGTAACGGCCAGGGGCGGGAACTCCTCGTTCCGGGCCCGGCCGGGGTGCAACTGCTTCCGGGCGGCTCGGGGGTCGAGCACCTGGCATCTTTGAACCGTAGTGAGCTAAGGCGCCTGGTTCAGCGTCTGGAGCCGTGTCTCGACGACTTTGACGTGGTGGTCGTGGACCTGTCCGCCGGAATTTCTAAATCCACGCTTCTCTTCCTTTCCGCCGCCGCGGAGATCCTCCTGGTCTCCAATCCGGATCCCAGCGCCATCCTGGATGCTTATGCGGTGATCAAAGTCCTCTCCCATTCTTCGATTCAGGAACGCAGAGTTCATCTGATCATGAATCGGGTTCGGGACGTGGTTGCAGCCAACCATGCCGGCTCGCGCATACTGGCCACGACCGAGAAACATCTGCAGCAACAGGTGAAAATGCTCGGCCTGGTGCCAGAGGACGACGCGGTGGCCATCTCCATGGCGCGACGACAGCCGTTTTTGCTGGACCGTCCCAATTCGCCTGCCGCGGGGGCCATTCGGTCTGTCGCGCGGCGGCTCCTGTCATCCGATGGAGCCGACGCACGGGCGTCCACGACAGCTTTCTTCGCGCGATCTGCGGAGCTGCTCGCACCCCGCAGGAGGGCCCCAAGCAGATGAGCAGAATCATTGCCATTGCCAACCAGAAGGGCGGTTGTGGAAAGACCACAACCGCGATGAACCTGAGCGCCTGCCTGGGACTGAGGGGTGAAAAGGTCCTGCTGGCGGATCTCGATCCGCAATCCCACGCCACGGTGGGGTTGGCTGGTCCCACCGCTCCCGACGGCCCCGGCATAGCGGAACTTATCGCGGGCTGGGCCGGTCCTCAAGAGACCAGGAGAACGGTGACGAAGGGTCTTGATCTCCTATCTTCCTCCTGGCGCCTCGCCGACCTGGAGATTCGCCTGACTCGCGAAGGCGCCGAGCCGACGTTCCTACTTGAGGCGCTCCGGAAGCTCCCTGGGAAGTACAGCCTCACGGTCCTGGATTGCCCACCCGGCACAGGTCTCTTGACGCGAGCCGCATTGGCCGCCGCGGATCTAGTCGTCGTCCCGATGGAGACCAGCTATTTCGCTCTTTATGGCGTGGGTCGGATGCTGGCGCTCATCGAACAGGAGGAGAGCAACAGGCGACAGGCGCTCCCGTATCGTATTTTGTTGACCCTTTTTGACCGGCGCACGAATCTGGCCCGTCGGATTCTCAAGCAGGCCCAGGAGCACTTCAGTTCGCACCTCTTGAACACGGTCATTGCCGGGAATGTCAGCTTGCGTGAGGCCGCCGCGTGTAGTCAGCCCATCTCGACCTATCGTCGGCGGTCGCGCGGGTTTCGAGATCACATGGAATTATCCGCGGAAATCCTTGCCACGCTTTCAACGGCGAAGGAAATGCCACTCGCAGCCGCAGGGGGAAGAGAATGGAAGACCTGACCATGCTGCTACAACTGGCCGGAGGAGAGTCGGAGTCCGTCCGAAAGCTGAACGAGGCAGGCTACTCCACAGCGCTGGATGTGGCTACAGAAAACCCGGACACTCTGCGCCTGGTCGGTGGATTGACGGCCGCGACCACGACGCGACTCATCCAAGCGGCCCAGAAGCACCTGGCTGAGTCGGGCGAAGGAGCTGCGTTGGGCAGACAAGAAGAGGGACCGTCCCCGGTTCCAGAGGTCATCATCGAGGACCTAGAGGACCCGGCTGCTACCACTGTTCGCGTCTCGAAACCCCGAAAACCTCAGAAAAGCAAAGGTAAGCGACGGTCCGGAAGCAAGCAACCGGCTGGAAGAGCGGCGGGGGAACAGTCCACAAAGAAGGTTTCCAAAAACGTTGATACGGATATGGGTGTGAGCCTGGAGGAGAGCAGCGCCCTCACAGGGGTCTCTCCCGAGAATTGGACCCAGAACTCATTCTGGAGGTTCGGCTGATGCAACAACAAAGAACAGAAACAGCTTCCGACAAATCCGAGAGGCTGGAGCAGACGGGGCTTTCACCCAAGAAACTTACCAGTTCCACGGCGGCGGTGCCCTCTGCAACGGTCCTCTCCATCGAACTTCCCGCCAGCGGGACCACAGTGACTGACGAGGCGCGTACAACGGCGAAAGACAAGAAGAAGATCCTCGACCTGGATCTCAAGAGCGGATACCGGCTCGTGATGAGTTGCCACCTCGGCCAGGACGAGCCCTGAGGATAACCAAACGAAGCCCCGAGTTGACCCACAGACGGAGATGAAGCAGCCGAACAGGTTGGGGAAAGGAGGTGTGGAAACAGGAGTGTCCATAGGTCTCCTCGTGCAGTAGAAGGAACGAGGAGCGCTCGTCAACAGGTTCATACGAAGGAGAACAGATGCCTCGCTTCAGAATCCAAGATGTCCACACGCTGGAGAACTCACCCACCAGCCCTGGCAGCTTGAAGACTAAGGTCGGAGAGATGATCTTCAGCAGCACCACCTGCAGAGCCAAGGTGGATGCTATCAACCCCGATACCGGCGAGTATCGGATCGTGCTCCAGGGTACTCTGGACAAGGAAGAGACGAAGTTCGAGAGTCCCTGAGCTTGACGCTCTAGCGGTGCGCTCCGAGCCGGCGCATGCTCCCCCACGGGAGCACCTCCAGCAAGGCGACCACCGCGAGGGATGCCGATTAAGCGCGTCCACGCTGTCTTTCAGAGCGGGCGGGACCTCGGTTGTTGAGGTCCCGCCCGCCGTTACTTGGTTCAGGCCCATGAAACTGTTTCCGAAACGCCTGGAAGGGCGGGAGATCGCCATTGACGTACGTGCAGCGAACGTTGGGAAATACCCTGAAGCCCTGGGACTGAATCCGAGGTTTCATCCCGATGTCTCTCGCCTGAAGCTCCAACTGAGCATCGAGTGGGATCCGGAGGTTCCGGAAGAGGCGATCCGTCGGTTGTTGGGCTCCCTTATCAATCTCTCGCCCAGCCTGAAAAATCATAGTTGCCGTGGGCCCAAGGAGTACCAGGTTCAGCAGCCAGCCGCTCCATTATCGGAAGACGAGGGAGCATCTGTGGAACCGGAACTGGCACTTGTCCACCTCATTGAGCATGTGATGATAGACGTCGTCGCGTTCGTCACAGGATCCCGGACTGTTTCCGGTGTCACAGGGGCGCCCGAGGATCTCAGCAGGCCGTTCGATCTGTTCATCGACTGTCCGGACCCCGCCGTGGCTCGTTTTGCCACGCACCTTACTCTTCACTGGATCGTGACCTTACTCGATGGACAGTCGCTGGATGGCACGGGGCCGTCGACGCTACATCTCGCTCGCCATCTCTACCGGCACAGACCGCATGCCATCAACTCTTTCGCCGCGGCAAAGAAGATGGGCAAGGATCCAGACAGCGTCAAGCGTGCACTCGACTGGCTGGAGGAAAAAGGATTTGGCTGCCGCGTGAATCACCATATGAACTTCAGTGGCGCGTCTTATTATCGTCTTTGTCAAGGATAGGGAATTCTATCGGGCTGCTGTAGTGGTCCACCGATTCTTTGGTACGCCGCAATATCGGGTAAGTCCAACCGTTGCCTGGCATTATCCCCTACCTGGCCGGATAGTGCTCCCAGAACTTTTGAGAGCACTTTCATGGCCCGACAGCCCCACTTCCCGGTGCCTCTTCCCAAAGGCTGGCCTCGCCGTGTCCGCTCGGCAACCGTCCACGCCATAGCCCTGGCCCGTCTGGCCCTGACCACGGCCCGCTACCCGGCCGGGACGACCTTTACCGGGGCAGGACTTCCACCTGCTGGAACAACGAATCCTTCACGGCACACCTGGGCCACTACACCGGGAAATCCGAGTTGGCCAAGGCGGATGGAGTTTCTTGTAGGGA
>JAPUKU010000011.1 GCA_027295505.1 Acidobacteriota bacterium
GTGGACTACGTCGACGAGAGCGAGGTTCTCACCCCCGCGGACGGGAAGCACCACATCAACAAGCGTGCCTTCAAGGTGCCGTTCGTGTGTGGCGCACGTGATCTCGGAGAGGCCCTGCGGCGATTAACGGAGGGCGCGGCCATGATCCGTACCAAGGGAGAGGCCGGCTCCGGCAACATCATCGAGGCCGTGCGCCACATGCGCAAGGTGCTGGAGGGCATCCGGCGGCTCACGCGTCTCGGCGAAGAGGAGCTGTATGCCGAGTCCAAGGAGCTCGGTGCTCCGGTCGAACTCGTGCGCATGGTGGCGGAGAGCGGCAAGCTGCCCGTGCCGAACTTTGCCGCAGGAGGTATTGCCACACCGGCGGATGCCGCGCTCATGATGCAGCTCGGAGCCGAGTCGGTGTTCGTAGGCTCGGGAATCTTCAAGTCGGGAGATCCCGCCCAGCGTGCAGCGGCCATCGTCAAGGCCGTGACCCACTATCGCGACGCGAAGATCCTGGGCGAGGTTTCGGACGGCCTCGGACCGGCGATGGTCGGCATCGAGATCGATCGCCTCGGCAAGGACGAGCTCCTGCAAACGCGAGGCTGGTGAGCGTGAGCCGGGAAGCGACATCCACCACCGGGCGCCGGGTCGGAATCCTGGCGCTGCAGGGAGACTACGAGGCCCACGCCCGGGCTCTATGCGATCTTGGAGCGCGGGCGATCTTCGTGAGACGGCCCGAGCAGCTACAGGAGATCGATTCCCTCATCCTGCCCGGAGGCGAGAGCACCACGATGGTCAAGCTGATCGATGCGTACGAATTCGAGCAGCCTTTGCGTGAGTTTCATCGTCGTCGGCGGCCCATCTTCGGCACCTGCGCCGGTCTGATCCTCCTGGCCAGCGAGATCACCGATCACCCAGAGCAGATGTGCCTGGGCTGCTTCGACGCCGGGGTGGCCCGCAACGCCTACGGCCGCCAGATCGAGTCGTTCGAGACCCGGCTCGAGGCGCCCCTTCTGGGTGACAAACCGCTTCCAGCCGTTTTCATCCGCGCCCCGCGGATCGTGCGTGCGGGCGCCGGCGTGGAGGTGCTGGCCCGGCTCAACGGCAACAGCGTCCTGGTGCGTCAGGAGAACGTCCTGGCCGCCTCTTTCCACCCCGAGCTCACAGCGGACCGCCGCGTGCACCGTCTCTTCCTGGAAATGAATTCACCGGACACCGCGCACCGCGCCGGCTGACACCATGGCACGAACCGGCATTGTCCGCTCCCCTCAGTTCCGCCGCCACCGGACCGGCCACGGCCACCCCGAGCGCCCGGAGCGCCTGGAGGCGATCGACCGGCGGCTGGAAGAATCGGGACTCCTCAGCCGGCTCATTCCAATCAAACCTTCGCCCGCGGAGCGACGCTGGATTGAGACCATTCACCCTCAGGAGTATGTCCGGCAGGTGGAGAAAGCGTGCCGCGCCGATAACCCCAGGGTGGATGACGCGGACACCGCAGTTTGCAGTGATTCGTTCGACGTCGCCACACTGGCGGTGGGTGGAGCGCTCGCGCTCGTGGATGCGGTTATCGCCGGAAACGTCGACAACGGTTTTGCGGCCGTACGCCCCCCCGGCCATCACGCCGAGCGGGACCGGACGATGGGTTTCTGCCTGTTTAACAACGTGGCAATCGCAGCCCGCTACGCCCAGCGCCAGCACGGTCTGGAGCGCGTGATGATCCTCGACTGGGACGTGCATCACGGAAATGGAACCCAGCACCTGTTCGAGGAGGATCCGAGCGTCCTGTACTGCAGCCTCCACCAGTATCCCCACTACCCGGGAACCGGAGCCGCCTCCGAGACGGGCCGCGGATCCGGAGAGGGCGCCACCCTGAACCTGCCGATGGCGGCAGGCAGCGGAGATGCGGAATGGGTAGCGGCATTCGACGCTCAGGTGCCGCTCAAGACCCGAGCGTTTTGCCCTGACATCATCCTGGTCTCGGCCGGCTTCGATGCTCATGCCCGTGACCCTCTTTCACAGACGCTCCTGAGCGGAGCAGGCTTCGTGGCCCTCACCGAGCGCGTGCAGGGTCTCGCCGCGAGGCACTGTGAAGGCCGGCTCGCCTGCCTCCTGGAGGGCGGCTACGACCTCGAGGGTCTGGCCTCCTCGGTGGAATCCCACCTGGAAGCGCTGCTGTCCGCCTAGCCGTAGCCACATCTCCCACCCTTCCTGCCCCCCCTGGTAAGGAATTTTCCAAGGGGCGACCGCGCTGTGTTTGACGTGAGCGCTCCGGCTCCACAAATTACCCTCCCATGGACGAAGCCTTTCCGCCTGGCAGCCTGCCTGCGCGCCTTGGCGTGCTGGCATGCCTGTGGGCCCTGCTCGTGCCGGGCGCCCCAGCCCCGGCAGCCGCCGAGGCCCGCCGCACCGTGGACCCGCTGCAGGTGGGCCACTACCAGAAGACGCCGGTGGGCACCGACGAGACCTCACCATCGCTGGAGCAAGGACTTGGCGCTGTATGCCGCCTGCGAACCCAGATCACCTACGATCTCGACGGCGAGCCACTTCGATCCGAGCTCGAGGGAACCGGCGTCATCGTAGAGGTCGGCGGCAGGAAGCTCATCCTGAGCCTGGCGCACGTCGTGGGAGAAGATCTCACGGCCGAGCCAGGCTGGCGCGGTGCAGCAGCCTGGAGGACGAAAGGCCGCCAACAGGCAACACGCACCTGGATCGATCTCCCGGGCGGGGAAGTCGAGATTGACCTGGTGCACCGCGATCCGAGATCGGACCTGGCGTTCTTCAGCCTGCCAGAGGAAATCACCGCGCCGGCGCTGCCTTTTCCCGTCGGTGAGAGCGACCGCCTACGGATCGGCGACTTTGTCTATCTTCTGGGACGGCTCGAGGGAACCGATCTGCACGTGCGCAGCGGAATCGTCAGCGCCCTGTCACCCACGGCCCGGATCGCCGAGCTGCCGTTTGCGCAGCATGTCTTCATGATCTCCGCACCGCTTTCCGCAGGCGACAGCGGTTCCCCCGTCCTGGCGGTTCGCGGCGGACGGTACGAGCTGGTTGGAATCGCCCAGGGCAAGTACGCCACGGCCCGGGAGGCTGGCTGGGTCGTGCGCATCGAGACCATCCTGAGCGCTCTACGTGAGTTCATGCCAGGCGGGCCCGTCTCCGCCTCCCGCTGAATCATCCGGTCTCCTGAAAGACTGGAAATCAAGGCAGTGAATATGGCAAAGTTAACCCACTAGGTAACAGCCTGATTAACTTTGTTCGCAGTAACATGAGTGCACACAGCCATCGGCAGGGTCGATCGGAGGCCGCGCGGGCCATATGGGACTGGCGCGGTGTGAAAGACGCCACAGCCGGGCCGCAACACCGGCGTCGTGTCCAGCTCCGTGCCGGAGTTCAAACCCTGGTCGCGGCCGGCCTGGGGGCGCTGTTCTTCGCCTTCGGTTCGAGGATCCTGCCCTTCATCATCTGGGGCATCGCCGGCCTGCTGCTGGCTGTAGCCCTGTCTTCTCCGGATCGTCTCTACCTCCGCGTCCAGAACTTCATGGACTACCTCGGACGCGCGGTTGGAACGATCCTGACCTGGATTCTCCTCGTCCCCCTGTTTTATCTGTTCTTCACTCCTTTTGGCCTGCTCATGCGTCCCGGCAGCCGTGACCGTCTGGAGCGCCGCCTCGAATCGGCTGCTCCAACCTACTGGAAGAAGAAAACCGGCACCCCGCGGTCTCCTGATTCCTACCGCCGGCAATTCTAACAATGAAGATTCTTGGCCTTAGCTGCTATTACCATGATTCGGCGGCCTGCCTGATCGAAGACGGCAAGATCATTGCGGCGGCGCAGGAGGAGAGATTCACCAGAATCAAGCACGATTCGAACTTTCCGGTGCACGCCGTTCGCTATTGTCTTGCCGAGGCCGGGATCTCCAACGAGGGCGTTGACGCTGTCGCCTTTTATGACAAACCGATTCTGAAATTTCACCGCATCCTCGAGACATTCTTCGGCGTATGCCCCAGAGGATTGCGCCCGTACATGCAGGCGCTGCCCGTGTGGATGAAAGAAAAGCTCTGGATTCTTCCGCGCATTCAGGACTCGTTGCGGGAGATCGGCGTGACGCCTCCAAAAGATTCATTTTTCACCGAACACCACGAGGCGCACGCCGCGAGCGCTTTCTACCCATCTCCCTTCGAGAAGGCGGCGATCCTGACCATGGATGGTGTTGGGGAATGGGCCACCTCCTCGCTCGGAATCGGTGAAGGTCACCGGATCCGGATCCTGGAAGAGATTCACTTCCCCCACTCACTGGGGCTGCTCTATTCAGCCTTCACGTACTTCACCGGATTCAGAGTGAACTCGGGTGAGTACAAGCTGATGGGACTGGCCCCCTACGGCAAGGGCCGATATACGCAGCTCATCAAAGAGAAGCTAATCGGCATCAAGCCGGATGGATCCTTTCGCCTCAACATGGAATATTTCGGCTACCTCAACGACCTGGTGATGACCAACGACCGATTCGCCCGGCTGTTCGATGGCCCTGCGCGCAAACCCGAGTCTCCCCTCACCGTTCGCGAAATGGATCTTGCAAGGTCCATTCAGGAGGTAACCGAAGAGATCGTTCTCAAGGCGGCAAGACATGCCCGGGAAAGCACCGGCATGGAGAATCTCTGTCTGGCGGGGGGAGTGGCACTCAACTGCGTGGCCAACGGCCGTCTCCTCAGGGAAGGTCTCTTCAAGGATTTGTGGATTCAACCGGCCGCGGGTGACGCGGGCGGCTCGCTGGGCGCGGCCCTGGCGGTATGGCACAACGTCCTGGGACGGGAGCGCCAGTCCGACGGCCGGCATGATCGCATGCAGGGATCCTATCTGGGACCCGAGTTCTCGGAGGATCAGATCAAGGAGTATCTCGACGCCCACGGGTGCGTCTACCGTAGGCTGGCCGAGGGGGACTTCGCGCAGGCTATTGCCAGGTTCATCGCCGAAGAGAATGTCGTTGGCCTTTTTCAGGGCCGCATGGAGTTCGGTCCCAGGGCTCTTGGAAATCGCTCCATCATCGGTGATGTGCGTTCCGAGAAGATGCAGTCGATCATGAACCTCAAGATAAAGTACCGCGAGAGCTTCCGGCCTTTCGCTCCGTCGTGCCTCGAGGAAGATATCTCGGACTATTTCGAGATCGATCGCCCCTCGCCGTACATGCTTCTGGTGGCCCCGGTGTCCCGCGGGCGATGCCTGAGCGTTGACGGGCATGAATCTCCGTCAGATCTGCGGACCTGGGTTAACCAGAAGCGCTCGGACATTCCCGCCGTCACACATGTGGATTACTCGGCGAGGATCCAGTCCGTGAACCGCCACACGAACCCCCGGTATCATGCGCTGATCACGGCTTTCAAGGCTCTCACAGGCTACGGCATCATTATCAACACCAGCTTCAACGTCCGGGGTGAGCCGATCGTCTGTACGCCTGAGGACGCTTACCGCTGCTTCATGCGGACCGAGATGGATTACCTGTCGCTGGGCCCCTTCCTTCTGAAAAAAACCGATCAACCACAGTGGCAGGAAAAGGTAAACTGGAAACAGGAGTTTCAGCTCGATTGAGCGTCCCGGCCGTTATCATTTTGAAAGGATAGAAATGCAATGAGTAAACTGAGCTTTTCCATCACGCTTTTCAAGGAATTCATACTCTTTGCACGCCAGCACAAGATGTACTGGATTGTGCCCCTCATCCTCGTCCTCGTATTGATGGCGTTCCTGATCATCGTCGGACAGGCGTCAGCACCTTTCATCTACACCCTGTTTTAACCGGATTGCCTCCCTGGTGGAGCGGAGATCCGCGCACGCATTCCCCCCAAATACAGAGAGCCCCGCCAGGGCGGGGCTCTCTGCGCCGGGGGCGTCGACGTTCAGATCTTCAGCTTGCCATCCTTGACGATGATACGGCCATCCGCCTCCAGCGTGGCGTTCGGGAGGAAGAACGTGGCCTGGAAGTCGGACTGGTTCTCTGTTGGCGCCCAAACGAGGCCGCCGATTCCGAGGGTCACCAGGCCCTCCATCTCGTAGGAGCGGAATGAGGATCCGGGAATGAGCTGGCTCTTCGGGTTCAGTCCTATGTCGATGACCGCGATCCGGTCCTTGTCGCCGCTGGCGAGAGCCAGGGCTTCCTCCAGGACCTCTGCGCCCTTCGCGGCGCTCACCTTGATGACCCTGCCCTCGCGGAATTTCAGTGTCAGGTCCTCGATCTTGATGCCGCGGTACTGAGCGACCTTCACCTTCACCACGCCGTCAGCAGCCGTCTCCAGCGGGCTGGTGTACGCCTCACCCGCCGGTAGCCAGGCATTCCGCGCCTGGTGCTCCCTGTCCACCGCCTGTGGCTCGAGAATGCCGCTGTTGAGAACGATCGGTCTGCCCACAAGCTTCATGGTGAGGTTCGTCCCCTCAGCCGAGGTGAGGCGAAGCGTGCGTGCGTCCTGCAGGGCAGCGCGCACCCGCTCGCCCCGGGCCTGCAGCTCGTCCGGATCCGCGTCCACCGCGTTCCAGAAGTAGCGTTCGAGCTTCTCGAGCGAGGTGCCATAGAACTTTGCCTGCTGCTTGGAAGGAATGCCGGCGTTTCCCAGAGTCACGGTTCGCAGCGGGCTCGCCTGGATGCGCGCCGCCACGGTCTGGTTCGCCTTGCGCACCAGCATCAGACGATGTTCCGGAACCTGGGCGAACATTGCGGGAGATTCGGGCGACGCCAGGTTGATCATCCCATCGACGACCCGCAGCATCTTCACCTGGAAGGTCGGGGTGCTGGCAAGGTACGCTTCAGGAGTCTCCTGGAGAATTCGCCGGGTCAGGCGGGCCGAGCCGTAGACGATCAGCGGGAATGCACCCGAACGGCGAATGGTCAGGGCCAGTTCCTCGGTCAGCTCCAGGTTGCTGAGGTCCGTGTTTACCTGGATGGTCTCGCCGGGCTTGACCTCCAGCACATCATTAACGATGCGGGTTGCGATGTCCGCGGAATTCAAGGTGGTTGTGGCCTCTGCCACTCCCGCCGTCGCGGATGCGGCGGCCCTGGAGTCTTCAGCCAGGGGAGCCGGTGAAAGAAGCCACGCTCCAACAGCAATGATCAGGATGGTTAAGACGGGTACGTGATACTTCATGTCGATCCTCCTCAACGAGGGAATGAGGACGTTCTCGGCGGTATGTCTGGAGAGGCTTGCCAGGCGATGAAGCGGGCGTTCACCTCCTCTCTTCGCGTACCTGCTGCGGCCAGAGGCAACGTTCGGGGCCGTAGGAGACACAAGTCGACTTAAAAAGCCGTCTGTTTGTTTGACTGTTTAACACACCCCTCACCCACGATCAAGGTTTCTGATCGGTGGCTCTGGCAGGAAGTCTCGGTCTTCCGGGGGAGTCGATCCTGGTAGGTGCTCAGGCGCTGCGGGCGACCGGCTGCGTGCCAGCCCAGCGCCCCCAGCGCAGATCCCTCAGGACCTGGTGTGCGGCGTTGTAGCCGGGGGCGCCCGTTACGCCGCCTCCCGGATGGGTTCCGGCACCGCACAGATAGAGCCCGGCCACGGGA
>JAPUKU010000110.1 GCA_027295505.1 Acidobacteriota bacterium
CGGCCCCGGTCATCGGGATGGCGAGCTGATTTGTAGACGCCACGCCGTCCCGTCAGCGCTCCTCGCCTCTCTCACGGCCCCGGATTCTGGCAGTAGTATGGGCAGTAGTTCACTTCGCGCATAGAGCGTCCTGTGTGCTCAGGTTTGGGTTCTGAGCACGCTTAACTCCGCTTCACAGGCGGGGGTGCAGTTGAGCTTCACTTGCCGGGCGGTGCCGGGCCCGACTCCGAGAACTTCATCGACTGGTGCACGTGGACGATCTGCCAGTCCCCGGAGCGCCGCTCGAGCACGTAGGTGCTCAGCAGATGCTCGTTCCCGGTGTTGCCGTCAAACAAATACTGTTCGTCCACCTCGCACGTAGCGATCGCCAGGTCGCCGGAGATATGCACCTGGATGGGCCCCACCTGCGTGCGGAAACTCTGGACACGAGGGGCGTGCGAGAGCAGGCGTTCCCGCACGGCGGCGGCGTTCTGTGGTTCACCATACGGCGGATAGTAGGTGCGAAGCGCGCGGTAATACTCCATGACCGGCTCGAGCTTGCCGCTAGAGAAGAATCGGCCGATCTCTTCGTGCAATCCCCTGACCAGAGCGCGGATCGCCTTCGCATCTCCATCGGTGGGAACTGTTCTGGTTGAGGTTTCGGCGGCGGGCGTCACGGTGGCCGGGCCGGCAGAGAACGCCATGGCAAGCGCCAGCGCACACAGCCGGGCGGCTGCCGTGCGCTTCAAATCTCCACCAGGGAGCGGAAGTAGTCGTCGAGCTCCATTTTCCTTCCCACCAGGTTGACCTGCTCGAAGTAGCGGAACCAGCCAGCGCGCTCCGCAGCCTCGATCCACTCCTGCTCCAACTCGGCGTCCGGACACTCGACCACGGAGAAGCCGTGCCACTCGCTGCTCCAGCGGCTGGCGTAGACGCCCACGAAGCGGACTCCCTTTTCCAGCAGCCGTTTGATTTCGTTCCGGCAATTGTCCAGGAAGGAACGCCGCTCATCCCGGCTCAGGGCGTACCACTCCGGCCGGGGGCTGAACATTTCCACGACGGTATATTGGGACATGATGATGTAACAAATAACTATACAGTGAAAGGTGGAGGGGGGTCGAGCCACGCGGACGACGTGCTGGAGCGGACCTCAGGTGGCGAGAACGCGGTGGCACAGCCGGCCGATGAACATGTTGAGGGGATGGTGGCGATCCAGGAACGGCAGAAAAAGCCGGCGGCGCTTGCCGATTACCATCTGCGCATGGCGCAGCAGGCCGGGGTGCTCGGGCCGCAACGACAGCCCCCGCTGGTTCGCTTCACACGCCTTGTGGCGCAGCCCGTGCGCCAGATACACCTGGGCCAGGTTGTGATACAGGTCGGGGTTGAAGAACTCGATCTGCACGGCCCGCTCGCAAAAACCGATCGCGTCGCGGCGATGCCGCGAGTGCATGGCCGCCGCCAGCCCGTAATATGAGAGCGCCTGCGCCTCCAAGGCATTGTCCGGCGCCTGCCGGGCCAGGCGCAGCAGCGCCTCGAAATGAGCCATCGCCCGCAACGGGTCGCGCGCGTGGAGGGCTTCCATTCCCTGGCGCAGCGAGGGCCGGGCGGGGGGCGAAGCTGAGAGCCACCCCTTCTTCTCTTCCATAATTTCTATTTAAGGAACAGGATCTAGGGATAATGTAAATCCTGGGGGCTGGAAGGGCAACCGTGCCCTCTCAGCGACGGTCGATCTGCTCGATGAGCGGCCGGTTGATCTCGATGCTGGCGCGATCCCTCAAGCGCTGCAGGATCTGGGTGTAAAGGCGGTTGCGCTTCTCGAAGAGAAGAGAGCGCTTGAGACCATCCCGGGTCGAAGCGATTGTATCCTCATCCAGGAGCGGGCGCTCCAGCACTTTCAGTACCGTGAATGATTCGCCGTCGAGCACCGGTTGGCTCCAACCGCCCGCAGGCGTGTCGAAGGAGCTCCCCCTCAAGGCTGCGGGGAGCTCGGCGGGAAAGCTGGAACGTGCGAAGGGTCCGAGGTCCGCGCTGGTGCCAGAGATGGCGCGCGCCACCACGACTGGCTCGGGGGGAGGGTCACCGTAGCAGCCGGCTTCTTCGAGGCGCTGCCGGCCAAGTGACAGAGCCCGTTCACGCTTCCAATCGGCCTCGACCTGCTTTCGCACCTCCTCGAGCGGAGGAGTGGTGGGCGGCCGGACCTCCCGCAGAGTTACCACCGCCAGTCCCTCCGGGACCGGAATCGGCTCGCTCGACGCTCCGGGCTCGAGCACGAACAGCGTGTCCACCATCGCGACCGTGGCGCCGCCGCCCCGCTCGCCAGGGGTCAGAAAACCGGTGTCCTGGAGTTCCAGGCTTTCCTCACTGGCGATCTCCTCCATCTCGTCTCCGGCACGAAGGCGCTCGGCCCATACCCTCGCGCGGCGGGTCATTTCACTCTGCACACGCTCGAACTTGAAGGTGAGTTCGATGACGCTGCGCGCCTCCTCGAACGGAACGAGGCCGGCGGGCTGCGTGCCGGTCACCTTGATGATGTGAAACCCGAAGGAAGAGCGCACCAGGTCGCTGATCTCGCCGACAGGCAGCCGGAAAGCTTCCAGCTCAAACTCCCGGACCATGGCGCCCCGTCCGAAGAAACCGAGGTCGCCGCCCTGAGCAGCGCTGCCGGTATCCTCCGAGTGGTTGCGCGCCAGCTCGGCGAAGTCGGCGCCAGAACGGGCCTGGGCGAGAACCTTCTCGGCCTCGGCCCGCACTTTCTCCACTTCATCCTCGGAAGCTGCGGCCTCTATTTTGAAGAGAATGTGGCTGCTGCGGCGTTGTTCGGTTCGGGTGTAGGCGCTATCGCGATCGCGCTCGTATCGGCGGCGTACATCCGCTTCCGGAACCTCAATCTCCGACTCGACACCCTCGCGGGCGAGAATCAGGAAGGTACCGCGGCGCGTCTCGCCACGCTCAAAGCGATCGGCATATGACTGTAGATGTTGCTGCAGCTCGGATTCAGCCGCAGCTTCCTTGGGTTCGAGCTCCGACAGCGGAACGCTCATCACCGCCACCCGGGTTTTCAGGTGATGCCGGCGGATCTCGTCCATCAGCTCGCGCTCGCTCACCCCCACGGAGTTGAACACGGTGTTCTTGAAGCGGCTGACGATGATCGCCTCCAGCTGCTCGGCCTCGAAGTTGGCCACGTCGAGGCCGTTCGTGCGCAGACGGGTTAGGTACCGCTCCCGGCCGATGAAGCGTCCGTCCGGGCCCTTGAACTCCGGCATGTTGGTGATCCGTCGCGTGAGGTCTGCGGCGGTCGCTGTCAGCCCCATGCGCCCGGATTCCTCAACGACGAGTCTGTTGTCAATCAGATCCCTTACCACGGTGTCACCGATGCGCAGCATGGCACGCTGCTGCGCGTAGCCGGTGCCGTACAGCTGGCGGTAGAAACTGTCAATGTTTCTCGCCCGCTGATAGAAGGTGGCGGATGGGATGTCCTCGCCATTGATGCGGGCTGCCCACTGGGCACCTCCACCGGGACGGGCCGCATCACGCGCTCCCCCCCAGACTGCGAAAATGGTGAAAATGAAACCTGCAACCACGAACCACAGCATGAACTTCAGCCGGTGGAACCAGCCTCTCATCTGCTTCAGCATCAATAGCTCCCGATCGGGAAAGCTCCCCTTTCACTGCATCTTAGCGCAGGCCAGAGGTGGGCGGCAAGGAGGGCCCCTCCGATGCTTGCCCGGGCCTGGACCCGACCCTATATTCCATTCGGCACCACGGGTGTCCGTGTAAGTCTGTGTCAAGCAGTCGGTTACGGAATCGCGCAGAGGGATTTCCGGGTGGCCTTGTGAAGAACAGGAAGACATGAGCAGCAACGACACGAATCGCATTCAACTCGACTGGTACAACGTCCGCTACCGGACCGTGATGATGTGGCTGGTTGGTCTCGTCATCCTCGTGGCCGCGGCCGGATCTTACATTTACTACGACAAGTACTACCTGGATTCCCCGAGAGGCGCCGCAGCCGCAGCAATCGACCAGGCAGAGGATCTGCACGAACGGGCGAGTCGCTATGCTGAGGACGAGCAGTATGAGGGACTGTACGGGGACGCCGGCCGTTTCCTCGAGCAGGCCCGGGGGCGTTTTGGTGAAGCAAGCTTCGACGAGGCCCACATCGCCGCCATCCGGTCCCAGAACTATTCCCAGAGGCTTCTCGACAGCGCCCGCAGCAGTGAGACCACCGGAAATGAAGTGCGCTTCTACAAGATCGAGGGCGACACCAAGGTGAAGCGCTCCGGTCAGTTCCTCTGGGAAGCCGCCGATCCCAAGCTATTGCTCTCGGTCGGGGATCAGATCAAGACTGCCAAGAACGCCACCGCCCAGATTATCTACTTCAATGGAACCATCACGACCATCAAGCCCGGCTCACTGCTGGAGATCAAGGAACTCTACGAGAACCCGACCACCAAGGTGCGGAAGGTTCGCGAGAAGCTGAAGATCGGCGGTGTCTCCTCTACGGTATCGGGCGACAATGTCGCGGGTTCTTTCCACGAGGTCTCCACCGACACCATGAGCGCGCGTGCTCACGAACGTTCGGAGATCGAGATTGGCATTAACAAGGACAAGAAGCAAACCGAGATCCGCGTGCACAGCGGACAAGCGGCAGTCCGGGTCGGGAAGGAGGAGATACAGGTCAGGCAGTCCGAGATGGTGGCGATCGACGAGTCCCAGAGGCTTGTTGCGCGCGGTCGCATTCCCAAGACACCCGATCTGCGGGAGCCGCTCAATCAGAAAGTCTTCGTCTACGACGACCTGAACTCGGAGATCACCAAACTAGCCTGGCAGAAGGTGGCCGGTGCAAGCCGCTACCATCTGCAGATCTCGCGTCGCTCGCTGCTGGGCGATCTGCTGCTAGACAAGGATGACGTACGCACCTCCAGCGTCAAACTGCCCCGTCTCAAGGCCGGGTCTTATTACTGGCGCGTGGCCACGGTAAACGAAGATGACGTGAGCAGCGCGTTCAGCGAGACCCGAAAGTTCAAGATCGTCTCCATGGACGCTTTTGCGGATCAGCGGGATAAGACCCCGCCTCCGATCGAGATCAAGGATTTTCTCGTCTTCTCTTACCAGGTGATTATCAATGGGAGGACCGAGCCCGGTGCCGTGGTGTCGATCGACGGCCGCAGCGTCGATGTCTACGACGACGGCACCTTCACGGCGGTCATCAAGCTCAAGCGGGAAGGGAAGAACGTGCTGAAGATTGTCGCTCAGGATCTGTCCGGGAACGAATACGAGATTAACCGAGTCGCTTACGTCGAGGCTTTCTGAGGGACCCCACCTCCGGAGTCTCATTTCCCAAATGCCGAGGTCCTCACCAATCCTGATCATCGCTGCAGGCCGTTCAAGTCTCAGTGCGCTGTGCGGGAAGAACCGCGCGCTTAAGAAGCGCTGTGTGGTAAGGAGTTGGGAGGAGGTGCGGGATGCCTCTGCTGAGGTGCCCCGCTCTCCGCTGGCGGTCGTGGTGTCGGCCAATGGCTCCGTCTCCTGGCGGGCGGATCGGTTGGATGCACTCAAGCGCCGCTTCCCCGAGGCGCCGATCCTGGTTGCGGGCGGCAAGGCGAAGCGCTCGCCCCGCGGTGGAGACGGACGTCTGGAGTTGCCGCTGCGGGCCACGGAGCTGGAGGAAGCGGCCCGGCGCCATCGCTGCCTGGTGATTCAGGAGCGCCGGCAGCGGAGGCGGCGGGAGAACGAGCGCTGCGCCCAGGACAAGCTCAAGGTGCTTCAGGACATTGCCCGCAAGGCCTACTCCAGCCTGGACCCCGACAAAGTCATCGAGATCGTGGCCCGGGCTGTATGCGGTCTGGTGCGCGCCCGTCACGCCATCGTCTACCGGCTCCAGGAAGACCGCCACACACTCGTGCCCTCAAACCTGTTTGGGCCCACCAGCGCGAGGAAGTGCAATTTCACGCTCCGGGTCGGCGAGGGAGTGGCCGGAAGAGTGGTCCAGCGCCGCCGTGCCCAGAGGTTGACCGGTGCGGAGCTCGAGCGGGTGAACGCGGAGGGGGTTGACTCACAGATGGGGCTGCGTACGCGCAGCATCCTGGCCGTGCCGCTGAACAGTCGTGGCCGCATCATCGGCGCCCTGGAACTGCGTGACCGGCGCGGTTCAGGGCCTTTCACCGCCGCCGACCAGGCTGCCGCGATGGAAGTTGCTGAACCGGCGGCTGTGGCCATCGACACCGCCTTCCTGTTCAAGCGCTGCCAGGAGCTGTCGGTGTTGGACGACCTCACTCAACTCTACAACTCTCGCTACATGCGGGAGGTGTTGGCGCGAGAGCTCAAGCGCGCCAGCCGGTACGGCTCCAGCGTTTCACTCATCTTCATCGATCTGGACGGTTTCAAGAGCGTCAACGACCACCATGGCCACCTGATCGGAAGCCGCACGCTCATCGAGATTGCCCAGGTCTTGCGGGAGGCCGTGCGAGAGATAGACGTTGTCTCGCGCTACGGCGGGGACGAGTTCACCGTGGTGCTGCCCCACACGGGCCGCCAGGGTGCGCGGGTCATTGCGGAGCGCATCCGCACCGCCATCGAAGGGCGTGTGTTCATGCAGGAGGATGGACTCATCGTGCGGTTGACGGCGAGCCTCGGGGTTGCCTGTTTCCCGAATCCGTGTCGGACCGCAGAAACCCTCATTCAGCGCTCCGACCAGTCCATGTACGATGTCAAAGCGGATGGTGGAAACGCGGTCCAGGTGGCCACTTGAGCGCCCTCGAGGTGCAGTCGAGGTGTCGGGTATGGTAAGATTGAGTTCTCGTAGATACGCAAGTACCGAGGCCCCAGTATCTTACGAGCCCTGCACCCGGAAGGAGCCCGTATGAGTTTGTCTGCTCGGTCGCTGTTAAGTCTGTTTTCGAACGATCTGGCGATCGATCTGGGCACAGCAAACACCCTGGTTTTTGCCAAGGGCAAGGGAATCGTTGTCTGTGAGCCGTCCATCGTTGCGGTCAACCAAAAAACCGGTAAGGTTGAGGCCGTCGGCAAGGAAGCCAAGGAGATGCTGGGCCGGACGCCTGGCAACATCGTTGCCATCCGCCCGATGAGGGATGGAGTGATCGCAGATTTCGAGCATACCGAGAAGATGCTCGATTACTTCATACGCAAGGCCCACAACCGGAGTCTGGGAGTCCGGCCCCGGATTGTCATCGGCGTGCCCTCCGAGATCACCCAGGTCGAAAAGCGGGCCGTGATGGACTCGGCCTACCGGGCCCGTGCTTCCGAGGTCTATCTGGTTGAGGAAGCAATGGCCGCGGCTATTGGCGCCGGACTACCGATCACCGAACCGACCGGCAACATGGTGGTTGACATCGGGGGAGGTACCACCGACGTTGCGGTCATCTCGATGGCCGGCATCGTATACAGTCGCACGGTCCGCGTGGCCGGCAACGAGATGGACGAAGCCGTCGTCCAGTACATCAAGAGAAAATACAATCTCCTCATCGGTGATCGCACCTCCGAGGACATCAAGATCAACCTCGGTTCGGCGTTCCCGCTGGACGAGGAATTAACCATGGAGATCAAAGGACGCGACCTCGTGGAGGGGATTCCCAAGACGCTGGTGATCAGCGACGAGGAAATCCGCGAGGCGCTTGCCGAAACGGTCAGCGTCATCATTGACGCGGCCAGGGTCGCTTTGGAACAGACGCCGCCGGAACTGGCGGCGGACATCGTCGACAAGGGGATCGTCCTCACCGGAGGAGGCTCACTCCTCAAGAATCTCGACAAGAGACTGCGCGAGGAGACCGGGTTGCCGGTGTCGATGGCCGATGATCCCCTGGCTTCGGTGGTTCTGGGCACCGGTCGCATGTTAAGTGATTTCAACCTTTTGAAGAAGATCGCGATCGAGTAACTCGATCACCAAGGACCCCGCGAGCCCTCCGAAAGGCCCCGACTCCCCACAGGGCCTTAAAGCCGGCTCCAAGACATGATCCAGTTTTTCCTCGAGCGACGGTCGTCGCTCCTCCTATTCACGGTTCTCTTCATCCTGCTTGTCTTGCTGTCTTCGCAGGCCCGCAACGAGGACGGGGCTAGCTTGCTGGAATCGGTGTTGTTCCGCGCCGTGACGCCGATCGCACGCGTCACCCACTCGATCGCCGACGGAAGCACACGCTGGATCGACGAGTGGGTGGATCTGAAGATGGCCCGGGTGGAGAACCTCGCGCTGGCGGAGGAACTCGGCCGTCTGAGGTTTGAGTCCCAACGCTGGCAGGCGGAGAGACACGAATACCTGCGGTTGCTCAGTCTGCTGGGGCTACAGGAGCGCCTCGGACACACCTCCGTGCCAGCGCGGGTCATCTCCCGCGGACACGGTCTCGGAGCCAGCACTCTCATCATCGATCGCGGGAGTCGCGACGGCCTGGCCACCAACCAGCCCGTTATCGTCTCGGACGGAGTTGCCGGCCGCCTGGTGGAGGTGGGTCCGTTTGCATCCAAGGTCCAGCTGGCACTTGATCCCAACTGCAGCATTGCCGCCATCACGGAGCGAACCCGCGCCCAGGGCCTGGTTAATGGACGCGGCAGGGGACACCTGCGCA
The DNA here is from genome assembly GCA_027295505.1 of Acidobacteriota bacterium. Taxonomy (GTDB): domain Bacteria; phylum Acidobacteriota; class Polarisedimenticolia; order JAPUKU01; family JAPUKU01; genus JAPUKU01. Next base: position 8,559 of record JAPUKU010000110.1, read on the forward strand.
TGGAATATGTCTCCGACCTGGAAGACGTGCAGCCGGGCGATCGCATCGTCACCTCGGGCCTGGATCGGGTTTTTCCCGCCGGCATTACGGTGGGCACGGTGCTGCGCACCGATCGCCGGGATGGTCTCGTTCAGACCATCGAGGTGGAGCCGTCGGTCGATTTCAACAAGCTCGAAGAGGTACTGGTGCTGATCGATGAGGGCAAGCCAGAGGGTTGAGATGGGAGCGCTCGGAGAGCTGGTTCTAATCGGCGTGGCCTCGCTCGTGCAGCAGGTCCTGCTGGCCGAGTTTTTGCCGACCGTTCATCGCTATGTCGACCTGTATCTGGTCATTGTGGTCTACATCAGCGTGCGCCGCTCCCAGGAGCACGCGCTGCTCATGGGCGCGGCCGCCGGCCTGCTGCAGGATGTCTTCAATCAGACCCTGTTCGGCATCCAGGGTTTCAGCAAGTGCCTGCTTGCCTTTGTCATCAGCGGACTGGGCTCGCGCTTCATGCTGAACCAGGCCCTACCGAAGTTTGGTGCCCTCGCCCTGGGCACTCTGGCCGAGTTCTGTATCGCCTGGGCGCTGCTGTCAATGCTGGGACAGAAGATTCCCGATCCGGTGATCCTGCTGCAGCGCTCCCTGGCCAATGGAGCGGCAGGCCTGCTGTTGTTTCTTGTGTTGGACCGCCTGGACCGTTCGTCGACCCGGGCGCTGAGCGCCTATTGAGACTATGAGCGACTACCGCACTCGCAAGGACTACCGGGACTATTACCAGGAGATCCAGCTTGGTCGGCGCATCCGGATCGTTTGGTCGGCCTTCGCCGTGGTGTTCGTGGTTTACGCCGCCCACTTCTGGCTGCTTCAGATCGTGCGCAGCGCCGAGTACCGCGAGCTGGCTGACAACAATCGGATGCGCAGCGTGCCTGTGCAGCCGCTGAGGGGCATGATCTACGATCGCTTCGGCCGGCTCATGGTCGAGAACCGCGTGTCGTTCAACGTGCTGCTCAACCAGGACCAGCTTATCCAGGAGGAAATGCTTCTCTCGACGTGGGCCAGAAGTCTGGAGATGGATCGTGCTGTGCTGAAGGCACGCCTCGGATCGCGGGGGCGGCGACGGGCCTTCGAGCCGATTCTCCTGAAGGAGGACGTGGACCTGGCCGAGGTCGCCTACCTGGAGGCGCGGCCGGAGGAGTTCGACCGCTTCACGATCGAGGTGGAGGCCAAGAGGCGATATCCCCTGGGCACGGTGGCGGCCCACCTGCTGGGCTACCTGGGGGAGGTCTCAGAGGTGGAACTGGAGCGCCATGCCGAAGCGGGAGTGGGTCTGGGGGATCTCGTGGGTAAGGCGGGAGTGGAGCGCATCTTCGACACGCTGCTACGCGGTCGCAAGGGCCTACGCCGTGTGCTGGTCAACAGCCGCGGTCGGCTCATTGGGGAAGTGGGCCTTGACGAGGAGCCGGTTCCCGGATCGGATCTGACCATGAGCGTCAACCTTGACATGCAACGAGAGCTGGCACTGGCGTTCGGTGAGGAAGTAGGTGCGGCTGTTTTTCTGGACGCTCGCAGCGGCGAGGTGCTGGCTATCGACAGCCGGCCGGGATACGATCCGAACGAGTTCAGCACGCACTTCTCCCGCGAGCGCTGGGTGGCGCTGACTGAAGATCCACGTCACCCGCTTCAGAATCGGGCCGTTCAGAGCAAGTACTCCCCAGGTTCCACGTTCAAGGTGGTCTTGGCCCTGGCCGCCCTCCAGGAAAAGGTGATCACTCCGAAGACAACCTTCCATTGCGCCGGTTCGGTAGTGATCTACGGCCGGCGCTTTTCCTGCCACAAGGCCGGGGGACACGGACGCGTCAATTTGCACAAAGCCCTGGTGAAATCGTGCAACGTCTACTTCTACCAGGTGGGCAAGGAGCTTGGTATCGAGAACATCGCCAAGTATGCGCGCCTGCTCGGGCTCGGAACACGCACCGGGATCGACCTGCCGCAAGAGGAGGCAGGCCTGGTTCCTGATACGGCGTGGAAGAAGCGCGTGACCGGAGAACGCTGGTACCCGGGCGAGACGATCTCGGTCGCCATCGGTCAGGGGGCCCTGCAGATCACGCCCGTGCAGATGGCGCACATGATGCTCAGGTTCGCCACGGGGAAGGTCCCGTCACCGCCCCGCGTTCAGCTGCAGGAGTTGACCGGGTCCGAGACCGGCGAGCAGCGATCACTGGCTGTGGAGAAGAAGAATCTCGATCTGATTCGAGCGGGGCTGCGTGACGCGGTGAATAACGGTGGAACGGGCTGGAGAGCGCGCATGCCTGACGTGGAGGTGTGCGGCAAGACGGGCACGGCCCAGGTCGTGGCGAAGAGCGCCGGCGTCGACAGCAGCAAGCTGAAGAAGTCGATCCGCGATCATTCCTGGTTCGCCGGCTGGGCGCCCTGTGCGGAGCCGGAGGTGGCGTTCGCGGTGTTCGTGGAGCACGGCGGTCACGGTGGCGAGTCCGCCGCGCCGATTGCCCGGCGTGTGCTCGAGACTTATTTCAACGACGAGGAGGCCCCTAGGGATGTACAGCTTGTCCAGAGCCAAGGTTCTACCGCACCTTGACTGGTGGCTGGTGGGCGCGCTGCTGGCCGTCGTGCTTTCCGGCCTGATGATGGTCTACAGCACCGGGTACGGAAGCACGGGGGATGACCTGTTCCGGCGCCAGTGCGTGTGGCTTCTCGTCGGGCTGGGTATGGCTCTTCTGCTGGCGAGCGTCGACTACCACACCTGGTCGGAGTTTGCGCCGGTGATCTATCTCGTGTCCCTGGCGGTGCTGGCGCTCACTCCGTTTTTGGCCCGGGAAATCAGCGGTGCCCGATCGTGGCTGGAGATCGGTGGCCTGCGAATACAGCCCTCCGAGGCCGTGAAGTTGACGACCCTGCTCATGGCCGCCACCTACCTGGCGCGCCACAGGGGCCAGGGTCTGCGCCTCACCCAGCATGCGGTATTGATGATGATCGTTCTGGCTCCTGTCGGATTGATCGTGGTGCAGCCCGATCTGGGCACTGCGGTAACCTACCTGCCCCTGCTGGCGGTGATGGTCTGGCTGTCAGGGATCCGCCTGCGCACGTTGCTCATCCTGGTCTTGCTGGGTGTTGCCGTCCTGCTTCTGGTGGGCAACAACCTCCTCCTCGAACATCAGCGGGAACGGTTGCTGACGTTCCTGGATCCTTCCCGCGACCCGCAAGGCTCGGGCTACCAGGCGATGCAGTCGAGGATTGCTGTGGGCTCCGGAGGGCTGTGGGGAAAGGGGCTCTTCTCAGGCACTCAGAGCCAGTTGAAGTTCCTGCCGGAGCAGCACACTGATTTCGTTTTCGCGGTTCTGGCGGAAGAGAGGGGATTTGCCGGCGCTTTTGTGGTGCTGGCGCTGTATTTCATGATCATCTCGAGGTTGATCCACGCGGCGCGCAAGGCGCGGGATAGCCTGGGTACCTATCTGTGCATGGGGGCCGCCGGCATGCTCGGCGCGCAGGTTTGTGCCAACATTGGTGTCGTCATAGGGCTTCTGCCCACGGCGGGGATTCCGCTGCCCCTCATGAGCTACGGTGGTTCGTCGCTCGTGTCGACTCTGGGCACGCTGGGACTGGTCGTCAACGTACATTGGAGACGTTTCGTAAACTGAATTCACAACAGGGAGGCGCTCGCGAGTGCTCCCGCTGCAAGGACTCTACAAAATGAAAAAAGAGATCATCGTAAATGCCACGCCGCTCGAGACGCGAGTGGCCATTCTGGAAGACAAGACACTCACCGAAATTTTCATCGAACGTGACAGCAACCGGGGCACCGCCGGCAACATTTACAAGGGACGTGTCACCAAGGTGCTTCCCGGCATGCAATCGGCGTTCGTGGACATCGGTCTGGAGCGCGACGCATTTCTCTACGTCAGCGATCACTTCTCCAGCGCCGAGGAATATGAACGGCTCTGGGGAATCGAAGATGGGGCAAACGGAAACGACAACGGAGGGCGCGCGGCCCGTCGTGGCCACATCGAGGACATCCTCAAGGAAGGGCAGGAGGTTCTTGTACAGGTCTCCAAGGAGTCGATCGCCGCGAAAGGAGCGCGCGTCACCTCGTACGTGTCGCTGCCGGGGCGCTTCCTCGTGCTCATGCCGTCCATCGAGTATACGGGTGTTTCCCGGAAGATTGACAACGAGCGGGAACGGCGCCGGCTCAAGCAGATCGTCTCGGAGGTGCGCCGTGACAATTATGGATGGATCGTGCGCACGGAGGGCCTCAAGAAGGGCCGTGAGGAGTTCGAGGTCGATATGAACTACCTGCGGAACCTGTGGGAGGATCTGCGGCGTCGCGCTGAACGTGCTCCCGCCCCCGCCCTCATCCACCGCGAGCTCGATGTCGTATGCAAGGTTCTTCGGGATCTGTTCAATGCCGAGTTTGATCGGGTCACCATTGACAGCGAATCAGTGTACCGGCAAACGCTCGATTTCATGAAGGCGGTGCAGCCGGCGCTGTCGCGCAGGGTGCATCACTACAAGAAAGAAACCCCCATTTTCGAGGAATACGGACTCGAAGTGGAGCTCGAGAAGGCGCTGAAAAGTCGGGTGTGGCTGAAATCGGGAGGTTCTATCGTCATCAATCAGACTGAGGCTCTCGTTGCCATCGATGTCAACACCGGCAAGTATGTCGGCAAAAGGCGTCTGGAAGACACGGTCCTCAAGAC
>JAPUKU010000111.1 GCA_027295505.1 Acidobacteriota bacterium
CCCGGAAGCTCCTCCACACCCGCCATCAGGGCAAACTTGTAAGACTTGTTCTCGAACTCCGTGACGTAATCGCTGAGCTCGGCCAGCGACTCGTCGAAGCGGGTGTTGGCCTCCCGAAGGCCGGTGTTCTCCTGCTCGAGGCGCTCCACACGGTTGGAGTACTGAAAGGTTCGCACCAAGTAGTACGGCAGCAGGACGCCGCACAACCCCAGGCACACCGCCAGCAGTGCTGTGCCCATCAGGGCCTTCGAGCTGATCGTGTATTTCTTAAATTCCGCTCTGGCGTGCGGAACGATCATAATGGTATATGATCGCTTCCGTTTCATGGATTCCCCCTGGTGAGCCGAAGGGTCAAAAGCTCGCGAATGGTAGCACCGGCCTTTAAAAAGTGTCAAGAAAGACACTCCCACGCCGGGTCAAAGCCTCGAACGAGCCTCACCGTACTATATATTGTGGTTTCTGATATTCCGTAGCCCAGATCAGGGGCCGAGTGCCCCTCCCAATTTCCGGTGTACTCGTTTTGCTGCATACGCTTCGCACAGGCCGTGAATAGAAATAATAGAAACTATATTTTTAACATCGACTCAACAAACATGCTTTTGTCTTTACTTGCAACGGCCCCGACAGACACAAGCACGATCACCATTAATATAAAGGTTGTACGACTGGATTCAAGGAAGCGGCCCTTTACCGATTTTTCGGAAAATCATGCCTTACACTGCACAGCCTGACCTGTCCGGAGCGTGCGGCCAGCTGATCTGGGTGGGTCTGGAAGGGACCTATCCGACCGAGACCGAGTGGAGGATGCTGGAGCATATCCGTCCGGGAGGAGTCACCCTCTTCCGGCGCAACATTGAGAGCGCCGCTCAGGTGCGTGCCCTGAATGGCGCCCTCACCCAGCGCCTGAAGCCGGCCCCTTTCCTGGCGGTGGATCAGGAGGGCGGCCGTGTGAGCCGGCTGAACGGAGTCCTGACCGATCTGCCTCCTGCCGCCGACTGGGCGAAGGACGGGTCCATTGAGCGCGTCATGCGGCTTGCTCACTGGAAGGGAATGGGCCTGCGCGCGCTCGGGTTCAACGTCAACTTCGCTCCCTGCGTTGATCTTTCGGAGCCGCAAGAGTCCAACGGCATCGGTGATCGTGCTTTCGGGCGCGATCGCCTCCGGGTGACTCGCCTCGGCTATGCATATTTGAGGGGTCTTGCAGCCGCAGGGGTAGCGGGGTGTCTGAAACACTTCCCCGGTCTGGGCTCCGCGCAGATCGATTCCCATGATGCACTGCCCCGGATCGATCGCGACCGGCCGACCCTGTGGCGAGAGGACCTGTTCCCGTTCCGCTGCCTGGTGCGCTCCAGCCCGATGGTGATGATGGCTCACGCTCACTACCCCTCGATCATGGGGGAAACGCCCTGGCCCGCAAGCCTCTCCCGGATCATGCTGGCGCGCCTGCTGCGCCACCGCCTTGGCTTTCGCGGCCTGGTGTTGACGGACGATCTGGAGATGGGAGGGGTGCCCATCCGACAGGATCCGGAGGGAGTCGCGCGTCGAGCCCTGCTGGCAGGCGCGGATGTGCTGCTCTATTGCCGGCCTACGGAGCTCGCCGAGCGTGCCTTCCGATCCCTGCTCGAAGAAGCCCTCTCCCAGCGATCACTTCAGGCGATCGTGCGGCAGGCGGCTGCACGGGTGGCCGCCGCCAAGAAGGCTCTGGGAGTATGGCCGCTGCGGCGCACACGTCTACCCGACCTAGAGCACGCCAACTCCAAACTGCGCTCCCTCCGGGAACAGATAGATTCTCAGGTCTGAAGTTCGCGTCCCGTCAGACGCCGGAAGATGTCGAGGTATTTGTGCCGGGAACGCTCGACCACCTCCGCTGGCAGGTGGGGCGCTGGAGGCTTCTTGTCCCAGGACAGTGTTTCCAAGTAATCACGCACGTATTGCTTGTCGTAGCTGGGAGGTGTGGAACCCGGTCGGTATTCCTTGGCCAGCCAGAACCGGGAAGAGTCCGGGGTCAGGGCCTCGTCACCGAGAACCACCTCCTCGCCGTGCAAGCCAAACTCGAACTTCGTGTCAGCGATGATGATCCCGTTGGCCGAAGCCTGTTGCGCGGCGCTGCTGTAGAGCTTCAGGCTCAGTTCCCGCAGGCGGCTCGCCAGAGCCACTCCCACCAGTCGCTCCACACGCTCGTAGTTGATGCTCTCGTCATGGCCGTCCTGGGCCTTGGAGGAAGGAGTGAATATCGGCTCGGGCAGCCGGTCGGCTTTCTTGAGCCCGGCGGGAAGCGCCACGCCGCTGACCGAACCGCACTGCTGATACTCCTTCCAGCCCGACCCCACAAGGTAGCCGCGCACCACACACTCCACAGGAAACATCTCCAGGCGGCGTACAAGAATGGAGCGACCCTCGAGCAACTCGCGGTGCTCGTTGAACGGCGCGGGATAGCGCGCCACTCTGGACTCCAGAACATGATGGGGGCAGATGGATGCCAGACGCTCGAACCAGAACAGTGACAGCTGATTGAGCACCCTCCCTTTGTCGGGAACGCCCTCCGGCAGGATGACATCGAAGGCCGAGATCCGATCCGTGGAGACCAGCAGGAGATGGTCACCGGCTTCGAAAATGTCGCGAACTTTGCCACGGGCTCGGGCACGCACCCCCGGTATTTCGACGCTGCATAGCGCTTCCGTCACAGCAAGATCCTCTCAGAAAAGCGCCATTCTAGAAAGCTTCGGGGCACCTGTCAACGCACTCGCTTGACCGAGCCACGGGCGACTTCTAGAATGGGCACTCCACCTGCGAGAGAGAAGCGATCGTGCCAACCAAGGCGATGCGTCAGGCCGCAATCCTCGACATCGTGCGTACACGCACGGTGAAGAGCCAGCACGGGCTGTCCCGCGAACTGCGAAGAAGCGGGATTCGTGTCAGCCAGGGCACGCTGTCACGAGATCTCAACGACCTGGGCCTGGTCAAGAGTCGATCGGGATACCGGCTGGTGAGCGGAGAGTCGCTCGGCACTCCGGGCGCCGAGTCCCAGATCCGACGCATCGCCCGCGAGTTCATGCTCTCCACGGATCTGGCTGCCAACCTGCTGATCATCAAAACACCTCCAGGGTGTGCCAGTGCTGTCGCCGAGGCTCTGGACAGCGCCGGCTGGCGCGAGTTGATCGGCACTCTGGCGGGTGACAACACGGTCCTGTGCGTAGCGCGTTCCCCACGTGAAGGCCGGCGCGTCCACGAGCGGTTAGACCAGCTCCTGGCGTGACGATGAGCCGGCGTCGCGTCTTCAAGCCCCTTCCTGTCGATCTCCCCATGGTTCTGGATGCAGCCAGGCGCGTCCGGGGCAAGGTGCGCACTACTCCGCTCGCCTCCCTGCCCAGCCTCGCGGATCGGGCCGGATGTGAGGTCTTTGGGAAACTGGAATCATTTCAGCTAACCGGATCCTTCAAGGCGCGTGGAGCACTGAACCGCATGTTGACCCTGTCACCCGAGGAACGCCGCGGAGGCGTCTGGGCGATCTCGGCTGGCAACCACGCCCAGGGAGTCGCCTGGGCGGCGGCCCAGGTCGGCTGCCACGCCACACTTGTCATGGCTAACGACTCCTCCCCCCTCAAGCAGGCAAAGACACGCCGCCTGGGCGCCGAGGTCCTGCTGCGCGGGGCGAATTATGACGAAGCCGATGCCTGGGCCGCACAACAGGTCCGGGAAGCCGGCCACACGTTCATTCACCCATTCGAGGATCCACTGGTCATCGCAGGCCAGGGCACACTTATCCTGGAAATGTCACAGGTAATATCCAAGCTGGGCACGCTCGTAGTTCCGGTGGGCGGTGGCGGACTTCTCGCCGGCTGCGCGGTGGCGGCGCGGGCCCTCTATCCGGGCATTCGGGTGGTCGGAGTGCAGTCCGATGCCTCTCCCGCCATGGTCCGCTCCCTCGAGGCCGGAAGGCCGGTGGAAACCCCCTATACCGATTCGATCGCCGATGGGCTGACTGGACGGTGGGTCGGTCAGGTAACCTGCAGGATGATCGGCCACCTGTGCGATGGAGTTCGCCTGGTGTCCGAGAAGGAAATCGCGCCCGCCGTGCTGTGGCTACTAAACGAGGAAGGTTTTCTGATCGAGCCCTCCGGAGCGACGCCGGTCGCCGCCTTGCTGTCGGGCGTTCTGGACGATCTTCCCGGCCCACTCGCCCTGGTGCTCTCGGGAGGAAACGTCCACCCGGGCGTGCTGAAGCAGATCCTCAATCAGAGCTGAGGGACTCAGCCGCTCACCCTCGGCGCCGCTTCTTACCCTCCCTCGCCCCCCTCCGGCGCGCCGGGGATCACCATTTTCTCAGGTCCCTGAGCACGGCACGCGCTGCATTCATGCCCGGGATGCCTGACACGCCGCCGCCCGGATGGGCACCGGAGCCGCACAGGTAAAGTCGTTGCACGGGGGTGCGGTAGTCGGCATACCCTCCGGCCGGGCGGAAGCAGAACATCTGCTCGGCCGTCATGGCGCCCTGGAAGATGTTGCCACCCGTGAGGCCGTATTCGATTTCGAGATCCTCCGGTGTGACCACGTGCGAGTGCTCGACACTCGCCGGGAGGTTGGGAGCGTATCTGCCGAGCACGTCGATGACACGTTTCACCACCGTATCCTTCGCGTCAGCCCAGGATCCCTCGCGCAGGTGGCGGGCACCGTACTGAACAAAACAGTTGAGGATATGCTTTCCTGGCGGAGCCAGGGTGCTGTCCAGCACGGTCGGACAACAGGTGTCGAGCACCGGTTCCCGCGAGATGCCCCCCTCCCTGACAGCATCCCATGCGCGTTCAATGTAGTCAGGGCTGGGACAGATCACGATGAGACCACGGTGCTGGGGGCCGGGCTCTCCTCCCGCGGGCGATGGCACCCCCTTAAAATCAGGCAGTTCTCCGAGCGCCAGATGCACCTTGAGGGAGGCGCTCTGCGTACGGAATCGTCCAATCGATTCCCGGAACGCCAGCGGCAGAAATTCCTGTGGCGTCAAACCGAGAAAGGTGCGTTTCGGATCGGCGTTCGATGCAACAACCCTGGCATGCAGCTCCTCACCCGACTCGAGGATCACACCCGTCACCCGACCCGGCTGGTGATCGTCCTGGGCGGTTCCGGCCTTGTCAGCGTGCAACGGCTCGACCCGAAGGGAGCGCACCGCGGCCTTCGTGCGGATGGTCACGCCGAGATCTTTGGCGGCCGCGGCCAGCGCCTGCGTGAGCCCTCCCATGCCGCCGCGCACAACACCCCAAACTCCCCGCTGTCCGTAGGCCCCTCCGAGGAAGTCGTGCATGAGCGTCAGGGCCGAACCAGAAGCGTGCACCCCGCCATAGATCCCAATGACCGCCTGCGCGCAGTAGTAAGCCCGGACCTGCTCCGACTCGAACCAGGGTTCGATGAAGTCCAGAATTCCCGCCGTGGAAATTTCCGATAGCAGGGCCAGATCTTCTGGCTTCAGTCCGAGCGCTAAGCGAAACAGTTTCAGCATGCCGAGGAGGTCACGCGGTCTGAACGAGGGCACTGTCGGGGGGGTCATCGTCAGGAGAGTCTGGATGGGAACGGCGATCCTCTTCAGGCGCGCGTAGAAACGGTCCCTGCGTTCGGCGTCGAGTTTGGAAAACTTCGCGTACTCGGCACGGTCACGCTCGTCGTCTCCCCACAGCATCAGGTGGCGTCCATCCGGGAACGGATGGAACACGGCCGGTTCCTGGCGGTAAACGTGGTACCCGTACCGTTTTAGGTTGAAATCCTGGACGATCTGCGGGTGAAAATAGGTGACCACGTAGGAGGTCGTGGATACCCTGTAGCCGGGCCAGACTTCCTCGGTGACACACGCGCCCCCGACCAGGTGGCGACGCTCGAGAACGCACACACGAAGACCCGCACGCGCCAAGTAACAGGCCGTCACCAGTCCGTTGTGGCCTCCACCGACGATGATGGCGTCATAGCGATTCTGCATCAGACCAAAGATTCTACCGCATTCGGCTTCCAGCCCGAATCGTGGAACCAGCCCCTCTCAACCGCTCGCCACCCGCACTGGCTCGCCGGCCAGCTGCCACTCCACCGTCCCCAGCAGGGGCTCTGCAACGTGCTCTTCCAAAAGCTGCCGCACGCGCCCACGCGTGCGTTCCAGCGCGGGGACAACTCCTGCAGGAGGCAGAGGCTGTTCAAAGCGACGAGTTCGAGCGCGTGTGCTCCATGCCAAATGAACGAGTGGACTCCTGCTATCGCGGGTCCTTCGACTGCGATCGTCCGGTCCACCGTTCCCTGGCAGGATTCTCCCTCAACCTCGTCGAGACCGCTGATCGTGCCCCGCTACCAAGCTCGCTCCTCAGAGATCGTTCAGCCGTTTCAGCGCCCTCTGGGCCCGCTCCACGCTGAAGGAAGTCCACGCTCCCTCAACCACGGCCTGGTAGAGCTCACGCGCCCTGCGGGAATGGCGGAGCATCTCGTGCGCCTGGCCCAACTGGTAGAGGGTTTCTACCGCGACGATGTCGCTCGTGAGCGGCCCCTCCAGAGCCTGCTCCAGCCAGGGCAGGGCCTCTGCGCCTCGGCCCATTTTCACCAGCGAGAAACCCGCCCAGTAGTGTGCCTCCCTCTGCGTCGGGTCCAGCCGGGCCGCGACCTTGGCACGCTCGACAGCAAGCTCAAAGTCTCCGCGCGTGACGGCCCGGCGGGCATCCCAGATCGCCTGGACTGACAGCCAGGGATTCAGAGTCTCGGGCACAACATCGTTATCGAGGTTGGCCTGGTAGATCCAGCGGTCGGGATCCACCTCGGCCCGGCGCCACCCGCTGACGCCCTCAAACCGTGCAATCGCCCGGCCCCCAGGTGGAACCAGGACACGGCGCCGGAGGAGCGTTCCCGCGCTGTCCTCGAGCATGACGTCCACCTTCAGGGGCACCACCGCCTGCCCTTCCTCCGCGACGATCACCGAGACGCCCTCTCCGTCGGACTGCACCTCCTGGACGCTGAGATCAGGAAGCCATTCTGTTCCGAGCAGCGTGGCCAGCGCCGCTCCTCCGCGCGCCGACGCCAGCCGCTCGACGAGACTGTCATTCGACTCTCCCGTCACCTGTTGCACAAATGTGCCGGACCCAAGCTGGGATGCGATGGTGGTAAGAATCGCCGGCAGCTTGGCAGCGCTCAGGAGCAGGGAGACCGGCGTGCCCCTTGGAGTCAGCGGTGCTCGATGGGCGCCGTCTCCCGCATAGGCCCGGCAGCGCATCATCCACTCCAGACGCAGGGTGAGATCGTCCGCGCGGGGAGCTGGAGAATCCCCTCCCGGGAACTCTCCTGGGTCAAGCCCGGAGAGCGCAACCTGTGCGAGCACCGATGCGGTGGCCCCCATCAGCGTTCGGGCGGTGTTCGGCAACGTGTGATACTGGGCCCCCCTCAGCCAGGCGCGTGCCATTTCCTGCGCAATCCAGGAACGTTGCTCCTGGATGGAGCCGGAGCGGAGCGCCGGCCTCAGGAACAGCCCCGAATCGAGCAACATCAGAGGCGGCCAGGCCCGCGCGATAGCGCCGAGATTCCCCGTCACTGCCAGGTGCCACTCCGTTTCTGGCAGAGGGCCGACCGTGGCCTCCAGGGCACCCCAGGCGGCCAGGGCGTTCTGTGCAATCTGCTCGGCAAGCGCCGCCTCTTGATCCGGGCGCACGTAGACAATCACCTGCCGTTGCGAATCGCTTACACGGTGCTCACTCAACGATCCGCTGAGCACCCAGATATCGGAGACCGGCCACACGCTGCTCCAGGAACTGGTGGCCCATCCGTTCTCGGAGGCACGCCCGAGCAGATGACCACTCGCCACTGCGTGGACGGGCTCAGGCACACGCACCTGCATGCTGTAGGTAAAACGCGCCGGCGGGGCGCCCGGAGGAACGGCCTGTCTCGGCGCCCAGAGTCCGGCCAGCAGCGTGCGGCCAGCCCGCAGAGATGACCGGCCCCGCAAAAGACTCCCGTCGAGCTCAAACTCCACGTGCACGATCGAGGGGCTGATTTTGCCTGGCTTCAGATCGACACGGGGCTCGGCAAACCTCTCGAGATTCCATTCCCTCCCGCCCCCGACGAGAGGTACTCCCGTGAGATAGAGCCGTTTTTCGGATCGACGGCGAAATGGGATGGATCGGCCGTCCGCGTCGTGGATCTGTACGCGGGTGGCGGCAACCGGCAGGATCAGGCTGAGATCGGGCAGCGGCCCACCCTGCTCCGAGTGAATCTCGAGGGTCGCCGAGACCAGAGCCCTGCCTTCTTCAGGCTCGAGCTGCAGGCGCAAATCAAGGTGACGCACCCGAGCATGGTCACCCTTCAGAACCCGCACGTGGAACAGCAGGAACTCACCGATGAAAAGAATCCACAACAGTGAGAAAGCGACAATGAAACGCCGGGTATCGATCATGTCGGAAAGGTTTCCCGGGCGGACCCCGGCGCAGCCGGACGTTTAACGCTCTGGTTTCTCTAAGGGTTCAATCACGGCGCCAGACAAGGACGCCCCCCACGAGAGTCATCACCGGAGCACCCCGCAGCTTCCAACCGGAATACGGGCAGTTCCGGCTGAGCGAATGCAGGGCATCCATCTTGACCGTCACTTCACAGTCGGGATCCAGTACGGTGACATCGGCATGAGAGCCCGGTGCCAGGGTTCCCCGCCCACGGAGGCCGAGAATACGTGCCGGTCCTTCCGTGAAACGCCGGATCATCTCGGCGAGCTTCATGCCCGCTCCGTGCACGAGCCGGTCGAGTGAGATCGACACTGCCATCTCCAAGCCGATGATACCGAAAGGCGCCCGCTCGAACTCGACATCTTTTTCGATGGCATTGTGGGGCGCGTGGTCGGTGGCAATGGCTTCGAGGGTGCCATCCAGAACTCCTTCCATCACGCCTGCCCGATCCTCCTCCGATCGCAGGGGCGGATTCATCTTGGCATGAGTATCGAAGCCGCGCACGGCCTCTTCGGTGAGGCTGAAGTGGTGCGGTGTCGCCTCGCCGCTGACCGCCACACCGCGGGCGCGTGCCTCACGGATGGCCTCCACGCTCCGGTGCGCGCTGACGTGTGCAATGTGCACACGCCCACCGGTGATCTCCGCCAGCCGGATGTCCCGACAGACCATGATGTCCTCGGCGGCGCAGGGCATGCCCCGGAGACCCAGCGCGGTTGAGACCTGCCCCTCATTCATGGCGCCCGACGCGGCCAGATCCGGGTCCTCGCAATGATCGATCACCGGGATCCCGAACTGGCGGCAGTACTCGAGCGCCCGGCGCATGAGAAGCGGCGAGGCTACGGGGCTACCGTCGTCCGAAACAGCCACCGCTCCCGCGCGCACCATCTCGCCGATCTCGGCGAGCTCGGCTCCCTTGCGCGCCTTGGTCACGCACCCGATGGGCATGACATTAGCTCCCTCGGCCCGTCGCGCCTGGGTGAGAACGAATTCGATGATCGAGCCATTGTCCAGAGGCGGTTCGGTGTTGGGCATGCAGGCTACGGTGGTGAACCCGCCCGCCGTCGCGGCCCGAGAACCACTGGCGATGGTCTCTTCGTCTTCGCGCCCCGGCTCGCGCAGGTGCACATGCATATCGATAAAGCCCGGCGCCACCACCCGACCGGAGCAATCGACGACTTCGGAATCGGCAGTCGCGATATTCGGCTCGACCCGAGTGATGCGCCCATCCTCGATGAGGACATCGGCGCGCCCGTCAACGCCGGAGGCAGGATCCACCACCCGGCCGCCCTTAAGCAGCCTCTTCATCTGCACTCCCTCCCAGCAGCAGGTAGAGAACCGCCATGCGCACCGCCACGCCGTTGGCGACCTGTTCGAGAATCACTGAATAGGGTCCATCCGCCACCTCACTGGTGATCTCGACACCTCGGTTCATGGGCCCCGGGTGCATGATGATGACATCCGGTTTTGCCCGGCGCACATGCTCCACGGTCAGTCCAAAGTAGTAGAAGTATTCGCGTAGTGAAGGGAAGTACCCTCCCTTCTGGCGTTCGAGCTGCAACCGCAGCATCATGATCACGTCCGCGCCCTCGATCGCCTCCGCAAGGTTGGAGGTGACGTGCGCCCCCAGTTTCTCGATGTGCGGGGGGATGAGCGTCGGCGGCCCACAGACCGTAACCTCAGCGCCCGCCTTTCTCAGCAGAAGCAGGTTGGAGCGGGCCACCCGGCTATGCGCGATATCGCCAACGATCGCCACGCGAAGTCCCTCCAGACGCTCCTTCTTCTGACGAATGGTGAAGGCGTCAAGGAGCGCCTGCGTGGGGTGCTCGTGAAAACCGTCGCCGGCGTTGATGATCGATGAGCGCAGTTTATGCGCCAGGAGATGCGGAGCTCCGCTGCTCGAGTGCCGGATGACAATGATGTCTGGCGACATCGCCTCCAGGTTGCGCCCCGTATCGATGAGCGTCTCCCCCTTGACGATGCTGCTGCCGCTTCCGACCAGGTTGACCGAGTCAGCGCTGAGACGCTTTTCAGCGATCTCAAAGGATGACCGCGTGCGGGTGCTGGGTTCCAGGAAAAAGTTAACGACCGTACGGCCTCGAAGGATCGGTACCTTCTTGATCGGCCTGCGAGCGACCTCGAGAAAACCATCCGCCGTATCGAGGATCAACTCGATGTCCTGAAGATCCAGCTCCTCGATCCCGAGAAGGTCCCTTGCCTTCAAGCGCAAGTCGAGTTCCTCCTTTTACTTGATGCGCTCAAGCTTGCCGATGCGTACCTCATCCACTCCGTCCTGATCCTCCAGGAGCACCTGCACAAAATCATCCGCCGAAGTGGGCAGATTCTTGCCGATGTAATCAGCGCGGATAGGAAGCTCCCGGTGTCCGCGGTCAACGAGCGCCGCGAGCTGAATGCGCCGCGGACGCCCGAGATCGATGATACCGTCGAGGGCCGCGCGCACGGTCCGGCCCGTATACAGGACATCGTCCACCAAAATGATGTTGCAACCATCCACCGAGAATGGGATCTCAGTCTTGCGCAAGATCGGGTGGTCGCTGATGGCCGTGAGGTCATCCCGATAAAGCGTGATATCCAGCACTCCCACCGGCACCTTCGGCCCGTCAAACTGCTCGATGCGTTGGGCGAGCCGGCGCGCCAGCGGCACACCCCGCGTGCGGATGCCGACGAGCGCCAGATCCGCCAAATCCGGATTGCGCTCTAAAATTTCGTGTGCCATACGGGAAAGCGTACGGGATATCTTCTCTTTGTTCATGACGACACTCATCGGAGCCGATGGCATGCGTACTCCCCTTGCCCACCAAGCACGGGCACAAAAAAAGGCCCCCTCAACGGGGACCTGCTCAGAAAGTCAGTTTTGCTGACAACGACCCGAACCCTTTCTGGCCTCGCTGGACCAGTTTAAAAAGTCAGGGAATTATACCGACCTCCTGGCAAAGTGTCAATCCAATACGGGGAATTCCTCCCCGGGCTCAGGAAAAGTGTCAATTATTTGCTCGCCGATGAACACCCCTTCATAGCTTGGTATCGAGGACGCTGGCGTCGCCTCCAGGTGGCGCACCGTCATCGCCTCCGTCATCGGTTCTCCGTCGAGATCCCGGGCCACGGGCAGCCCCAGCAGGTAGAGCAGTGTCGGTAGAACATCAGTCAGGCGCGCACGGTTCAGCGTGCTGCCCGCCTGCACGCCGGGCCCGTACATGAAGAGAATTCCCGAGGGGCCACGATGGTGGGTGCCGCTCAGGCTGGCCGCGCCCCGAAGGTTCCGTATGGCGCGAGCCGCGATCGACTCCGCCGTCATACCATGCGAAGACACGACCAGCAGCATTCCGCGATTGCCAACGGCCTCGATCTCGCGAGCGATTTTCACATCCAGAAACTTGCAGTACTCCGAAATGGTGTGGCCAAAACGCTCGAGGGCGGTGTCCGGCACGTTGCCAAATTTGGAAGGCTGGTGGTAGCGCAGGAACCGGTGCAGCACGTAGTCGAACCCCGACAGCCGCACCACTCGTACCCGGGGCGATGGTTTGCCCGACCGAAGCCGTTCCGACTCCTCCAGGAGCAGCATGTCGGCGGCCAGTCCCCGCTTCAGGACCTCGTCCTGCAGAGCCATGGGCTGAGAATTCTCCTCCACCAGACGGGGCCACCACTCCTCCAGATCCGCGGGAGCGGGGGACGTAGGCGGATCCATGGCGGCGCGAAACTGAATCGATGGCAGGCTTGACACTGGGGGGGCGAGAGGAAATCCCAGAAAAGCCGAGGGGATCCGAAACGCCGAGAGAATGTCCCAAAACGCCCGCACCCTGCGATGCTCGGCGGTAATAGGAGCGGGCAGCACGAGGCCGAGCGTGCGCAGGAAGCCAAATCCCACTCCATGCGGCGGCAGAGTGATCTCAGCCTCACCTCCCAGCAGTCGATAGCGCAGCATCCCACGCACCCCGTGACGATGGGGCTGCTTTCCCGTGAGAATCGTGGTCCACAGGGTCACTCCATCCCCGGGAGGGAAGGCGCGCAGTGCACCATAGGAACCCTCCCGCATCAGGCGCGCGAAGGCCGGCAGGCGCCCCTCCGAGATGAGAGGAAGCAAAAGCTCCGGGGACAAGCCATCAATCCCGATGATGGTCAGGGGGCCCGCCGATGCGAGCGGTTCGAGCTCCGTGCGGTACGGAGGCGATGCCTCCGGCACGTCAACTGACAAAAGCCCTGCCAGAATCAACCACACCGTGACCACGATTCCGAGAGCGCTCATGCGCGCTGCAGACCGCTGGGCAAGGCGACGGGAGAAAACGGTGATTGCCACAGCCAGGCTGGCAGTCAGGATGGCCAGCGCCGCGCCGATCAGGCGGTTCAGAGCCGCGGGATCGAGCAGGTACCGGTAAAAACGGGCATTGAGCCCATACGCCACCACCACCCAGATGTTGAGCAGCACAAAGAAACTGCCCCAATAGCGCCACTCCACCCGGCGACGTGGAAGGGGACGGGATCCAAAATATCCATAGAGGAGATACGCAGAGGCCACGGGCAGGCTCATCGTGAGCGTGTAAACCGGACACAGTCCCCCGACAAGCCGCACCAGATTGCTCCCACCCGAGCCCACCGAAGGGTTGAGGAAGGCATAGAGAAAGATCACATGCACAGAGGCAGCAGCCGCAGCTACCGCGGCATTGCCCAGGAGGCGCCAGCGCATCGCATCGCATGGTAGCAGAAAGCCCCAACCCCGACCTCGTGTTGTCTCACCACGCGCATGTTTGTTACCATGTGTCAACCTCGCGAAGCACCCGCACGAATGCCGTTCAATCAAATCTGCCAGATCCAGACGGCCCGCCGACCCAACCCCTCCCACACCGAGCTGGTCATCGAGGGCTTTAATGGAGCTGACGAGGCACGTCCCGGCCAGTTTGCCATGCTGCGGCCGGATCCGCCGGGAGACATGCTGCTCGCGCGGCCGATGAGCATTCATTCGATTGAGCGCCTTGCCGGCGGAGGCACGCAGATGCGGTTCTGGATCAAGATCGTCGGCCATGGCACCCGCGTGCTCGCGGCGCTGGAGCGGGGCCAGTCTCTGCGCGTCGTCGGGCCGTTCGGACGTCCCTTTGAGTGGAAAGGCCCAGAGCAGCCCTGGCTCGTGGCAGGCGGCATTGGTGTCACTCCTCTTCACTTCTGGGCCAGGGAGCTGTGCACCAGCGGTGTGAGGCCTCGCTTCCTTTACGCGGCGCGCTCCTCCTCGGACCTGGTTGCACTGGACGATTTGCGTCGGCTGAATATGGAACTCGTCGTGGCCACGGACGATGGCAGCACCGGGGAGCGCGGGTTCGCCAGCGAGGTGCTGGCGCGCAGGCTCGAATCGGGCGCCCGCGGGCCCGTCTTTACCTGCGGCCCTGAGGTCATGATGAAATCGGTCGCCTCCGTTTGCCGCAAACACTCCCTTCCCTGTTCCGCATCGCTCGAGACAATCATGGGTTGCGGATTTGGTGTCTGTCTCGGATGTGTGGTCTGGCGGCAGGCGAGCGGCCAAAGTGAGGCTCAGCCCGTGCGTGTGTGCACCGAAGGTACTCTTTTCTCTACTGAGGAGCTCGGATGGTAAGTCCCCGGCCGGATCTGGAGGTCACTCTCGGCCCGCTCCGCCTACAGAACCCGGTTCTGGCAGCCAGCGGCACCTTTGGCTACGGCGAGGAGTTCGAG
>JAPUKU010000112.1 GCA_027295505.1 Acidobacteriota bacterium
ACAGTCCGGTGGTTGGAAGGTTGGTCGGGGCGACCGGATTTGAACCGGTGACCACACGCACCCCAAGCGTGTGCGCTACCAGGCTGCGCTACGCCCCGAGACGCTAAACTCCCGGCTGCTCGAGCCACACACAATGCCGTCGGGTGTCCACGGCCACCGCTGGCCGGTAGAAGTGCACGCCCCAATCTCACTTCGTCCCATGGTACAGGAATTCTCGCTCGTGTGAGGGTGCCGGGAACCGCAATTCGAGCAGATGCGGTTTATAGCATGGAGAGCAAACCCCGGTCAAACGGGCATGGGGACTCGATCCCCTGTGGTAAAATCCGGCGCATGATCACGGGCATCAACAGCGATGTCCGCTACGGCAACTGCGTCTACCACGTCCAGACACAGGATCTGGGGGTTGAGCGCTGCATTCTCGAATCGCTTGTCTACGTCGGGGGGCAGGTTCTCGATACGGTCCTGGGTAGTTACAAGGACGTTGACCCCGCGGCGTCGCAAGCCATCCGCAAGCGCCTCATAATTCAGCACCGCGCGGTCATTGCCAGCGTCAACGGGGGTAAGTACACGGACCCCGCTGTGGCCCTGCCGGCCACGGCCTCCGTGCCGCTGGAGCGCCCCGATCTCGTGGTGACCGAGATCGAGGAGTGCTTGGTGGGCGATCGTAGTTCCCTCATGTTTGTGCTCCGTAGCGAAACCTCGTTCCAGCCTATTGCCGGCGCCCAGATCGAGCTCTTCTACCCTCCGAATGCGGATCCAGCGAATTGCATTTACAGCGCTACCACTGACAGGCGGGGGTTTCACCTCGCCGAGTTCCGGATTCCGTATGTGACCTCACCGGAGCCTTGTCTGTTGGTACGCGCGACCGCGCCGGCGGGGGAAGTGGAGTCACGCCTCAGAGTGGTACCACCGGCTGACGGGTCGTACCGGTCCGAGTCATCTGAGGCATCGTCTGCATACCATGCCTCCATGGCGGGCGAGACAGGTCGGGAAAGGGAGAGACCCAGCCTGGTGGTCCTGGAGCTTGACAAGCTCCAGGCAGGAGGAACGGCGTCCTTCCTGTTCCTGCTCCAGGAGGAGGGTTCCCAACGTCCCATTGCCGAGGCCAGCCTCCGCGTGCGCCTCAGGGGGGTGGGGGCGGTGGATCAGACGCTATACGAGGGCTCCACGGACGCCAAAGGCTTCCATGTGGCCCAGTTCAGCATTCCCTCGACGGGCGGCTCAAAGGCCTCGCTCCTGATCCAGGCCACCTGTGACCTGGGGATGGCTGAGGTGATCTCTCCGCTCACCGGCTGATCTGGGCCGGCACACACTCCGAATAATTGAGAAATCGTGGGGAATTAGGGTGCGGCTCCCGGGGGGCGGGTGCGGGGTGCTCGAAATCACCGCCGCATGCCCTCCTGTCGCCCCCGGGTGCCGCCGAGGCTGCTCAGCGCGGATGCTGGGGGAGGTTCACGAAGAAACGGTGCAGGCGCAGTTTGAGGCGCTGCAGCTCGTAGTGCCTGTCCCGCACCCTGCACGTTGCTCCCCTCAACGATCCGACGGACCGGGGCCCCTCGAGCCCCATATTGTCCGCCACCTCGTTCCTCAGGTGCCTGTGTTCGGGGTCCATCCAGTAGTTTTGCATGGCCACCTCCTCAAGCAACTGGGTAAGTTTATACTATTTGTCAATAAGTTTCGACAAAATATCTATTATTTAATATAACTCATTTATTTTATTGTATTTACAATTATATAAATATTTGACAAGTATCGAATTTATCTTGACAAAATGTAGAATTCGCAGTAAATCTATGCAGTACCATGTCCAGAGAATCCACCTCGAACCGCTTTGGCGGCCGGCTCCGATCTCTGCGCCGGCGCAAGGGGGTTACCCTGCAGGACCTGGCTCGGGAGCTCGGAGTCCACTTCACCACGGTCTCCTCCTGGGAGCGCGGTCGAAGCGAGCCCGAGTTTGCAATTCTCGATCGGCTGGCGGGCCGTCTGGGTGTGCGGGTGGGCGAGCTTCTGGAAGATCCGCAAGGACTCCGCAGGCGAGTGCGGCTTCAGGTCTGGAGCAAGGCTCGCTGGAACGAGTTCATGAGCCGTACGGAGGGGCTGCAGCTGGCCAAGGCGCTCCTGGGCGCCGGGGCGCCTGAATCCGAGATCCAGGAGACACTCGAACGGGTCAGCCGCGGGGAGCGGCCCGGTCTGGCGGATGTTCTGGCGCTGTCCTCGGCGTATGAGGTCGAGTCGATCGAGACCGCCTCCCCTACATGGCGGCGCAAGGAGAATTCGTCGATCGCGGAAAGGATCGATCGCCTGCCTCCCCCTGTGGGCAAGGCAGCGGACCGGCTGATCCGCGAGTGGCTCGAGCTGTTCGAGGCGGAAGATAAATCCGGCACGCCCGGAGTCTCCCCTGTTTACACGCCCCGCAGGCGCGGCAGACCACGGCGCCGGGGCCTGTAATCGCCCGCGAAATGGGCACCGTAAACCTGGCGGCAGAGACCAGGCCGGTCTGGCCCCTAGAATAAGATCTTGACGAGCACGAACCCCCCGATCAGCATCACCGCGAACGCCAGGGCGGCCCAATTGAAATAGCGCTCGATCCACTTGCGCAGGGGCGGGCCGAAGCGCTGCACCAGCCAGGCGATCAGGAAAAACCTTGCCGAACGGCTCAGCAGCGATACCCCCACGAAGGCCAGAAAGTCGATCCGGAATGCCCCGGCGGCGATCGTGAATACCTTGTAAGGCAGCGGAGTGAACCCGGCCAGAGCCACCGCCCAGACATCGTAGGTCCGGTATAGATCCTGGATGCGATGGTAGGAATCCCAGCCGCCATAAACGTCCAGCAGGGGACGTCCGATCCAGTCCAGGAACTGCAGGCCGATCCCGTACCCGATCATGCCGCCGATGACCGAGCCCACGCTGCACAGAAACGCGAAGCGGAGGGCCATCTCCCTCCGGGCGAGGGCCATGGTGATCAACAGGACGTCCGGGGGGATCGGGAAGAACGAGGATTCCGCCACCGCAATCACGAACAGGGCGGGAGAGGCCTGGGGTGTGCCGGACCACTGGAGCACCCAGTCGTACAGGGCGCGCAGCCAGCCCTTGCGGGCCCGTTCACCGGGGTTCATCCGCTGGCTCTTGCGTCAGCGAGTAGCGGCCAGAGCGAGATGAGCTCCAGGGTGCGGTCGTCCGTGAGGTCGAGCTTGAGGGGGGTGAGCGCCGCAAAACCCTCCAGTACCGCGGCCAGATCCGAGTCCGGACCCGATGTAGTAGAGGTGGGCTGGCCCCCGATCCAGTAGTAGGTGCCCCCACGAGGGTCGCGTCGCTCGTCGACGCTCTGGGTGTAGATCCGCTTGCCCTGCCGGGTGACCCGGATGCCCCGAGGAGGCGTGGCGGGCACATTGAGGTTCAGGATGGTATCCCGCGGCAGGCCTCCGCTCAGCACCTGCCGGGCGATCTCCGCCGCCAGCTCCGCGGCCGCCGAGTAATCCTCACCCTGTCCGACATCGCGCGACACCGCGAACGAAGGCACCCCGAGCAGGGCTCCCTCGAACGCCGCGGCCACGGTGCCGGAATAGGTGATGTCGTCACCCACGTTGAGTCCGCGGTTGATGCCAGAGACGATGAGGTCAGGTTTGCGATCGTGAGGATGCACGACGCCGAGGTAGATACAATCGGTTGGTGTTCCGTCGACCGTGAACTGCCGCGAGGCCTGCTTCCTCATCCTCAGGGGGCGGTGCAACGTGAGGGCGTGGCTGGCGCTGCTGCGCTCCCGATCGGGAGCCACCACCGTCACGTCCCCCAGCGGCTCGAGGGCGACCTGCAGGGCGCGGAGGCCGGGAGTGCCGTAGCCATCGTCGTTCGTCAGTAGGATCGCAGGCATTCGTTTCGAAGCTGGATGAGATCTTGGTCGGGACGGCCGGATTCGAACCGGCGGCCACTTGTCCCCCAGACAAGTACGCTACCAGGCTGCGCCACGTCCCGATACTGAGAAAACCGTATATACCGCGCTATGTTACCGTCTAATCCGGTGGGGCCGCTGAGGGCCGGTCTATAACTCGGTCTATATTTTGCGTCATTTTTACGCGCCTACGCCATTCATCGAGCCCTGCCATCG
>JAPUKU010000113.1 GCA_027295505.1 Acidobacteriota bacterium
CAGGGAGGCCACCGACTGGTCGCTGGGCGACTCGCACAAGGTACCCCACTACAACGAGTCCAGCGGACTCCTCCGTTTCGCGGCGATCTCCCCCGGCGATCGATTCACCCTCTCCGAATGGGTCGACCATATGATCTCACCGTCGGCCAACGCGGCCGGCAGCATGGTCTGGAAGGAGGCGATGCTGCTGCGCCAGTTCGGCGCCTCCTATCCGCCCAGCCGCGAAACGGAGGAGGCCTTCTTCCGCCAGACCTCGAAGGGCGAGCTCCAGCGGCTCTCCCAACAGGTCATCGACGAGCCGCTGGCGCGGGCCGGCCTTGACCTCGAACATCTTCAGCAGGGGACGATGTGGACAAGGACCGGCAAGGCGCGCATTCCTGGACTGCCCTCCTTCGGTACCGCTGGCGAGCTAGCGCGGCTGCTATTGCGGCTCGAGCAGGGCCGCCTGGTGGACGAATGGTCCAGTCTGGAGATGAAACGCTATCTCTACCTGACCAAGAAGCGCTACCGCTACGTGTACGCCCCTGAGCTGCACCACGCGGCTGCCTTTTTCAAGAGCGGATCTCTCTATTCCTGCCAGCAGGAGGAGGGCTTCAACTGCGGCAAGTACCGCGGCAACGTCAAGAACTACATGAATTCCATCGCCATCATCGAATCCCCGGCGCAGCCCGGCCCCGAGCACCGGCGCTACATCGTGGCGCTGATGTCGAACGTGCTGCGCAAGAACTCGGCCTGGGATCACTCGCGGCTGGGAGCCGCCATCGAAGAGATCGTGCTCAGGCGCCGGGCCACGGCAGTCCGTGAAGAGGGCTCGGAGGAGGAGAGAGCTCGGACTGCGGGGGAGTCGCGTTGACCGCCGCCCGGGACGCACCGTGAAGCAACGAGTTCCCAATGGCGTCCGAGCGTGGAGACTGGGCGCGCTGCACGTCGGGGCCTCCGTCTTCTTGCTGATGGCGGCCGTGACCCTGGTCAAGACGGGCCGCGACGCGCTCTACTTCCAGAAAGACGGAATCTTCGATCTGCCAAAGGCCTACCTGGGAATCGCCATCCTCTCACTGCCCATGGCCCTCGCCACACTGGGATTGATGCGAGGAGTCGGTCCCCGCAGGGCCCGGGTTGCGGCTCCCCTGATCATGGCGGTCGTTCTCATTGCCTTCCACGGCGTCGTCCGTCCGGGCAGCGGGCCCCTGATGACGGCATTCTTCATCCTCGTGCCGCTGGCTTTCGGTGTGCTCTTCTCGGTCACCTGGCTCCTGCTGCCGGAGGTTCTCCACCGGACTCCGCCGGAGCAGGTGACGCGCTCCTACGCTCTGGTGGGCACCGCGTCGATTCTGGGCGGAGTCGCTGGGGGCGCTCTGGCCCGGGCGCTCGCGCCCTGGCTGGAGCCCCAGCATCTCCTGCTCGTCGGCGCCGCTGTCCTCGGCGCCTCCGCCGCCGTCATCGCGCTGACCCACGCCCGCTTTCTAGGCGCGTCTACCCGAGCGGCGGCCCGCGCTCCTAGTCGTGAAGATTTCCGGTGTGTCTTGGAGCACCGCTACTCGTTCCTGCTGCTGGCTGTCGGCATGACCGCTGCCTTCGCTGGAGTCCTCATCAAGTTCCAGTTCTACCTCGCGGCGGCCGCTTCTGGGGATGCCGGCCGAGAGCTCACCGCCTTCTTTGGCGGCTTCTACATGATCCTGAACCTAGTCGGGCTCCTCGTCCAGATCTTCCTCACGCCTCGAATCCAGCGGCGAATCGGCGTGCACGGCTCCCTGCTCATCATGCCGGTCGCACTCCTCGGAGGCGCGGGGGCGCTGCTTGTGAATGCAACGCTGCTGACTCGGTCGGGCCTGCGTCTGCTGGAGGGCGGGCTCAAGATGTCCATCCACCGTTCCAACTGGGAGCAGGCGTACCTCCCCATGAGCTACGCGCACCGCTCTGCGGCCAAGCTGTTGGTCGACGGGATGAGCGTCCGCATCGCCGAGGGCCTGGCGGCCACCGTCCTCCTCCTGTGGCTGAGATTCGTGGGTCTCAGCACGCTTCGCCTCGGTTGGATGACCGTCCTGCTGTTGGTCGCGATCTCACTGTGGATCGGTCTGACGAGACTTCTCCGGCGGAGCCTGGCACCGGTCGCGTCTCAAGCCCGCGAAACGGACGGCATGGTACTGAAGCTTCCCCTCCCCGACTCGTGAGTCATAACCTGCGCACTCGGCGAGTGTGTTGAGGAGGTGAAGAGGGTACCGCCGCTCCCCCCAGCGCCTTCTGGCTCTTGAGATTGGCGGAGACAAACTCCTGGCTACCGTTTCATACTTTGTTCCTCCTGGGTATGCACGCACCGGGTCGCCAGGGCGTTGAGGTAGCGCCCGGATGCGCGCGGTCGACGGCAATTGCGGTCCTCTGCCCCGTCACGGTGCCCGTCTTCAGGATGTCGGACAGACGTCGTCGGCGAAGAGGGCCGGCGCCGACGAATCATCCAGCGCGGAGCGCCAGACGCAGTGCTCCGGGACGACCGAGCGCGGACAGCGCCGCCGAGGTCGATACCAGCGTAGTATTGCGTCAGGGGCACCTCAGAGTTTGAAAGAGCAGTATGTGGAGCGAGGATAGCTGCGCCCCAACGTGGTGACGCCTCTCCTCCCGTCTGGAAGTGCACCATGAGGAGGTCTCGTCAGGAGAAAGTTCGTTTTGTCGGCGCACTTGGCAGCGAGCTGGCCGCCCGGCTCGATTTGCCCGAGGGCGAGCCCCGGGCCTACGTGCTGTTCGCCCACTGTTTCTCCTGTTCGAAGGATCTCAAGGCGGTCGGACGGATCAGCCGCTCCCTAGTCGAGGAAGGTCTGGCTGTGCTGCGCTTCGACTTCACCGGGCTCGGGGAGAGCGAGGGTGAGTTCGCCGACACGAACTTCTCCACGAACCTGGACGACCTGGTAGCGGCAGCGGACTTCCTGCGTGGGCGAGGGCAGACCCCGAGGGTTCTCGTCGGCCACAGTC
>JAPUKU010000114.1 GCA_027295505.1 Acidobacteriota bacterium
CTGATCTCGTCAAATGAGCCGGCGCCTGTCCCCCCCGATACAGGAAACGAGGTTGTCAAAGCGATTGCAAGAAGCGCGAGGATCAGTCGCATTGGAGCACCTCCTGTCATCCGGCTGTGTACGCTGCGCTCAGTCTGCGTCCGTGGCGGTGACAGTAACTTTTAGCACCTATCTGACCAGTAGTCAAGCAGTGTGGGTTCTGGGTAGGCTCCCCCTCACAGGGCTGGATCACGCCTGCCCCCACCCCCACACTCATGGGCTCTGACCGCACTTTCCTGCTCCAGCCAGGTCGATTTAGGGCACAATACCCACTGGTTAAATCCGGACAGGAGGGGGTAACTGTGCGTCCGCACCGACATTACGGATCGCTTGCACCAGCATGCGTGTGTACTTGCGCCCTCAGGGACACGACCCCTCCGCACCTGGCCCTGCATCCACCCACACCCTGATGCCCCTCACTCCCGGCACCCGCCTCGGACGCTACGAAGTCGTCAGTCTGCTCGGTGCGGGCGGCATGGGTGAAGTCTACCTGGCGAAGGACTCGCAGCTTGAGCGCACCGTGGCCATCAAGGTGCTGACCGAGCGCCTGGCCGACAAGCCCGAGCTGCGCCAGCGCTTCGAGCGCGAGGCCCGTGCCGTCTCCAGCCTCAACCATCCACACATCTGCACGCTCCACGACGTCGGATGCGAGAACGGCGTTCACTTCCTGGTCATGGAGCACCTGGAGGGGGAGACGCTGGTCGATCGTCTCCGCAAGGGGGCGCTTCCGACCGAAGAGGCGCTGACCTATGCGATCCAGATCGCCGACGCTCTGGACAAGGCGCACCGGCAGGGAGTGGTCCATCGAGATCTCAAGCCCGGGAACATCATGCTGACGCGCTCAGGCGCCAAGCTGCTCGACTTCGGCCTGGCCAAACAGACGGCGGATACCCGGCCGTCCCTCTCCAGCGTGGCGCAGACCGAGAGCAGCCCGTTGACAGCGGAGGGAACGGTCGTCGGAACTTTTCAGTACATGTCGCCGGAGCAGCTGGAAGGGAAGGAAGCCGACTCCCGGACGGATCTCTTCTCGTTCGGTGCGGTTCTGTTCGAGATGGTCACGGGAAAGAAGGCGTTCGAGGGAAAGAGCCAGGCAAGCCTGATCGCGGCCATCATGACCACCAATCCTGCACCCATCTCAACGCTTCAGCCATTGACACCTCCGGCGCTGGATCGTGTTGTCCAGCGGTGCCTGGCCAAGGATCCGGACGACCGCTGGCAGTCCGCCAAAGATCTGGGCAGCGAGCTGAAGTGGGTGGCGGAGGCAGGTTCGCAAGCGGGCGTGGCGGCTCCACTGTCGGTTCGGCGCAGAGTGCGCAGCCGGATCGCCTGGTCGCTGGTGGCCCTCCTTGCGGCCGTCAGTGTTTTCGTGAGCATTGCCTACTACCGGGAAGTTTCGACCGAAGTCCGCACGCTCCGCACCACGGTGCTGGCTCCCGACGGAGCCATCTTCGCCCGGTACGGTGATCGAGCGGGGCCCGTGGAGATCTCTCCGGACGGGCGCCACCTCGCTTTTGTGGCAGCCCTGGACGGTCCGAACATGGTGTGGATTCGCTCGCTCGACGCGCTCGAGGCGCGACCCCTGGCGGGGACCGAGGGGGCTTACTGGCCCTTCTGGTCTCCGGACAGCCGCACTATCGGCTTCTTCGCCCAGGGGAAGCTCAAGAAGATCCAGATCGCCGGCGGTCCGGCGTTGACTGTGTGCAATGCGCCGGACGCCCGCGGCGGAACCTGGAGCCGGGAGGATGTCATCGTTTTCGCGGCTGGCTCGGTCCACCCACTCATGAAAGTGTCCGCCGCCGGAGGCGAGCCGGTGCAGATCACGGAGCTGGACAAGTCCAAAAATGAAGAGACACATCGGTTCCCTCATTTTCTACCCGATGGCCGTCACTTCCTTTACGCGTCCCGGTCTCCTGGCGGTGGGGGCGAGGTCCGGCGTGTCGTCGTCTATGCTGGCTCAATCGACTCGGACCTGAGGAAGTCGATCCTGGATACATCGGGAAACGTCGCCTATGCATCCGGCTACCTGCTGTTCCCGCACGGGCGGACCCTGCTGGCCCAGAGATTCGATCCCGATCGCCTGGAGCTGATCGGTGATGCCGTTCCGATCGCCGAAAACCTCCAGTGGGATAATCTTTTCAGCCGGGCCGGTTTTTCGGTCTCGCCGAATGGAATCCTTGCTTATCAGGCGGGCGGGATTCAGGCGGGCTCCGACCTGGTTTGGTACGACCGTTCGGGAAACCAGGAGGGGACCGTTAGTGAACCCGCGATGTACAGCGATCATTCCCTCTCCCCGGACGGCACCACAGCCGTGGTGACGATCAGTGAACTGGAGACAGGGACCCAGGATCTCTGGATGATCGATCTGGATCAGGGAACCCGGACGAGGCTCACGTTTAACGATGCGGATGACGCCTGGGCGGCCTGGTCCCCCGATGGGGCGCGGGTCGCCCTGGCTTCGAATCGGAGGGGCAACTGGGCCGTTTTTCAGAAGCCGTCCGACGGTTCCGGAGAGTCCGAGTTCATCCAGGAGATCGTGGGAGGCGAGCTCTTCGCTATGAGCTGGTCCCCCGACGGTCAGCACATCGTCTGCCTTGGGCTGGATCCGGCGGGGGAGACAGGCCTGGATCTTTACCTCCTCTCGATGTCGGAGGATCCTGATCTGGCTCCGCTGGTTCAGACACCGGCATCCGAGCAGTCACCACAGGTGTCTCCAGACGGTCGATGGCTTGCCTATGCATCGAACGAGTCGGGAGAGAGGCAGATCTATATCCAGCCGTTTCCGCTGGGGGGTGGCAAATGGCAGGTGTCCTCCTCCGGCGGTAAGAAGCCCCGGTGGGGAACGGACAGCAGGGAGCTGTTCTACCTGGATACGAAAAACACGCTCATGGCGGCCCGGCTCGTGCCTGGAGAGAGATCGTTGAAGGTCGGGCAGGTCGAGCCGCTGTTCCAGGCCAACTTCGCAGAATTTGTGGGGTGGCCGTACGATTTCTCGTCCGACGGCCAGCGCATCCTGGCCGCCATCTCCCGGGAGCAGACCGGCGTGGCCGCCATCACCGTCGTCATCAATTGGACTGCGGAGCTGGAGAG
This sequence comes from Acidobacteriota bacterium, assembly GCA_027295505.1. GTDB lineage: Bacteria > Acidobacteriota > Polarisedimenticolia > JAPUKU01 > JAPUKU01 > JAPUKU01. Next base: position 3,127 of record JAPUKU010000114.1, read on the forward strand.
ATGATCGGTCGAACACTCTCCCACTTCCGGATCGTCGAGAAGATCGGCGAGGGGGGAATGGGTGTGGTCTACCGCGCCGAGGACTCCGATCTGCGCAGGCCGGTGGCGCTCAAGGTCCTGCCGCCTGAGCTGGTGGGGAACGAAGAACGGCGCCTGCGGTTCGTCCGCGAGGCGCGTGCCGCCGCCGCCGTCACCCATCCCAACATCGCCACGATCCATGAGATCGGGGAAGCCCGTGATGATTCCGGCGAGGGCCCAAGCGTGGTCTTCATCGCCATGGAGCTGGTCGAGGGTAAAACTCTTCGTGACCACATCGCCGGGCGGTCCATGCTCATGAAGGACGCCCTGCGTATCGCCACCGAGATGGCGGAGGGGCTGGCCGAGGCTCACAAAGCGGGTGTCGTTCATCGTGACTTCAAGCCCGACAATGTGATTGTTGGCTCCAATGGACACGCCAAGATTCTGGACTTCGGCCTCGCAAAGCTCCTGGAGGAACGCTCCGGGAAAATTGATCCTGCCGCCAGCAAGATGGACACCATTTCCGGAGAGATGACGCGCGAGGGAAAAATCTTCGGCACCGCGGCGTACATGTCTCCTGAGCAGGCCCGGGGTAAGGAAGTGGGCGCTGGTTCGGATATCTTCTCGTTCGGGACAACCCTCTACGAAATGGTGACGGGGAAGGTGCCGTTTCAGGGGGATACGAGCACGGACATCCTGAGCGCCATCACCCGGGACGAGCCCGCGCCGCCGTCCCAGCAAAACCGTGAGATCCCGCCCAAGCTCGAGGAGATCATCAGCCAGTGCCTCGAGAAAGACCCGCGAGATCGATATCTGCACGCGGATCAACTGGCCGCGGATCTGAGAAAGGTCAAGCGGGTGACCGACTCTGGCGTCCAGGTCGTGCGAACGCCGAGTGGGCCGACGGCGGTCCTCACGAGTGGCTTCTGGCGATTGCCGATCAGAGGGCGATCCGCGTGGTGGGGATTAGCGGTGGCGTTGATCGCGCTTGCGGGATTCCTCGGGTACGTCGGGTTCAGGTCCGGGGGAGAGCCGGGTGAGACCGGTGCCTCACAGGAAGCGCGGCAGATGATCGTGGTTCTTCCGTTCGATAACCTGGGATCGTCCGAAGATGACTATTTCGCCGCGGGCATGACCGAGGAGATCACCAGCCGCCTGGCCGTGGTGCGGGGCCTGGGTGTGATCTCGCGCAAGAGCGCCCTTCAGTACGCCAATACCACCAAGAGAACAAAACAGATCGGAGAAGAGCTCGGCGTGGAGTACGTGCTCGAGGGAAGCGTGCGCTGGGCCCGGAGTGCGGCCGGATCGAGCCGCGTGCGGATCACACCGCAGCTCATCCGCGTCTCGGATGACACGGCCTTGTGGGCGGAGACGTACGACCGCACGATCGATGACATCTTCGAGATCCAGTCCGAGATTGCCGAAAAAGTCATCGAGCAGCGTGACTCCGAGCTGCTCGACCGGGAGCGCCGGGCGGTTGACGCCAGACCGACCGAGAATCTGGAAGCATACCAGGCCTACCTCCAGGGACTTCGAAATCGAACTCAAGGTGCGGTCAATTTCACGGACCTCAAAATGCAGATGCAGATGTTCGAACGAGCGGTCGAATTGGATCCCGACTTTGCACTCGCCCATGCCGAACTCTCCCAGATGCACTCGAACCTCTACCATATGGGATGGGACCGTACCGATGAGAGACTGAAGATGGCCCAAGGAGCCGTCGATCGGGCGCTGGAGCTCGCACCGGATGTGCCTGAAGTGCATCTCGCCCTCGGTTTGTACCATTACTGGGGAAACAAAGAGTATGACCGAGCGCTCGAAGAGTTTTCCCTGGCCGAGAGAGAAATGCCGAACAACGCCGACCTGTATGCTTCTATCGGTTTCGTGCGGCGCCGTCAGGGGATCTGGGAGGACGCCCTCCAAAATCTCCAGCGAGCTTTCGAGCTTGACCCGCTGCGCGCGGAGATTTCGTGGGAGATCGGTATGACATACACGTTGCTCAGGCGGTATCGTGAAGCTCTGTCCTACCTCGAACAGAGCATCGCGCTCGCACCCAATCAAATCCCTGCGTACGCCTCCAGCGCCGCGGCCTATCGGTTCTGGAAAGGAACAACCCGGAAAGCACGTGAAGTGCTCCGAGACCATGCCGGAGACGAGTGATCCCCTTGCGATAGAGGCCTGGTTCTGGCAGGAGATGGCGGAAGGGCGATACCGCCAGGTTCTGGAAAGGCTCTCGTCCAGCGGCCTGGAGGTCATCGAAAGCCTCGATGGCGGCCTGATACCGGTCTCTTTGTTCGAAGCGCTCGCACATGGGCGGCTAAACGAGTCGGAGGATGCCTGGCGTGCCTACGCCGCCGCACTCGAGATGCTGGAGGATCTGGCTCGGGAGCGCAGGGAGGATCCTTACGTCGAGATACAGCGCGGGATCGCCCTTGCCGGACTGGGACGTGTGGAGGAGGCGATCCAGGCCGGCCGCAGAGCGGTGGAGCTCTACCCCGTCTCGCTGGATGCCTTCGGGGGAACGGATTTCGTAGAGCGCCTCGCCCTGATTTACACGATGGTAGGCGAGCATGACGCGGCCCTGGACGAGCTCGAGTCCCTGCTCTCGAGCCCCGGCTGGTCCAGGAGCGCCCACGAATTAAAACTGAATCCCGTCTGGGAGCCCCTCAGGAACCACCCGCAGTTCAAGAAACTCGTCGAGCGTTTCGGGCAGATTGAAGGATGAGCAGGTGTGCGGGTTTCTGACTGCGGTTGAGCTTTTTGGAATAGGTCGGACTCATTTATCAACTTGACAATTAAGATTATCAAGTGTAAATTATGAGATATCTACGCTCACGACCGTGCCTGCTCATGAGGAAATTCTCGCCGCTGCCCTCCGGCTCTGCCGGGAGCGCCGCACCTGGACATTCAGATTGGATGAGGTCGTCCGCGCCCTGCCTCATCTCAATACCAGCACCGTACGCACTCATATTGTCAGCCGTTGTTGTGTAAACGCTCCGAAGAACCACCCGCACCGCTGGAAGTATTTCAGGCGCGTCGGGCGGGGTAAGTACGAGATCCTGCCCGCCCAACGCCGACCCGGTCCGGCACGAAGGCGCAACGCGCGGGTTGCGCGCGAACAACGCATCCGTGCTTCGGGGCAGCACACTGTCGCAGAGACGACGGACACGTACCGGGCGGGTGCCATTTCACCTCCACGCGAGACGGTGCATACGGTGGTGACTCGCGACAAGAACTGGTATGTCGCGGAGTGTCTCGAGGTCTCGGTCGTCACCCAGGGCCGGACACTCGACGAGCTGGTGGCGAATCTCCGCGAGGCAATTGACCTTCATCTTGAGGGTGAAGACCCAGCGCGCACGGGTGTCGTACAGGAGCCGCGCATCTCCCTCACCTATGAGGTGGGAGCGCCCGGCGGTTGATGGCCCCTCGCCTGCGGCGGCTTCCGGCGCGGGAGTTGATCCGGGGGCTGGGTCGCTTCGGATTTGAGGTCGTGGCCACGCGCGGCAGCCACGCAAAGCTCTGCCGCGAGATGCCAGACGGATCACACCAGACATTGACGGTGCCCCTGCACCGGGACCTCGCCCCGGGCACTCTGCGCGCCATCTTTAAGCAGGCCTGCCGTTTCGTTCCGGAGGATGCTCTGCGGCCCCTGTTCTTCCTCGAATAGTTTAGACTTTCGCCGACGCGAATGCTCAGCGGATTCCCTGTGAGCGGTCGAACGCCTCCCAGAGCTCGTCATGGCGCTGCTCATACTCCTGCTCGGTGAGCGTGAAGTCCTGCCGCACCCATCCGGACCAGCCCGTATCCTTGGCCGTGACCCGGAACCGCAGCCAGTCACCCTTTCGCTCCAGAACGTGCAGGTTCTCGCCCAGCATGAGCGGCCCGTTCCGGTCCTTCCGGTAATTCGTACCGGGCCCGGTGCGGATGTTCACGCCCTGCCGGCCGCAGATCCGAATCTCTAAAACGCCTTCTCCTGGACCCGTTTCCTCAGCAGAATTGCCCGCGGGCTCCGATGGGCCCGTCTGAGACCCGCAGCTCAGCCCGAAGCCCGCTGCCCAGGCGATGAGCATCAGAACCAGGCCGTTAACGGGCCTTGCATAGCCCTTACTCAGCATAGGGGCCATAGGGTTCAGTCTCCGCTAACTTACCGTAGTGTAAGCTAAACTTTTCATTGCCTGGGATCATAGCTGGGATGATAATACATGAATTCCTGCAATGTGGAGCGGCCTTCGGAAGGGCCACTGCCGGGGGGAGGTAGCAATGATTTTCTCGTTCATTCTGCTCGTCGCCATCCTCGTCGCGTTCTTTGTTATCAAGGCCAAAACCTTCGACCGGCTGGGCGATAGCGGTCAGCTTCTGGTGGTCATCATCGCCAGCACCGCGGTGGCCATCGTGCTCACGATGCAGCTATTCATCTCGGGCCACCGTGTCCTCACGGAGTTTGTTCAGGCGGTTGAGGGGATCCCCTCACTGGCGGTCGGGGGGATGTTCATTCTCATTCTGTTTGGCTCGTACGTCGGGATGAAATGGATCGGCAAGCTCAACCTGTCCGAGATCAAGCGTGTTCTCAAGGAAGAGATCTGGCCCAAGCAACGATCCCTGATGAAGGACACGTGGGGGAAGCTGAGATCCATGATTTCCAAAGAGCGCTAGTCTGGTGAACTGCGCTGTCTCCTGTCAGGCGCGCTCGGGACCCTCGTGCTATTCCGCGATCCGGTACAGCGCACCCAGGATGAGCTCTATTAAACGATCCACGCTGATCAGGAGAAGGACATGACCATGAACAGGGCTCAACGCTCCCCGGACGATGACGTGAACCCGCCAGAGCGACAAACGCCTTCGGAAGGTCTGACCCGCCGTGAGGTTCTCACCCTATTGAACAGTGCCGCGCTGGGAGCTTACGCTCTCTCGTGCGGGTCGGCGCCACGCGCTCCATCGGCTCTCGATACCGAGCTCAAAGATCCGCTCTACTACTCCTCTGCGACCGCACTGGCCCATGCCATACGGAAGAAGGATCTCTCCTCCGAGGAGATCGTGCGGGTGTATCTGGCACGGATCGAGAAGGTCAACCCGGCGATCAACGCCGTCATCCTGCTGGCCGCGGACGCGGCGCTCGAGAGAGCCCGCACGGCGGATGCCTCACTGGCCCGCGGTGAATCACTCGGACCGCTGCACGGCGTGCCGATGACGCTCAAGGATTCGATCGATACGGCCGGGATGGTCAGCACCGGGGGAACGCTGGGCCGAGCCAACTTCGTCCCGGAAAGAGATGCAACGGTAGCTGCCAGATTGCGGGCCGCTGGGGCTATCTTTCTTGGCAAGACGAACACGCCCGAGCTGACCGGCTCTTTTGAGACGAACAACCTCCTCTTCGGCTTCACGCACAACCCTTACGATCTCCAGAGAACCCCCGGTGGCAGCAGCGGTGGAGCGGCGGCGATCGTCGCCTCCGGGGGAACCGCCATGGATATCGGCAGCGACACGGGTGGAAGCATCCGTTACCCGTCCCACTGCTGCGGGATCGCGGGAATCAAGCCGACGTCCGGGCGCGTTCCGCGCACGGGCCACATTGTTCCGTTCGGGGGGATCCTGGACACGTTCACCACCCTCGGCCCCATGGCAAGGACGGTCGACGATCTGATTCTGACGCTTCCCCTGATTGCCGGCCCGGACTGGCGTGACCCCTCGATCGTGCCGATGCCTCTCGGGGATCCGCTGGCTGTCGATCTGAAGAGGCTGCGGGTGTCGTTTCACACGGACAACGGGATCGCTACACCGACTCCTGAGACGATGCAGGTGGTGCGCCGGGCTGGCGAGGCGCTCTCCGCGGCCGGTCTTTCCGTGGAGGAGGTCCGCCCCACAGGGATCGAGGAGTCGCTGGATATCATCAACGCCTTCTGGGGAGCGGAGGGGGGTTACTACGAAAGAAAAGTCCTCGAGAAGGCGGGCACCACGAAGCACAGCCTCACATGGATGGAGGAAGCAAAGCCGATTACTATGCACGAGTTCGGCGATCTGATCGACCAGTGGGATGCGTTCAGGGTAAAGATGCTCACGTTCTTCGAGAACTTTGATGTCATCCTCAGTCCCGTAAACGGAGCACCGGCGCAGCCGCACGCGAAGGTCGTCGATGATGACCCGACGTTCACCTACACCGAGACGTACAATCTCACCGGCTGGCCTGCCGCGGTGATCCGCTGTGGCACCTCACCGGAGGGACTGCCTATCGGAGTTCAGGTGGTTGCCCAGCCGTGGCGCGAGGATGTGGCACTCGCTGTAGCCAGCCATCTGGAGAAAGCTCTCGGCGGGTTCGAGCCACCTGCCGGATTATAAGAGGGCTCGACCCCCCCCCCTAGGGCGGATTATCCCCCGGCAGTTTCGTGCTAGACTTCCGGAAATCGGAGGATTCCACATGGTTGATCGACGCAGCACCGGCCCCGCTATTCTTGCCGCGTTGGGTTTCACGGTCTTGCTCTCGGTTCTGGGTTGTGGCGCTCAGGCCGACACGCTCGACGTCACCTATTACTACCTGCCCGGCTGAATGGTCTGCGAGAAGGTGAAGCCCGCCGTGAGTGGGCTCGAGCAGGAGTTCACGGGGAAGGTGAGAGCGAGCAACGTTGACGCCTCCACACCGGAGGCGCGCGAGGAGATCGCGGCTCTTGGTTTCAGGAACCACGGCCTGGTCATCCGATCGGCCGACGGTTCAGCACTCTGGAAGCAGCCCGATCACGAAGTAAGCATGGACGATGTGCGCGAAGCCCTTCGCGATCTCATGGGATCGGAGGATCAGCCCAGAACAGGTAGCCGCTACTAGTCCAAACCCTCGCCTCCAAATCACCTCGACAGTTGCCGCCACCCTCGTGGCCTTTCCCGTTTCAGGGAGTTCCGCCTGATATTGGCCGGGCGGCTACTCGTAACAGTGGGTATCGATGAAGTCGAAAGGAGGTAATGACCTATGATCTGCGTCACAGGGGCCAGCACTACGAGGGTCTGGGATGTGGAAGCGGAAGAGGTCACGGGGTGAGCGACGGATTGCTTCGCGTCCTGACCCTCATCTCGGCGCTCGGCTGCGGGCTGGTGGGAGGTATCTTCTTCGCCTTTTCTGCTTTCATAATGAAGGCGCTCAACCGCCTCCCACCGGCACAGGGGATAGCCGCCATGCAATCCATCAACGTTGCGGTGATCAATCCGCTGTTCATGACGGCGTTTTTCGGACCGGCTGCGGCCTGCGCCATCCTGACCCTATCTTCGTTGCTAAGCTGGCCCGGACCCGGCGGTGCGTTGCTGCTCGTCGGCAGCCTGCTCTATCTCCTGGGCACGATTCTGGTGACGATCGTATTCAACGTGCCGCGGAATGAAGCCCTGGCGGCCGTTGACCCGGCCAGTGCCGAGGGGGCCCGCCTGTGGGCGCGCTACGTCCCTGGTTGGACGGCCTGGAACCACGTGCGGACAGCCGCAGCCCTTGCGGCGGCAGCCGTGCTCTCCATTGCTCTGCGTCATTGATATGAAGCGGTGAAAGAGAGCGCTCTGGTCCCAGTGGTGACGAGCATGACTCTTCCCATCACCGCCCAACAACCGCGTACAGCTGTCACTCGGCGCGGCGGTGTTGTGCCGGAATGGGTGCTGCGCTACCGGCGGCTGATGCCTGACGTTAGACGATCCGCTCCGAGGGGCTATGAGTGAGAAGAAGACCCATCGCTTTTTGGGATCCGTGCTCGGTCTTGCGCTTGGTGACGCTTTCGGGGCGCCCTACGAAGGTGGGATCCTGGAACGTGCTCTATGGTGCGCGATTGGCAGAAAAGGTGGGAAACGTCGCTGGACTGACGATACCCAGATGACGATTGACGTGATTGAGTCCCTGGTGAGCTGCGGACATGTCAATCAGGACGACCTGGCGCATCGATTTTCCAGGTCGTACAGATGGTCGCGAGGATACGGTCCGGGTGCTGCACAGGTCCTCAAGCGCATTCGCCGGGGTGATCCATGGGAGTCCGCAGCACGATCGGTATATCGGGATGGTTCGTACGGCAACGGTGGTGCGATGCGCGCCCCGGCGGTGGGGCTCTTCTTCGCGGCCGCCGGCGAAGAGGAGCTGATTGAGGCTGCTGCCGCGACCGCTGTGGTCACCCATGCGCACCCGCTCGGCCGCGAGGGCGCTGTGTTGGTAGCGTTGGCCACAGCGCTCGCGTACAATGGTGCGAGCTCAAAGGACATCGTGGAGCGGCTATGCGGGCTCGTTAAATCTCCAGAGTTCCTGCAGAAGCTGCGCAAGGCAGCGAGCTGGCTCCAGACTGAAAGTAGCATCGCCCCTCGGAAGGTCGCTTCCGAGCTTGGCAATGGTATTGCTGCCGTTGAATCGTGCGTGACTGCTGTGTATCTGGCACTTGCATTTCGAAGCCGGACATTCGGGGAGCTGCTTGAATTCGCGATCAAGTTGCGCGGTGACGTCGATACCGTATCGGCAATGGCTTGCGCGATCTGGGGTGCGGCGCGTGGTTTCGATGAACTACCGCAGGCTCGATTGAACCAGCTC
>JAPUKU010000115.1 GCA_027295505.1 Acidobacteriota bacterium
AGTGACAGTCCCCAGTGGCCTCCCCTGCGGCCCGCTCAAGGTCGTCGGCGGCGACGACGTCCCAATTGGACCTGGCGTGCGTTGCTACACTAAACTCGAGCTTATTGGCGGATCGACGCTCACGATCGTCGGCAAGGTCACCATTTACATAACGGACACGTTGAAGGTCACTGGCGGAGGCGGCGTCAATACAGGAGTGGATCCGACCGACCTCTCGATCCTTGTGACCAGCAACAAGAACATCGTCTATAGCGGATCCAACGACTTCTACGGCAGCATCTATGCGCCGGACTCAAACGTGGAGGTCACTGGGGGCGGGCAATTCTATGGTGCCGCGGTCGGCAAAGAGATCAAGTTCTCAGGTGGGTCGAGTGCTCACTTCGACCTCGCGCTGCAGGACAAAGTCATAAACGTGGTCGACGGCTACAAGTTGTTCACCTGGCGTGCGAGCTAAGTCAGCGACGCCCGCGCAGAGCCAGTCCGGCAGGAGTGGCGGGCGGCAGCGGGGTCTCTCCCCAGAATATCCGCAGGACGAGGAGGTTCACGTAATCCAGATGCAGGGCACCAACCGCCATGCCACCAGGGCTCAATCCTCCCCGATCTCGGCAAGGCTCAGGCTGGAGGGTGGAGTCACCCTCCTTACACTCATGATCGGTTTAGCGGTTGGCAGCATTGTCTTGGCGGGGATTTACACCACCTTTACCATGCAAGCGAACGCATATCTGAGGGAGCAACAGCTCGTTGACGTGCAGCAGACCGTCAGACTGGTGAAGTCCATGATGATCCGAGACCTCCAACGGGCAGGCTATAACCCGACTAGGGCGGGGTTTTCCGGCGTCACGGGCAACGCCACTCAAGTGCAGATTCTGGCGGATGTGGATGGGGATGGCTCACCCACCGGTCAGAACGAAAACATCACCTATGCCTATGATGCGGGATCATCTCTGCTCCTCCGGAATGCAGGCGCCGCCGGGACTCAGTTCTCGAACATTCAAGCCTTTACCGCCACGTACTTGGACAATGCCGGAAATACGGCGGCGGTCCCAGCCGACATTCGTCACGTGCACCTTTCGATCACGGCGCGAACGGCGCTCTCGGACCCGAATTACCCGCTCAACGACGGATATCGCAGTGTCACCTTCCAGTTCCGTGTCGCCCCAAGGAACTTAGCCCTCTAGGAGCCTGTCCGGCAATTCGAACCATCCGCGTTCACGCCGCAATGCCTCGTAGCCGCACCATCTCATGGTGCAAGATATGGCAGCATGAGATACTGTGGTTCGACGGGCTCACCACCCCGAGCCCGGTCGAGGGGCAGCTACGTATGCCGGACAGGCTCCTAGGGGGCTATCAACTCCAATCCATCATAGTCTCTATCACCACAGGGCGGTTGCGGAGCTACCAACTTTCCATCTCGCCGCGTCATCCGCAACTGGTCCGGTGGTACCTGCCTCACAAGCCTGTCCCGTGGTCCTTGTACTCCATCGCATGAGACAGCGCGGCTCGGAACTCCGCGTTCCGTGGCTGGAGCGCGAGCACCTCCTGAAACAGCGCCTTTGCTTCGTTCTGCAACTCGAGGGTCTCATACGCTACCCCCCCGAGTATCAGCGCGTCCGCGTTGACCGGTCCGTGCTCCAGCACCTGCCGGGTGAAACGGCGGGCTTCAGGGAGGAGGTCGAGCTTGACGTGAACCGCGCCCATCCCCATCAGAGATGGCGTGTGCTGCGGGTCCAGCTCCAGGGCTCGCCGGAAGTGCGCGAGCGCCTCCTCCAGGGCATCCCGGCTGAGGCAGCCTACCCCGATCCGGTAGAGGACGTCGGGTTGCTCGAGTTCGGGCCGGCTATCCGGCGACACTTCCGGAAGGCTGGCGGTCTTGAAGTTCTGCATTGATTCCCAGGCTTGATAGGTGGTGTCCAGATAGAGGGCGCGGGGAGCCGAGAACTCGAGCGACAGGCGGTCGTCAGTATTCAGCGCGGCGGCCTCCGCAAACCGCGCCGTGTCTGGCTCCCCGAGCAGAAAATATCCCAGCACGCCGGGCCAAGATTCGATCCCGAAGCGCTCCAAGTCGTGCGCAATGCGATTGGACTCAAACCGGGCCTTGAAGAGGCCGAGGTCGAGCGGCATTGCCTCCTCCCTGCCAAGGAGCAGATAGTCCCCGCCGTCCGTGCACCAGACGCTCGTCGCCGGAAAGGCGGTCCTGAAGGTCTTCACGATCATGCGCAGGTCGTCGGGCAGGAGGGAATAGCCCTGGACCCATTGAACCATGAGCCCTCCTGGTCTGAGCCGTTGCCGCGCGAGCTCGAAGAACTCCACCGAGAAGAGGGCGGCAACACCGCCGATCCACGGGTTGGACGGCTCCGAGATAATCACATCGTATTGTTCAGGCGTGGTGAGGAGAAAATTCCGCCCATCGGCGACGATCGTCCGCACCCGGGGGTCCTCAAGGACCTCGCCGTTCACGTGGCCGAAGTAGTGAAACGCTGCCACCACCACCGCCGGTTCAATCTCCACGATGTCGAGACGTTTGACCGGGTACCGCGCCACCGCGCCGGCCGTGACCCCGCTTCCCATGCCGATCACCAGGACCGCCTTGGGATCCGAATGGATCAAGATGGGCAGGTGGCCCAACATCAACTGGGTGGGCATGTCGTCCCCCGTCCCGGCCTCCGTTTTCCCGTTGACCCTGAGATAGCGGTCCCGACCGTTCTGGTGAACCGACACCGTGCTGCTGAGTCCATCGTAGTAGAACACGAGTTGCTCCCGCCGCAGCAGGTCGAACATGCTTGTATCATCGCGGTCAGCAGCTTCGAGAAGGTCGGGGGCGTACACGGCCGGGCCGCTCGCCAGCACCCGTGGGTCCCAGGGCGGAATCAGGAGGACGGCGGCGCTCGCCAGTACGGCTGCCGTTGCGCCCACCCACCGCCGCGCCGTTGGGATGGTTGATGAGACCGCCACCAACGCCGCAGCCAGCAACAGGTTCAGGACGATCCCGCCTACGATGACCGCATGCACGCCGAGCGCCGGGATGAGCACAAAGCCGGTCAGGACGGTGCCGATCACCGCTCCTACCGTATTCACGGCGTAGAGCCGCCCCACCGCCTGCCCCACGCGCGCCAGTTCGCGTGTGGCCACCGCGACGGCGCAGGGAAACGTCGCGCCGATCAGCAGTGTGGCCAGCAGCAGCGTGCCAGCACTGACGGCGAGCTGGACGAGCTGGACAAAGGCCGGCGAGTCCGACCACCGCAGCGCCGCCAGGAACATTTCCGGCATCCGTTCGAACCCCAGCAGGACCAGCGCCACCGCCAGTGCGATCCCGGCCTGGAGCCCCCCGAAGAGCACAGGCGAAGCCGGTCGTTTCCCCCCCCACCACGCATACAGCGCGCTCCCGCCGGCGATGCCCCCCAGGAAGGCCACTAGCATCGCGCTGAACGCGTAGGTTGAGCTGCCGATCACGAGCGCCAGAGCGCGCGTCCAGGCCACCTCATAGAGCATGGAGACCGCCCCTGAAATGCCCAGGGCTCCCACCGTCAGCCAGACGCCCAGGCGGCCCCTCAATGGAGAGACGGTGTTTGGGCCTACAGTCGAGTCAGGGGATTCCACGGACGGGCGCTCGCCTGCGTGCTGGCCCATCCCGGAGTCCCAGGCCCAACGACTTCTACTGTATGCGAGCACCAGGGCTCCCAGACCGAGATTGACGACTGCGGCAATGGCGATCGTGGCCCGATTCCCCAGAGCCGGAATGAATAGATAACCAGCCAGGACCACCCCCACGACTGCTCCAAAGGTATTCACGCCGTAGAGTGTGCCAACTAGGCGCCCCACGCTTCCCTCTCTCCTCCCCAGCGCCTGACTCAGGATCGGCAGCGTCCCCCCCATCAGGGTCGTCGGCACGACTAACAGCGCGAACACGATGAGAAACTGCACGAAGCTGAACGTGCTGTAAGAGAAACCGAATAGGCCTTGCAGGTACAAGTACAGGGCTGTGGTTCCCCCGAGCAGCGTCGGGATCAACGCGGCAGAGATTCCGATGCCGATCTCCAGCCACCCGTAGGCCCGGATCAGGTTCCGCATCCGGGCGGCGCGCCGGGCAAAGAGCGCGCTGCCCAGGGCGAGCCCGCCCATGAAAGCGGCCAGGACGGCGGTCACAGCGTGCACGGTGTGCCCGAAGACCAAGCCCAGCATCCGCAGCCACACCACCTCGTAGATCAGCCCGGTCGCGCCCGAGAGAAAGAAGCAGAGGAAAAGAACGCCCGCTCCCGGCCACACCCGCTCGCCCCACGGCTGTCTTCCTAACTCAGCCTTCTTCGTACGCGCTTGCCTCATCTAAGCAACTGTATCACCGGGGCTCCGCCCGTCCAAATGATCGTGGGAAACTGAAACCTGGTTGGCGAGAGGCGCGTCAGATCCCACCCATGGCTTGTCTCTGTTCGAGGGCCAGGTTGAGCTGGACAGGGGATAGAGACACCCGAAACGGAAGGGGCCGCAACGCAGGACAATGGGTGAGATCAATGAGCAAAGAGAAAGAAGCGAGGGCACTCTGCGTTGTCCACGCCAGCACAACAGGAAACTCCAGCTCGCCCGTTCCAGAGCTCAACGCCGGATCACACGCGGTGAGGGACAACAGCTCGAGCGTTCATGAAAGGCGTTCTACGCAGAGTCTTTCACCGATAGCCTCACCGGACGCTCCCGCGCTCTATGCGCTCCAGCGTCCGCGACACCGCTAATCGGAACTTGTCATCCTGCGGCTGCAGCGCGAGTGCCTGCTCAAATCGTTTCCCCGCTCTCTTGAATAATTTGAGCGCCTCGAGCGCAAGCCCCTCTAGAAACAGCGCCTCAACGTTGCCCGGCTCATGGTCGAGCACCTGTTGGGTATATTTGATGGCCTCGAGCTGATCGCCAAGCCGGACAGAGGCCGAGCTGATCCCGAGCAGGGACGGCGTGTGCTCCGGATCCAGCTCGAGGGCCCGGCGGAAGTGCGCCCGCGCGTCATCCAGACCCTCGCGGTTGAGGCTGCCCACCCCTATCCAGTAGTGGACGTCGGGGTCATCGAGCACGCCCCGGCTGTCCGGCGTGACGTGCGGAAGCGCCGCCGTCTTGAACCGCTCCAGTTCTCGCCGGTTTTGGTCCGTTGTATCCATGTAAAGGGACTGGGGGGCCGAGAACTCAAGCGGCAGCCGGTCGTCGGTATTCAGCGCGGCGCCCTCTGCATATCGCGCCGCATCCCGCTCCGTGAGCAGAAAGTAACCGAGCGCGCTGGGCCACGACGTGGTCCCGGCGTGGCCCAGGTCTCGCGCCATGCGGTTTGATTCGTACCGGGCCTTGACGAGGCCGAGGTCGAGCGGCGTTGACTCCTGCCTCCCGAGGAGCACGAAATCCCCGCCGCTCGTGTGCCAGATGCTCGTAGCGGGAAAGGCCTTCCTGAACGTCCTGACCACCATGCGCAAGTCATCAGGCAGGAGATGATAGCCTTGTACCCACTGGACCATGAGTCCGCCCGGCCGGAGATGTTCCCGGGCCAGGTCAAAGAACTCGAGCGAAAAGAGGGAGGCCACGCCACCGATCCACGGGTTGGACGGCTCGGAGATGATCACGTCGTAGCGATGCGGCGTGGTGAGGAGAAAGTTCCGAGCATCCACGATGATTGTCCGGACCCGGGGATCGCGAAGGACATTCCCGTTGACCTCGGCAAAGAAGCGATCCGCCGCCACGGCCACCGCCGGTTCGATCTCCGCGATATCGAGGCGCTCGATCGGATGCCGCGCGACCATGCCGGCGGTGACCCCACTCCCAAGCCCGATCACGAGGACGTCTTTGGGATCGGGATGGACCAGCAGAGGCAGGTGGCCCAACATCTGCTGGGTCTGCATGTCCCCCGCCGTTCCGGCATCCGTCTTCCCGTTGACCCGCAGAAAGATATGCTGCCCCTCGCGATTGACCGACACGGTGCTGCTGAGCCCGTCGCTATAAAAGAGCATCTCATGCGCACGCAGGACGCTCCCCAAGCTTGTGCGTGCCCGTTCCGCATCCTCGAGGTACCCATGAGCGTACACGGCCGGGCCGCTCGCCATCACCCGCGGGTCCCACGGAGGAATCAGCAGCACGCCGGCACAGGCCAGCAGCGCCAGCCCCGCCCCCGCCCAGCGCCGCACCGCCGGCAGCCCCGACGCCGTCGCCACCAACACGGCCGCCATCCCCAGATTCACGACCACCCCCGTCGTGATCGCCGCCTGTACGCCCAGCGCCGGGATGAGCACGAAGCCCGTCAGCACGGTCCCGACAACCGCCCCCACCGTGTTGACGGCGTAGAGCTGTCCCACCGCCTGCCCCACGCGCGCCACCTCGCGCGTGGCCACCGCGACGGCGCAGGGAAACGTCGCACCGATCAGCAGCGTGGCCAGCAGCAGCGTGCCGGCACTGACCCCGAACTGGACCACCTGCACAAAGGCCGAGGCGTCCGACCAGCGCAGCGCCGCCAGGAACACTTCCGGCATCCGCTCAAACCCCAGCAGGATCAGCACCACCGCCAGCGCGATCCCGGCCTGGAGCCCCCCGAAGAGGCCCGGCGAGGCCGGCCGTTTCCCCCACCCCCAGGCGTACAGCGCGCTCCCCCCGGCAATGCCGACCAAAAAGGCCACCAGCATGGCCGTGAAGGCGTAGGTCGAGCTGCCGATCACGAGGGCCAGGGCCCGTGTCCAGGTCACCTCGTACAGCATCGCGACCGCCCCTGAGAGGCCCAGGGCCCCGACGGTCAGCCCAACGCCGAGTCGGGATACCGGCGGCGACACAACGCCCGCTCGGCCTGCCGGCGCCGGGCGCCCCTCCGGCGCCTGCCCCCCTCCCCATTGCGCGGCCCACCGGCTCCGGCTCCACGCGAGTGCCAGTCCTCCAATGGCGAGATTGACGGCTGCGGCGAGCGTGATCGTGGCCTGATTGCCCAAGGAAGGGATCAGCGCATAGCCCGCGAGGACGGTGCCCGCCACCGCGCCAAACGTGTTCACGGCATAGAGCGCGCCGACCAGACGCCCCACGCTCCCCTCTTTCTTCACCAGCGCCTGGCTCAGGATCGGCAGCGTCCCCCCCATCAGGGTGGTCGGCACCAGCAGGAGCACGAAGACGATAATGAACTGGACGCCCGTCAGCGCCTGGTAGGACAACCCCAGTGCACGGTGCAGGGCCAGGTACAGGGCCGTGCCCCCGCTCAACAGCATGGGGATCAACACCGCATAGATTCCGATGCCGAGCTCCAGCCACCCGTAGGCGCGGATCAGGTTGCGCATCCGGGCGGCGCGCTGGGCGAAGAGCGCGCTGCCCAGAGCGAGCCCGCCCATGAAGGCGGCCAGCACGGCGGTCACGGCGTACACGGTGTGCCCGAAGACCAAGCCCAGCATCCGCAGCCACACCACCTCATAGATCAGCCCGGTCGCGCCCGAGAGAAAGAAGCAGAGAAAAAGGATGCTCGCCTCTATTCCAAGTGGTGCCCTGGAAGGCCTCCCCTCCATCACCATCCGTTCACGATTGGCTTTTCCCATAGAGGTAAAGGTATCACCGGGGGGGCACCTGTCCAAACGATAGTTGGAAACTGAACACTGAAGGCGTACGCGCGATTGTGGATCAACCGGCGGAGTGGCTGTAGCTGATGGTGAGATCGAGCCGGCAGGAGGGTCACGCATCCCTCAATAGATCTTCTGCCGGGTTCCCAGGGCCACATAGACCAGCGGGGTGCCGTGTACCATGCCATCACGCAGGTCATGGTCGTACCATACTTCGAGAGGGGCTGAGGGTCCGGGAGGACCCATGATCCTGCCTCTGGCTAAGAGCGCCCCGTACATGCGCGGTTGTCCTTCGTAGGTCACATCGCCGGGTGTCAACAGAGCGCCCGCGACGTGCACGCCGGTCAACAGGGCCGATATCCTAGTGTAGTGTTGCACAAATAACTTGACTTATTATGAGGCATGGTTATCTCCCTCCTTACAGGAGGAGAAACCCATGCGGATAGCCCCTCAACTTCAGGTGACGGATGACGAGCAGACCCAATTACGACAATGGGCGCGGGGTCGGCGCACGCCGGCTCGCCTGGTGCTCCGGGCCAGGATGATTCTGCTAGCCGCCGACGGGCAGGAAAACCGCCACATCGCCTCCGCGCTGGGCACCAGTCGCCAGACGGTGGGTCTGTGGCGGCAGCGCTTTGCGACCCACCGGTTGGCCGGCATGGTCCAGGACGCCCCGCGCGGGGGGCGTCCGCCGCAGCCCCGGCAGGCCCTTGAAGCTCGCATTGTCAAGACCACGACGCAAACCCAACCCCACATGGCCACCCACTGGTCGCTCCGCACGTTGGCCCAGCATCTCGGCACCAACCCCACCTTGGTGTATCGCGTCTGGAAAGCCCATGGGCTCAAACCACACTTAAGGCGGACATTCAAGCTGAGCAAAGACCCGCAATTCCTGGAGAAACTCGACGACGTGGTGGGGCTGTACCTGAATCCCCCGGAGCATGCCCTTGTCCTCAGTGTCGACGAGAAGTGTCACATCCAAGCCCTTGACCGCACGCAGCCCGGGCTCCCCCTGAAGAAGGGCCGCTGTGGGACCATGACGCATGACTATAAGCGGCATGGCACCACCACCTTGTTTGCCGCCCTCAGTGTCGCTGAAGGGAAAGTCATCTCCACGTGTCTCCCGCGACATCGCCACACGGAGTGGCTGAAATTCCTGCGGGTGATTGATGAACAGACGCCAGAAGACAAGACCCTGCATCTCATCGCCGACAATGATGCCACCCACAAGCACCCCAAGGTTCAGCGGTGGCTCAAGCGGCATCCGCGGTTCCACATGCATTTCACACCCACGAGCAGTTCCTGGCTCAATATGGTCGAACGCTTCTTTGGCGCACTGACCACCAAACGGATCCGCCGAGGCGTGTTCCGGAGCGTGCCGGAATTGATTCAGGCCATTGAGGAGTACATTACGTACCACAATGCTGCACCGAAACCATTCGTCTGGACCGCCACGGTGGACACGATCATGGAAAAGGTCACCCGGGCCAGGAAGGCCCTGGAGAAGACAAGAACAGAGTGAAACACTACACTAGTGCCGTTCCAACTATTTCAAGGTACCCCGAACACCTGGCCACTCAGGACTCAGGACTGAGTACTGAGGACTGAGGCTCAGCTCTGAATTTTACCTTTTACCTTTACCCCTTTACCTGATACTCGGCTGCCCGCTTGTCGCTCCTCCACCGCTCTGCTACAATGTGCCAAGAATTGACTCATTTAGCCCTAATCGGACATTCTTTTCAGGCATGAGCCTCATGTTCTCCTCGCCCCCAGTGGGGGAGAGGTTGTGGTCTTGCCCTCTCCCTCCAGCGGAGGGAGAGGAACCTCGCAGGAAGTGATCAGGGGCATTTTTGGTGAACAAAATATTTTCGGATTAGGGTTAGTCATTGGCGACTGGGTCATCGAGGACTGAGTCATTGCTCTACTTTGGCTAAATGAACAAATCGTCAATGATTCAATTCTTCCGCGGGGTTTTCACCGAGTAAGCGTGCGCAAGATCAAGTTACGAGAGGGAAGCAATACCGCCAGCCTGTTTGGCCATCACGATCAGCACCTCAAGCTGATCGAGGAGGAACTCGGAGTCCGGCTGTCGGCGCGCGGTGATGAAGTGACCTTGGATGGCGCGCCTGAGGCCGTGCGCAAGGCTGAACGGCTCCTGATGCAACTGGCGGCGTTGACCCTCGAGGGGTATGAACTTCGTAGCGAGGATGTTGCTCTCGCGCTGAAGGGCTGGCGTGGCGATCAAGATACCCCGCTGAAAGACTTCCTGCTCAACACCGTTCCCATCGCCACCAAAAAACGCTTCATCATCCCCAAGTCCGCTACCCAGAAAATCTACATCGAGGCGATCCAGAAATACGATCTCGTGATCGGGATCGGTCCCGCGGGGACCGGAAAAACTTATTTGGCGATGGCGATGGCGGTTTCGGCCTTGATGGGAAAAGAGGTCAGTCGCATTGTTCTCGCTCGGCCGGCGGTGGAGGCCGGGGAGAAACTAGGGTACTTGCCCGGGGATATGTACGCCAAGATCAATCCCTACCTTAGGCCGCTGTACGATGCGCTGTACGACATGATGGATGTGGAGCGAGCCAACCGTCTGGTGGAGCGGGGTGAGATCGAAATCGCACCCCTGGGCTTCATGCGCGGTCGCACGCTCAATGATTCTTTTGTCATACTCGACGAGGCGCAGAATGCCACCACTGAGCAGATGAAGATGTTCCTGACCCGGTTGGGGTTCAACTGCAAGGCGGTGGTCACCGGCGACATTACCCAGGTGGACCTGCCGCTCGATCGTGTGTCGGGCCTGATCGAGGTGCGGGAGATCCTG
>JAPUKU010000116.1 GCA_027295505.1 Acidobacteriota bacterium
ATCTCCCTCGCTCTTGGGATCGACGTACTTTGGTAATTGTTGTGAGGTCATCTGGGTGGTTGTCACAACATCTTCCTATCCAGCGGCAGGCGCTATTTACCAGTACCATTCATTCGTCCCCTAACAAAGGCTATGACATCAGCCTCCAGCAACCTCATCCTCCTGCCGGTCGGGTTATTGAGTTTGCCGCTGGTAATGTTGGCTGCCGGGAGTTGCTTGGCTCGCACCAACCTCCACACGGTTTCCTTCGACACCGCTAACATCTTTGCCACATCTCGTACACTCAATAATCTCTGCATCCGATCCTCTCCTTCCCAGGACCAGAAGTACCATACCGATCTGCGATTCTCCTGATTCACACCACCATGATTACCATAGTTATAAGCAGCCACAGACGAGTGGTTAGGTAACTTGCTGTGAACAACAGGATTGAGAAAAAAGGTTGGGGGTAGTAAGAAAATGGTTGACAGAATCTAACAGAGGGGGATTTGAGGGCAGGAAGTGGGGCAGGGGAGTTGAGACTAGAACTAACCTCGGTACGGCACCGACCTGAGGTGGAATCGACACGCAAATAGCATGGAATCAAGTGTGTTCTGGATCGGCCAGGGATGTTCGGGGGATGTTCGGTTTATAAATGGGCAGGGCTTATCTGTGCTTAAAAAGGTCGTGCAATAACGTACTGAAATCACAGGTGTTTTGGGGCCTGAGTTGTTGATGGGGACTGGGTTAGGCCGTTTGACTTTACAGACTCAACATCAAGCGCACGACCCTCATCGAGAAGATGAAGCGGCTCGGCATCCCTCTGCGTGGCACCCGCAGCACCGGACAGCCCTGATCGCACCCGCCTGTTCCCGCCCCTGATTGCCTCTAAGTCTGCGCCATTCCAGTCCTATTCAATTGAAAGCCCCTGAATCGCTGTGCTAAGGTACTCTTGAGCACGGGTCACGGGCAGCCGGGCGGAAACCGATGCCCGGCGCTTCCCCGTCCCCCGGTTCGCTGGTCCTGGATTCGCTCGTCAAGTGCCGCGCTTGCTCATGGCTGTCGGCGTAGAGTTGCGGCGCCACATCGAGGACTCGGCTTCTCCTCCACGGCGAGTCTGCGGGTGCGCTTCTCGAGGGGGTCCGGCCGGTCTCTCCGCCGACCGATTCGTACCGCCGGGTCGGTCTGGCCGCCCGGCTCAGGCCGAAGACAGCGGCTGATGCCACGCGGGTAACCCGCTGGCTAGCGGAAGCGTCATCGGAGCGCTAATGCGCCACGAAGAAGTCCACAGAAAGCGAGTGCCGTCGCCGTATGAAGCTGTGCCGAAGTCCGGGCGCCGGGTTCTGGTCGTGGACGACGATCGAGAAATCCTCGATCTGACCCAGATGATCCTGCGTGACGGGGGTTACGAGGTGCGCACCCAGACCGGAGGAGAGGGGGCGCTCGCCGAGGCAAGAAAATGGCGACCCCACCTCGTCCTGCTGGATATCAACATGCCCGACATGGACGGCTGGGAGGTCCTGCGCCTCCTGAAGATTGATGCGCGCACAAAAAACA
Source organism: Acidobacteriota bacterium (assembly GCA_027295505.1). Taxonomy (GTDB): domain Bacteria; phylum Acidobacteriota; class Polarisedimenticolia; order JAPUKU01; family JAPUKU01; genus JAPUKU01. The sequence continues at coordinate 1,537 of JAPUKU010000116.1, forward strand.
TACCCGTGGCGCTCTTCTCCATTCGTTACGACGTGCGCGAGAAGGTCATCGGCCTGCAGCAGGGGGCATTTGACTACATCACCAAGCCATTCTCCTACGACGGGTTGCTGGAGCGCATCGAGCGCATCTTCACCCGCCTTCCTTCCCAGATCTGAGGGCTACGACGTGGGACAAAGCGACAGCACCGGCCCGGATCGTGAGGCACTGAGAATCCAGGGCTCCATCCTCGATCCCACCACGTCCCTGTACGATCTGCCAGCCCACTTCGACCGCATGCGCACGCTCTACGAGCAGCGCCGCAGCCTGGGCCTGTTCCACATTGACCCGAGCCGGAACACGAACCTAGAAGCGATCTATGGCTGGCAGTTCTACGACACCCTGCTGGAGCGCTTCGCGCGCAGACTGGAAGCGCTGCGCGGTTCGCTGCTGAGCGAACAGTGCCTGGTCGCCCTCGATGGCGTGCACAGCGATAAGTTCCTGCTCATCGTGCCGGAGACCCTGAGTGGACAGAACGTGCGTGCTGACAGCCTCCACGAAATGGCCGAGGTGCTGCGTCCGTACCTGCGCGCCCACATGACCGAGGAGCGCTTAGGCGTGGGTTCCGCCTGCGAGACAGGACTGGGGTACGCCTTGATTGTGGGCACACCGTTCCGGCGCTTCGAGCGGCTCGTATACCAGGCCGTAGAGGAGGCGCGACTGATGAGCACCCGCCGCGAGGAGGCTCAGCGGGCGCGCGACATCGCAGAGCTCAGGCGTATCCTCGCGGACGAGTCGATCGACACTCTCTTCCAGTCGATCGTGCGTCTCGATGATTCGCAGATCATTGGTTTTGAGGCACTGTCCAGGGGACCACGGCGTACTGCCCTGGAGGCTCCCGCCGTTCTCTTCAACCTATCGAGCGAACTCGGCGTGGAGCGGGAACTCGATCGGCTCTGCCACGAGAAAGCTCTTCGCCGGGCCAGAGTGCTGGGCGCCGATCAGCTGTTGTTCCTGAACTCGATTCCCGCAACGCTCCTGGATCCGGCCTGGCAAGCACTTCCCGTCGCCCGCCAGGCTCTGGGCAGAGCGGCCGGTTCGGTGGTCCTGGAGATCACTGAACGGTCGGTTCACGAGCAACCGGAAGAGCTCGCGGACGCCCTCGAGCGTCTCCGCGGCCTGGGCTTCCGGGTGTCGATCGACGACATCGGCACTGGCGCCGCTTCGTTTCCGTTCATCAACCGCATTAAGCCCGACTTCACGAAGCTCGACGTTTCTCTGGTCCGCGGGATCGATCGCAGCCTGATCCAGCAGGAGGTGCTGCGCTCCCTTATCGAGCTGTGCTCCAAGGCCGAGGCCACGGTGATCGCCGAGGGTATCGAAACCCGGGAAGAGCTGGAGGTGTTACGCGAGCACGGCGTCCAATTCGGACAGGGTTTCTACTTCTCCCACCCCACGCGGGCACTGCCGGCCCTGACATCGTCCACTGCGCGGGGAGATTAGATCGTGCTCACCTCCTTCTCCAGATGGAAGCGGCAACAGCGCTGGGCTTTCGCCCTGGTCATGCTGCTCGGTGTGGCCCCCGCCGTGGTGCTCTGGCTGTGCTCGTTCGTCTACTTTCAGCGCTTGTTCGAGGATCAGGCCCGTGACCGCATGGGCTCCGTGCTTGAAGCACAGGCCCGTCAGCTCACGGCGGCGCTCGAGAAACGCGCCGCTCGGCTCCGGGAGATCGCCGAGAGCCCGGAGGTAAGGGCGGCGCTGGAGAACTGGGACGGACGTGCCCTAGGCGACCGCGCCGAGACCCTTCGCGCTTCGCTCGGTCGCGCAACTGCTTCGAACCCGGAGCTTCTTCCCCTATTTGTCGGTCGCGCGCTGGAGCCTCCGGTCGAGGTAGGAACCGGTCTGCGAGACATGAACTTCGAGTGGGCGACCCAGGATCTGCCGACCGGCCGGCTGTCCATGAAGACGCTGAGGCTCCGCGCCGATCTCTCCGATCCACATGCCACCCGTTTCGCGCTGGCGGTACCGGTCGCCGATCCACCCGGGTGCTGGCTCGGGACCTCCGTGGGTGGTGGCGAGCTCGAAGCTCTCGTGGCACAGACATTTGGATCCGGTTCTATTTACCTCACTCGCTCTGACGGACTTCCTCTCGCGGCACGCTCCTCCGACGCCTGGGCCGGGCGCTTGGAGCAAATCGCCAACGCCCGCCGCCGCCAGGCAGCAGGCTGGCATAGCGTCGATGAACACGGTGTCGAGCATTACCACCAGACGCGCTGGATGCCGACAGGAGTCGATCTCGTCCTGGTGGCGGAACTGCCCGGCAAAGCGGTGTTTCGGGGCCTCAGAGGATTCCATCTGGTTTCCCTCCTGGTAGCGTTACTGGGAATCGGCCTGTCAGCTGCCGGAATCTTCATCGTTCTGATGAAGGTGAACCGGCCGCTTGAAGAGCTGGAAAAGAGCCTTGGAGCAGTCTCGGCTGGAACTCTACCGTCCTTCGCTCCGGAGACCGGCCCGGAGGGACAGCTGGCCCGGAAGCTACTGGAGGCCGTGCAACCGACCCAGGAGGCTGCCCAGCGGTGGCAAAGACGGGCTGAGACCCTCGAGAGCATTGCCGGCCGCCTCTCCAGCACGGTACTGATTGGTTGCGCCCGCGACGGCCTCATCCGCACCCTGAGCGCCGGTGCCAGCCGCCTGACGGGGTGGACCGAAGGATCCCTGGCAGGGCAGCCGCTCAAGGTCCTGTTTGAAGCCCCGGATTGGGAGCGTTTGGCAGCACGCCTCTTCGGCGGTGGAGCGGAGGTCGCCGAGATCCGCGAGCGCCTGCATGTGCGACGACGCTCCAATGAGCCTGTCGAGGCCGACCTTCGCGTCGTTCCACTGGAAGAACCCGGACAGGAAGGGTTCCTTCTCGTGCTGCGCGAAATCTCCCCGAAGAGCGATCGGGAGACGCTCCTGGCAGCCGGGGAAGAACGCTTGCGCGCCGTGATCGACGGCCTCCCGGACGGCGTCGGCATCCTCAATGGAGAGATCGTTGAGTATGCCAGCCCAGCCCTGCTCCGGCTCCTGGGCAGGCCCGCTGAAGAGATCATTGGCAACAGTTTTGCGGACCACGTCGGCGCGCGGGAACTCCTGCCGGTGCTCGACGCGCTGCGGCGCGCGGCGCGTGGCGCCCCGCCGGAAGATCCGTTCGATGCGGAGCTGCGGACCTCGAACCCGGACCAGGTGCTGGCGGTCCGCCTCACCATTCGCAGTGGAACCTGTCCGGGCCAGGTGGTGATCGCGGTGCGCGATATCAGCCGCTTGCTGGAGGCAGAGGCCGCACTGTCACGGGAGCGACAGCGGCTCGATCTGACGCTGGAATCGACCTCCGACGGCATCCTTGCCGTGCACTACCATGCTGGCGGCAGCGCAGTCATGCTCACCAACACCCGGTTGCTCGATCTGTTCAACCTGGATCCTGCGGAGATTGACCGTCTTCCGGGCGGCGACGCTTGGCAACACCTGGGAGACAACGTGGGTGCCGACGATCGCTGGAGGAGCCGGCACGAGCTGTTTGAGCACCCGTCTGAGGAATCGTTCACAGAACGCTTCGAGCTGACGCCAGCCGGCGATCTCCGCTCGCTGGAGGTTTTTTGTGGTCCGATCCGCGCCGAGAACGGGCACATTGTCGGGCGCGTGGCCACGTTCCGTGACATCACCGATCAACGCCGGACCGAGACCGCTCTGCGTGACCGAAGCGCCGAGCTGGCCTCCTCGCAAGGGGAGCTGGAGCGCGCTTACCGGGAGCTCGAGATCATCAACCGGGATCTCGAACGTCGTACCCAGGAACTCACCCGGCTCAATCGAGAGCTGCGCAGCCTGGACGAAATGAAGTCAGGGTTGCTTGCCAATGTGAGCCACGAGCTTCAAACCCCTCTGGTGTCCATCAAGGGTTACACTGAGATGATCCTCAAGGAAAAGCTCGGGCCCTTGAACGACCCGCAACGCCGCGGCATGGAAGTATCCCTCAAGAACATCAACCGTCTCATTGGACTCATCGACAACCTGCTGTCGTTTTCCCGACTGGAGGGGGAGACGGCCGAGCTGCGCATGGAGGCGTTCCCTCTGCGCGCCCTGCTCGACGAGGTGGCGGAAACCCTGCAGGCCCGGGCCCAAGAGCGCAAGGTGGAGATTATCCTTCCGCCGGCCGGTGACGATTTCCCGGCGAAGGCAGATCGCGACAAGATATCTCAGGTACTGATGAACCTGCTCTCAAACGCCATCAAGTTCAACCGGCCGGGGGGCAAGATCTGGATCGAGGTAGGACCGGGCAGGCGCGGCTATCTGAAGGTCCAGGTCCGTGACACGGGAGTGGGTATTCCTGCGGAGGCGCTGGACAAGATCTTCGACCGGTTCTACCAGGTTGATGCCACGGCCTCCAGGCGCCAGGACGGAACAGGCATCGGCCTGTCCATCGTCAAGAACATCCTCCACATGCACGGCTGCATGATCCGGGCGGACAGCAGTCCGGGAGAGGGCTCGGTCTTTTCCTTCACGCTCCCGGCAGCACGCCGTGCCCGCCATGAGCGATCTTCATCCACGCGATCCGACTCGGAGGAGCCGGCCTCCGGCGGTCGCACCCGTGAGCGCTCACGGCCGAGCCGGCCGCTCGGCGAAGAGCCCAAACCCTAGAAAGTTCCCACCGGATCGGAAAGCGAAGTCCCCTCAGCGGCCTTCGCCTCCGGACGCGGGGGTTACAGGGGGCAGAATGCGCACCAAGGCTTCTTCCGGCCGTTCCCAGTCCTGCCCCTGAAGGCGCCCCACCTCGCGTGGGCCGTCGTAAGCAATCAGGGTGGGCACGCGCGTGACGCCCCTGTCCTTGGCGGCCTTCTCGTTGGTGAACCCCCGCGGCAATGCGACAATTCGAATCGACATCGGATGGCCCGCTTCCTCGAGGGCTTTGAGGAGACGCGGCACGTGCCGGCGGCAGAACGGACACCAGGACCCGTAGAAGAGCTCAACCCGGGTCGAAGGTGAGCACTGCTTCAACTGCTGAACCGCCGCCACGGACGGTGTATACAGATCCATTTTCCTCCGGTACTCCGGCGAATAGTTCAGGATCTTCTCAACCGTCACTTCACCGACCAGAGGCGGTTTCATGGTCACGTAATAGTTGTGGCTGTTGTCGCTGAAGCGCACGCCCGGTCCATCCGTCTGATATCCCCCCGCCACCAGATCCCCGGTAGCCCCCGGCAGCAAGGAGAGAGAGCCTGCATTGTTCACTCGTACCAGTTCCGAGACCAGCCGACGCACGCTCTTGGTGGGCCGGTCAAGAACAAAACCTGTTCCGTTAGTGCTCAGCATGATGACCTGAACAGGTGGGTTACCTTCGTAGAACCGTACTGTCGCGTCGGCAAGACCATCCACTTCCAGCTGATACGTGCCAGTGACCTCCAGCTGGGTCGGGCGGACGGTGGAAGCCTGTGCGCGTGCCGGTGTTCCTGGCACCCAGGCCACCACCAGGGCCAGGGCGATTGTGGCAGGCGGGTAGGGGAGAAATCTTCTTCCCCGGCCTCGAGTCTGTCTCGTCATCTTCGGACCTCCTCATCTACAGTCGTGTCGATCGCCTGGGGCGGCGCCTGTGCGGCCACGCCCCAGGATGGATCCAGCGCATCAGGAATTGTGCCCCTCCAGATCTGCGTCACCTTTCCGTGCTCCACCAGGAACGCCCCCCTGCGGTCCTGGGAGAGGCGTCTCAGCGTGGGGCCCGAGACGCTGACAACTTCAAACGGCGGGCCTGCGCTCCAGCGAAACTCCTCAATCTGCTCTTCCGCCGCAGAGCACAACCCCACCACAGGGACCCCACGGTAGGCCAGTTCCTGCAGGACCTGGTAATCGGGTCCCGTCCCTAGCGGTTCAAGGAAGGCATATATTGTACGCGCATCCGGATCCGACGGCAGGTATGCTTCCAGACCAAGATCGGAGAGGCTCTTACCCTCGTCCAGGGCAGGACTATAAGCTCCGATCACCGGCGGAATCACCATTCCCAGGATCGCGACCCAGGCCACGGCCCAGCGCCGCCACATGGCCACCGTCCTCCGGCTCGGCGGGCGGTACCACATTGCCAACCCCACACAGGCCAGCAGGACCAGATCCTCGAAGAACGTCTGTGCCGGTGTGCGCTCCACCAGGGTTCCGAAGCAGCCACAGGCGTGTTGCTGTCCGCGGGCCCAGGCCCAAGCGGTGATGCCAGTGAAGAGGGTCAGCATAGCAGCGGCGGCCAGCAAAGCCGGCCGCCGCTGCACCCCAAAGAGGAGGCACGTTCCCACGAGCGTTTCGACGCCAATGAAAAACCAGGCCATGGCTCGCGTCAGGGCGGCCCCCGAAACGAGTTCGTACGCTTCGATCTGGCCGGCAAAGGCGACCGGATCTAGCGCCTTCGAAGCCGCAGCCACGATGAAGAACAGCCCTATGGCAGGACCCAGCAGGCGACCTGTATACAGCGCTAACTCGCGGGGCCTGAGGCGCATACTTCTACTTTACCATCCTGGCACCGGTGTGACACGCGGACCGCGTGGGCTGTGAAACCCTCAGGCCACCTCACTCTCCGGCGTGTGCAAGAACCTGCGAAAGGCCCTTCCGGAACAATTCCTCCGGCGGCAAAAGGCTCACGACCAGGACGGCCTCTTCAGTGAAATCGTAAAAGTAGCCCGGCTGCACGTAGACGCCCTTACGAAGCAATTCCAGGGCCCAGGCCTCGTCGCTGCGCACGGCGGGTAGCCGCAGAACGGCGTTCCAGCCCGCCTCCGGCTCGAGCAGTGAGCACGATGGCACCGAGCGCATCTGATGGCGCAGCCATTGCAGGTTAGAGGCCAGGCGATCCTGGAGAGCGGCGCGCACGCCCGCCCCAATCTCCAGCAGGCGGGGGAGTGCGGCCTGAACCGGGGTGCCCACGCTCAGGAACGTGTCTGAAATCAGGTCGAGGCGCTGCAGAGCCTCCTCGCACAGGGTCGCAGGCCCGCTGGCGCGAATCCAGCTGAGCTTTACCTGCGGCATGCCGGCTGATTTCGAGAGTCCGTCAAGGCAGAAGACAAGAGTCTCTTGAGTGCCTTCGAGGCTTGAGACACGGCTGGCGGTCTCAGTCAAGGGATACTCGAGGAAAACCTCGTCGCTGATCACGGCCAGCGAATTCCGGGCGCAGAAATTCAGCAGCCCGGCCGCTTCCTCATCCGACAGACAGGAGCCGGTTGGATTGTTGGGGTGGATGACAACCACGGCCCGGGTCCGATCCTCAAGTGCCTCCTCAAGAGAGTCGAGGTCCACCCGCCAGCGGCGATCGTGAACCAGTCTGTACGATCGCAGGCGCACACCGTCGAGAGCGGCGATGAAGTCGAGCAGCGGGTACGACGGGCGTGGCACCAGGAGGGATTCACCTGGGTTCAACAATAGCTTGAACAAAAAGCTGTAAGCTTCGCTGGTTCCTGACGTTATCAAGAGTTGATCGGGATTGGGCGATAGGCCCCGGTGCCCGAGCCAGGTCGAGATCGCTTCACGGGCGCACCTCAGGCCCCGGGGGTGAGGCTCATAGAAGGGCGGACAGCTCCGCGCAAGAGCATCCGCAATCTCACGGTGAGGGTACGGCAGATCTACGTGGGTCGGGTTTGACTCGGTGAGATCGAGCGTGTCGAGGCCACTCCCGCGGCGCTCTTCCAGCAGACAAGTCAGAGGGTTTCGGGAGAGATCGGTTCGCAGCCGGTTCGAGAAAAATGACATGCTGCCGTCCAGAGCCGGGTCCGGCTCAGGCGGTGTGGGGGGCCGCCGCACCCGGTACGCCGGTCGTGGCGCCATCGGAAGCGGAGGAGACCTCTCGCGCATACTTGAAAAGAACGCCGCTGCGGTAGGGACACTCAGGCGCTTTCCAGGATGCCATGCGCGAGCGGATTTCCTGCTCGCTCAGATCCACGTCGAGGGTGCGGGCATCGATATCGAAGCGGACAATGTCGCCGTCACGCAACGCGGCAATCGGTCCGCCCCGGGCAGCCTCGGGGCTCACGTGGCCAGCCATCAGGCCGTGCGTGGCGCCCGAAAATCGTCCATCGGTGAGCAGGGCCACCGATTCCCCAAGCCCTTGGCCGACGATCGCCGCCGTGACCGCGAGCATCTCGCGCATTCCGGGACCGCCGGCTGGTCCCTCATACCGGATGACCACCACGTCACCGGGCTGAATCAACTGGCTCTGAATCGCTTCAAAGGCGGTCTCCTCACGATCGAAAACCCGCGCCGGACCTTTGTGGCTGTGCCGTTCCTCTCCGGCGATCTTGAGAACGCAGCCTTCGGGGGCGAGGTTCCCCCTGAGAACCACGAGGCCTCCTGTCGGCCGGATCGGGTTCGAGAGGGGTCGCACCACCTGTTGACCTGGCGTTTCGACCGCAGCGGCAGCCTCCTCACCGATGGTGCGTCCCGTCACGGTGGGCAGGTCGTCGCGCAGCAGTCCCGCCTCCTGCAGCCGCCGGGCACTGAGCGGAATGCCACCGGCCCGGTGCAGATCGCCGGCTACAAACCGGCCGCTGGGCTTGAGGTCAACGAACAGCGGGGTGCGAGCACTGATGCGATCGAAATCATCCAGGCTCAGTTCGACATCGGCCTCACGCGCCACCGCCAGGAGATGCAGGACGCTGTTCGTCGAGCCCCCTGAGGTGGCGACCGCGGTGATGGCATTTTCGAGCGACTGCCGGGTGATGATGCTACTGGGGCGAAGGTCGTTTCGCAAAAGCTGCATCACCTGCTCGCCCGTACGGTAGGCAACCTCTAGTTTCTTTGGATCGGTGGCAGGAACACTGTTCGCGCCCATGGGAGAGATGCCGAGCAGTTCGAAGGCTGTGGACATTGTGTTTGCGGTGAACTGGCCGCCGCAGGCTCCGGCGCCGGGACAGGCCCGATCCTCCAGTTCCCGCAACTCCTCCGTTTTCATGAGCCCCGCGGCGTGCGCCCCGACGGCCTCGAACACATCCTGGATGGTCACGTCCCGTCCCTGGAATTTCCCCGGCAGGATCGATCCCCCGTAGAGCATGAGCGACGGCAGGTCCAGCCGTACCAGAGCCATGACGGTGCCCGGCACCGTCTTGTCACAGCCGGAGAGCGCCACCACGCCATCGAAAAGGTGGCCGCGAACCACGAGCTCGATCGAATCGGCCACCACCTCCCGGCTGACCAGGGAAGCCTTCATGCCCTCGGTTCCCATGCTGATACCATCCGAAACCGTAATGGTGTTGAACTCGAGGGGAGTGCCTCCGGCGGCGCGAATACCCTCCTTGACCTTGACCGCGAGCTCTCTCAAATGGGCGTTGCACGGGGTGATCTCGGTCCACGTGTTGGCCACCGCAATGAGGGGACGATCCAGGTCAGCGTCAGTCAGTCCGACGGCCTTGAGCATGGCACGCGCCGGCGCGCGGTGTGCACCCTCGGTAAGCGTGTGGCTTCGATGCTTGAGTTTCGGATCCATCACCGCAAAACAACCCCCACCAGAAGTCGCAGTGCAGTTGCGCGTCTGTCTGGCTCCCGCTGGAGCGGATCACCGGGCGCGACCGTGTGCACGCCCCGGGAGCAAGTTGCCTAGAAAGAGAGTGGTAGCGCTACGGGGAATCGAACCCCGGTTTGATGGCTGAGAACCACCCGTCCTAACCCCTAGACGATAGCGCCACCCGAGGCCCGCGGGCATGAGCCCGCGGGCCAGGTGGCCATGATAGAAAGCAGCCGCAGAGCAAGTCAAGCGGCACGCTTTGTCCCTCTTGCCAGCCGCGAACGGCTACAATCGGGGATCTAACCCTTCAGGTGCCGGCTGACCAGCTTGGTCATCTGGAACATGTCCACCTTCTTCTTTCCACCGAACACGGCCTTGAGTGCGGCGTCGGCATTGATCATGCGGCGCTTGATCCGGTCCTGAAGTTTGTTGCGCTTGATGTATTTCCACAGCTTCTTCGTCACCTCCGTACGCGGCAGCGGCTTCGAGCCAACGACCGCAGCAAGCAAGGCGGACGGCTTGAGAGGCTTCATGAATGCCGCGCTGGGGCGACGACGGCCCTTGCGGCGAGCCTTCTTCCTGCGGCCCTTGGTCCTACGCTTCACCTTGCGAGCTTTCTTCTTCCCGCGGCCCTTGGTCCTACGCTTCGCCTTGCGAGCTTTGCCCCTGCGCTTGGTGGCGCGACGACGGGTAGTCCTCTTGCGGCCCGGCTTGCTCCGGCGCGTGCTCTTCTTCTTCCGGCGCGGCTTGGATTTGCGCGACTTCGACTTGCGTCTTCTCTTCGCCATGTGTGCCTCCCTCTCCTCTTGAGCGACATTCCTGCCGCCATCAGCGCCTGGTTCCTTCGCTAGCAGGGAGTGCGTCGCTCGGAACCTGGCGATTTTCCCTCGCAGAGCACGCTCACTTTCCGTCGGCGTAACAAGAAATCATGTCCCGCCTCGTGCGCATCCAGCAACCTCTACCCTCACGTTCCTCAGTCGCAGAATCGCAGTGCGCGCGCAAGCGTCCGAATTATGCGCGAGCCGAAATACATGTCAAGCGTTCTCTGCAGAAAGTTCTATGCCACCCTCTGGGGGAGAAGAGGTGCCGATCCTTGAAGAACTGCATGAAATAGGGCGTCCTCACCGATTCAAAGCGGGCGCAACGGCTGCCGACAGAATTTCCTGGGGATTGCCCCGGGGAGCGCTCTCATAGAGGCCTTACCCGGATCTCCCGACAGGTCTCCTGCGGGGAATACCACACCGGAGTGACACAGAGATCCCTGTGCTAAACTCCGGCCGCGCTGCATAGAGGGCGCACACAACATGGATTCAATCGCCGCCATCACCGTTGAGTCACTGAGCAAGTCGTATCCTGCTCCACGTTCGGTTCGTGATCTGGTTCTGAACCCGCTGGAAGCCCCGGAGCCGATGATGGCACTCGACAGAGTCAGCCTGGAGATTCACCGAGGCGAAATTTTCGGGCTCCTGGGGCCGAATGGTGCTGGCAAGACGACGCTCCTGAAGCTGCTCGCCTGTCTAGTCTTGCCCTCGTCGGGTCGAGCAACCGTCAACGGCTACTCAATCCTTGAGCAGGAGCACGGGGTCAAGTCCTCCATCGGTTACGTGACCTCGGACGAACGCTCCTTCTACTGGCGGCTCACCGGTCGTGAGAATTTGAGGTTTTTCGCCCATCTGTACGGGCTCTCGGGGGAAGCGCTCGAACAGCGTTGCGCTGAGTTGCTGGAAAAAATGGAGCTGGATGAAGAGCAGGCCGATGAGCGCTTCATGTACTACTCCTCTGGCATGCGCCAGAGACTGGCGCTTGCTCGAGCCCTCCTGCATGATCCGCCCATCCTCTACATGGATGAGCCAACCCGCTCACTCGATCCGCTCACCGGCCGCCACCTCCGAGACTTCATTCGCGAGGTGCTGGTAGCACGGGACGCCAAAACCATCCTGCTGTGCACGCACAACCTGGGTGAAGCGGAGGATTTGTGCCAGCGCGTCGGCATCCTTGTACGCGGCCGCATGCGCCGCATCGGCACACCGGAGGCCCTGCGACGCTGGGTCGGCGGTAGCAGTAACTATCATCTGGAG
>JAPUKU010000117.1 GCA_027295505.1 Acidobacteriota bacterium
GTGGTTGATGGCTCTCCGTGAGAGGGTTCTGTGGTACGATTCACTGGAGTTTTCTGCTGGTTATGGGCTCCCATGAAGGACCTGCTCGATCGCGAGCAAGTCATCGAGAAGAAAATCCGCGGCCTGATGGTTCGCGGTGCGGCCTCACACCCCTCCTTCCGATCACGTGTTGAGGCCTTGGATCGTTTGTACGGCCCCGAGGTTTACCCCGTCCTTCTCTATGCGTTGTCCCACCTCGAGTTCGACAGTGCCAAGGCGAAAAAACACTGGGCGGCCATCTGGGAGTATCGGCAAGAGATGCGGCAGAAGCTGGGGCGCAACGTCGATTTTCGCGTTGCCATGCTCAGCTACTTCCTCGATATCAGTCACAAGATTCGCAACCCGAAGATCATCGAGATCACTATTTTTCACAAGACCGAAAACGGTATCTACATTGATCCGCTGACGGGTCTTCACAACTATCGCTTTTTCCAGATGACGCTCGAGCGTGAAGTTCAGCGGGTGAAGCGCTACGGTACGCCACTGTCTCTGGTCGTTTTTGACATCGATTATTTCAAACAATTCAACGATCGCTACGGGCACCTGGCGGGAAATCGCGCGCTCGTACTGGTGGCGCGGGCCCTTGTGAGCAGCGTTCGTGATACGGACACCGTGGTCCGGTACGGTGGAGAGGAGTTTGTGGCAATCCTTCCGGAGACGACCAAGACGGGGGCCCTCAGGGTGGCCGAGCGAGCGCGCCGCCGTGTAGAGACGGGCCTTGTGAAGATTTCGGGGGGACGCTCAGGAGTTGTCACGGTGAGCGGCGGGGTGGCGCAGTTCGAGGTGGATGGACGCACCTCGGAGGAGCTGATAAAGAAGGCTGATCGAGCACTGTATATTTCCAAGAGCAGGGGGAAGAACATGGTGACGCCGTACGTTGTCGATAGAAGGGAATTTGCCCGGGTTGACGCATCCATCGTAGGACGCGTTGCGATCCGTCCCGGCGAGCAGCTACTGTTCCACGCTCGCAATGCCAGCGAGAACGGTCTGCTCTTCTATACGGATCGCGCTCTGGCCATCTCGAGCTTGGTCGAGCTGAACTTGACCCTGCCCCGTCGCCGCCGCGGGCTGCGCTGCAGGGCTCAGGTGGCCCGCATTCGCGAGGTACAGGGCTCCAAGGAGTTCGAGGTCGGGGTGCGAATCGTCGAGATGCCTGCCGGCGATAAGCGGCTTTTCCACCGCTACCTTGATCAGGCGCTGGCGGAGCCGAAGGGCTCCCCCGCGAAGCACCGCAAGAAAGCCCGCCGCCCAGCGGCGCGCTGATCGTTCACCGCTGACACCCATGGCAACAGGCAGGTAATCCCTCCTGGAGATGGGGGTGCGACCTGCTTTCTTCGACCGTTCAGGGGACAGCCGTGGGGGAGGCCGGGGTTTCCGAGAGTTGATGGTCGATCTTTTCAAGGTTGGTCCTGGCTCCGACGAGGTTCGGCTGCAGTTCGAGCGCGCGCGCCAGGAGTGAGCGGGCTTCAGTGAAATCTCCCTGCATCGCTCTGAGGGCCCCCAGGTCGGCGAGTGCGACGACGTGGTCGGGCTCTAGGCTCAGAGCGTCCTGATACGCTGCCTCCGCCTCATCCAGCCGGTCCAGCCGGCGCAGCGCTTGTCCCTCCCAGATGCGCGGCGCGGCTCCCGCTGCGTCGGCCTGCCGTATGGCGGCCAGTGCGGCTTCCGGGTCGCCCCGCTCAAAGCTCAGTTTGACCAGACCGGAGAGTGCCTCCCGGCAGCCGGGATCGGCGCGCAGGGCTGATTGGTAGGCGGCCTCGGCGTCTTTGGGCCGGCCGGCGGTCTCATGTACCAGGCCCCGCGCGACGGCGAGCAGAGGGTATGATCCGTGCTCTTCCTCCCAGCGATTCAGGTCGGCTGCAGCCTCTTCGTTCTGACCCAGCCGCAACCGGGTGCTGGTCGCCAGCAGGTAGAGGCGCGGGTCCGATCCGCGGGCCAGGTCGGCGGCTCGCAGCGCCGTGTTCTGGGCCGCGGCATCCTCTCCCAGAGCCAGCTGCAGGCGCGCGAGTTCCGCCAGCAGGGCGGGAGCATCAGGAGAAATTTCCAGGGCCTTGAGGATGGAAGCTTTCGCCTCCTTCAGCAGGCCCGATGCAGCGAGGGATGCGGCGAGGTTTGCCCATGCCAGCGAAGAGTCAGGTTGCCCTGACGGCTCCGGAGCTGAGCCCTTCGTTTCTGGTGGCACCTCAGCAGCCGGACTTTCGGATGTGCCACCTGCATCCCCGTTCCCATGCCCGCATCCTATGACCATGGACATGATGACAGTCAGGAGGATCGCGGAGCGCGCCGGCACGTACTGGCCCAGGAATCTCAAGATGTCCACCCTGCCATCCTTATGAGCCTCGCCCTCGGCGCACTGACCCGAATGGTGCCTTATTTGTGTTTCAGGAGGTTCGGTGCAGCTCCGTGAGCATCGTCTGGACCATCGGTTGGTCCCCGTCGATCTGCAGCGAATCCTCCAGGACGCGGATCGCCTCGTTGTGCTGGCGGTTCTCAGCATAGGCCACAGCCAGGGCATTGAGCAACGTCGTCGAAGAGATCCCCAGTGTTCGAGCCTCCTCAAACACCTCGATCGCCTCGTGGACGTGGCCCTGCTTGCCCAGTGCGGCGCCGAGGTTGACGCGTGCTTCCAGGAGCCACGGGTTGCGCCTCACGACATTCCTCAGGAGGTCGATTGCCTGCCGGTAGCGCCCGCTGATTCCGAGAAGCGATCCAAAATTTGTGAGAAGCATCGGATCATCCGGGGCCAGGCTGAGTGCCCGACGGAGTGTCTCCTCCGCTGCGCGCATGTTGCCGCGTGTTTTAAGCCTCAGGCTCTCGAGCCCCAGGAGGCGGGGAGAGTCGGGGCGCGTTCGAAGTGCGCTGAGCATGAGGCCGTCCTGTCGTTCGAGCTGGCGCGTGGTTTCGTAAAGGTCGAAGAGGTCCTCGATGGCTGTCATGCAGCCGGGCTCGTTCTCCAGAGCTCGCTGCAGGGTGTTCTCCGGGCCGGCAGGATCCTGAAGTTCCACCATGAGGCGGGCCCTGGCCACCTCGAGTCGACAGCCGACGGCACGTTTGGCGGCCTGCCGCTCCAGGAAGCGCAGGCCCTCGCGCTGCCGGCCATCCTGGCTGCAGGCCGCAGAATAGAGCAACCAGATCCGGGAGTTGGCCTCCGCGCTTCGCTCCAGGAACGGCTCCAGCATGGAACGTGCCTCGGCGGATCGGTGCTGGTCGAGCAGGACTGTGGCCAGACCGCCCAGAGCATCCGGATGGTTCGCTCTGATCTCGAGGGCACGGCGGAATTCGATCTCGGCCCGCGCGTGTTCGCCGCGGTTCTGGTATAGCACGCCCAGGTTGGTGTGATAGGTGACGCCGCCCGCGTCGGCCGGAGCCGGCGACTGGCCGCCCTGCTCGACGCGCTCGACTGCAAGAGTATCTTTCTCCTCCTCATCCGGGCCCTGGATGTAACCGAGCGAACGAAGCCGGGCGATCACGTCCTCGTCGTAGCTCGACGAGGGTGCCCCGCCCGCCGGTGCTGCCCGGGCTCCTACCTCCTCCCAGGACGCGATGCGCGTGACCTCGGACGCCAGCCCGGCCCGCGCTGCGGCCAGAACCTCGCCCCGCATGTCCTCGCCGGCTGGCAAGCCCAGCAGGTGCAACAGTGTCGGGGCCAGGTCGTAAAGGCTCACCGTCTCGGTGCGCCCGGCGGGGATATCACGGCCGTGCATGACGAACATGCCGTAGGCGCGGTGCCACTCGCCCGGGCGGCCCTCAATGTGCGGTGGCTGATTCGTGGGACGCTCGCTGCCGCTCAGGAAACCGTGATCCGAGAGGATGATCACCACAGTATCCGGATCCACTCGTTCCAGAAGCTCGCCGATCAGCGAGTCCTGGTAGGAATAGAAGTTGAAGAGCGTATCCCGGTAGCGCCGGAAGTCCGCGTCGCTGCAGAGACTCATGCGCGGGGGAGTGCAGTGAGCGAAACGGTGGCTCACCTCATCAATGCCCTGGTAATAGACCGCAGTGAGTGGGGCCTGGCTGTCTTCCAGCAGATCCAGCGCCGTGCGGTGGTAGGTGGCCGTTGATGCGAGGATGCGTGTCAGGTGCATCAGGGGATCGGAGTACGCCTTGTGGAGGGCGGTGCGCGCGGCACGCTGGCGTGAGGCATCGAGCTCCCTGGCATCCACGCGCACGAAGCGTTGCATGTCTTCCAGGCTGATGTCGGCATCGGTGACGCGGTGAGCCTGAATCTGCTTCAGGTAGTCGGCCGGCCATGTGGCACCGACCGTGTCCTCCGGGCTCGCCTCGTAGCCGAAAAGCGAGTAAGCCACGCGGTCGGTGATCATGTGCCCCATGATGCGCTCGGCGGGCCAGGTCGCCCACCAGGCGACCCAGTCCGAGGCGACTCCCGCGTCGCTCAGGATGTTCCATAACGCCTTGGCGCGCCGGAAGTTGCTGGAGATAGGCACCCGGGCGCCGGTAGCTGGGTCACGGATCAGGAAGTCGACGATGCCGTGCTCCTCGGGTGGCATTCCGGTGGCGACCGTTGTCCACAGCAGCGGCGAGAGCATCGGGTTGTTGGAGCGCAGGGCTGTCCACGCGCCCTCGCGCTTGAGGCGTGCCAGGTTCGGTGTCATGCCTGCCTGCATCAGCGGCTCGAGGACCAGCCAGTCGGCGCCGTCGAGTCCTACCAGCAGAACCGGCCGGCGCTTCTCCGCAGGGGAAGGAACTTCACGCCCGGTCTCACGCTGATCGGTGTCGCTCAGCCAGAGCTCATGGGTCTCGAGCCCCATGCCGTCCAGGGTGGCCCTGACCGCCTCACGGGGGGAATCCGCACCGGATCCGAGCGCCTGCGCGACGCCGTCCGTGATTCCGGGACAGGGTCTTCGATCCTCCAGCGCGCGCGCGAAGCGCACCGCGGCGTCGGAGCGCACAAGCACGTTCACGCGCCACTGCCGGATGCGGGAAGCCCCCTCGCGCGTGACCTCGGTCGTTTCCCCTGCGCAGACGAAAGGTTCGGCCGGGACGCGAACCAGGCGCTCGACGAACGGCCAGCGCAGGTGCCAGCCGGTCGGAACCGTCTCACCTGTCCGGGGCCCGCGTGTGTACACGCCCTCTTGCCCTGGAGACACGTGCACCGTGCACAGGATGATCGCCAGGGCGAGGAGAGGCAGGAGCTTGAGGAGACGGGCGGGGCGGAAGAACATGGCAGGCGGCAAAGCCGGGTGCGATTCTACTCCGTTGGAGCGGACGGCTCAACGTCATCCGCTTACAGTCTTATAGAAAACGAGTGCGCTAGAAGCGCAGTTCGATTCCGGCCTGTACCGTACGCGGGATATCGATGATCTGCGGCGTTCCCAGCTCGTTGAGCGATCCCACTGACACATCGGTGCGCGTACCAATACTCACGACGTTGAACTCATTCATGACGTTGAAGACCTGCAGGCGCAGTTTGAGATCCGCCCGGCCCAGGTTGAAGCCGCGGGACACCATCAGGTCCCACCTTCGCTGGGGCGGGAGGCGGTACGAATTCTTGCCGAACATCGGATCGATGGTGTTCAGGAATGTCTCAGTCGGGCTGGTGAGCCGGCCGTCCTGGTAGCTGTAGACAGATGTCAGGTTGAAGCCCGCAGGGAACCGCAGCAACGCCGACAGCTTGACGACATCCGGGCGGTCGAATCCCGCACGACTGAAATCGGTAGACAGCGGATCGCTCGGATTAAGGAAGGAGAGCTCCTCGGCGTTCGTCATCTGACTTCGCGTGCGCGAATGCGTCCACGAGCCGAACAGCTCGAAGCTCCTTCCGAACGGCTTCCGAACCGTAATCTCGGTGCCGCGATAGTCGGAGCGTCCGTCAGAGACCAGAAAGTTCTCGGAAGTGGAGGTGTCGAAGATGCTGATAATGTCGTTCTTGCTCTCCCACTCGGTGTGGGTAACACCGACCCGCCAGTTACCGGGAAGCTCACGCTCGAAGCCAATCTGCCACTGATCCTTGCGCGGCTGTTCGAGATCGCTGGGCGCCGTGTAAGTCTGGGAGTAGAGGAAGGCGCAGGAGGGGTCCGGGCAATCCGTCGCATTGGCGAAGTAGAACGAGATCCCGTCGTTGACCTCGAAACGGTCGAGAATATCGAAGAACACGGAATCGTAGAAGCGGCCCCAGTTGGCGAAAATCCGGGTACGACCGTCGCCTGCGGGGTCGTAGGAGACACCCAATCGGGGCGCGACGTTTCCGTCATTGATTACCGACTGCTGCTGATAGCGAAGTCCTACGTCAACCGAGACCCTGTCATCGAACAGCGAGATCCGGTCCTGGATGAAAGCCGCAACCTCGGTCTCGTCACGCTGTATGTTCGCATCCTCCCCGAAATCGATGACAACATACTGGTAGAGACCGTAGAAGTACCCCGAGCCGTAATCGATGGACCAGGAATTCTGCCTCTTGTTAGCGCGATAATCCATGAAGGTGTAGTCCAGACCGCCCTTGATCGTGTGCCGACCCCGCATGTGGGTCAGGGTGCTGGATACACGATGGCGATCCCACGAGTTGTCGATGTCGGCGTAGAAGGCGCCGGTAAACAGGCCGGAAAACGCGTCCTGCACGAAAGCGCCGCCGTTGGGCTCTTCCGGGCGGATGGCAAGGTAGCTGTGGTGCAGGAAGTACTGAGTCTCGAGGAAGGTGTCGGGCGAGAAGATGTGAGTATCCCGCACCTGGAACAAATACCCGCCCTGGGACTGGTTGCGGTTGGTTCCCTGCGTCACCGTGGGGACCAGCTCGATGTCCTCGAACTTGGCCGGGTCGCTGAATAGATTGAAGACCATTTCGTTATCCTGGCTGACCTGCCAGTTGACCTTGATCTGGAAGTTGTAGCGGCTTCCGGTGCGGAAGTTGTTGACGTTGGCTCCACTCTCGCTCTGCACCAGGCCGCCGAAATCTTCCTGCCAGTACTGGGCGGCGGCAAAAAGGAATAGCTTGTCCTTGATCAGAGGGCCGGAAGCCGAGAACTCGTGCCACTGCTGCTGCTGGTCGATCGGATTGTTGTAGGTGCGTGCTCCACCCTGCGAGGCCTCGAGATCGTCGATTTCGCTCTGGTTCGAGGTGAACGATGCGTTGCGCAAGAAGCCGGAGTACATGTACTGCCACTCGTTGGTTCCGGAGCGCGTGATGGCGTTCAGGATTCCAGAGGACTGTTCACCGTACTCGGCCTGGAAGCCGCCGCTGATCACCTCGAATCGCTCGATGGCGTTCTGGTTCAGGTTCAGCGAGAAGCGGCCGGTGTCGATGCCGTTGACGGTGGCGCCGTCGATCCGGTAACCGATCTGGTAGGTCGTACCGCCGTGCAGATGGTACTGCGCTGCCGTGCTTCCGCTGTGGTCGGTCACACCAGGGAAGATGGAGAACGTCTGCTGGTAGCGACGCTCGGACAGCGGCAGGGCGTTCAGATAATCCGCGTCGATGACTTCCCGGCTGTGAGTGCTGCGGGTGTCGATGAGGTTCTGCTCAGCGACAACCGTGACGCGCTCGAGCAGCCCCTCGAAGAGAGTCATCTCGAAATTTCGCGCCTCACCGGCGTTCAGGATGATATCGGTGGTGACGAACGACTGGTATCCGACAAGATCAGCCTTGAGCATGTAGCGGCCGATCGGCAAGGCAGGGAAGCGGAATTTTCCTTCACTGCTGGTGACCGCGGCACGCGGACCGAAAAGGGCGGGCCCCTCGAGGGTGACCGTGACACCGGGCAGAGAACGCCCTCGCCCGTCGAGGATGGTCCCCTCGATCTGGCCGCTGATGTTGGCCTGGGCCAGGAGCGGGCCGCCAGTTGTGGCTGCGATGAGAGTGAAGGCGAGCGCTGCGAAAATCTTTTTCCGTCCCATGATCCCTCTGTTTCCGGCGCTCGCTATCTGCCGTCGTCGGGACGCGGCGGAGGACCGCGTTCAACAGATCGCCAGCGAACGCACTGACTTAACTGGGACGGAATTTAGGGTCGTGCAGGGTAAAGTCAAGAAGACGAAAAGAAAGTACGCAGCACTATCAGCGAGGCCGATAACCAGATCGGGCAGGCCGCCAACGCAATGCTCAGCACGCCGCGAACGGGCATGTCTCCGATCCACAGGTGTCGGATTCCTGACAGGCAGGCCACCGCTCCCAGAACGGCTGCGGCGACCAGGAGCACGAGCGGTCCAAGCCAGGCTGCCAGGAAGGAAGCCTGTGACGAAGAGACTTCGCCGGGTGCCAAGAGCACGAACAGGCACATCACCCCCAGGGCTCCCAGGGCGCTAGGGGCGCCGGGTAGGAGCCGGGTGTGCAGGCCGCGGCGAGATCTCTTCCGGGGACGGGAGGAGTCGTCCGCAAGGAGGGTCGGATCGTTCAGACGGGAGAATCTCACTGCCGCCCGGCCTCCTCGGGACCCTGCACCAGCCTGCCTCCCACCAGCACCGTGTCCCGGTCGGGGTGGCCGCGGTTGGAGGAGAAGCTCCGGTGGCCCAGGTACTGCTGCGGCGGGTGGTCGAAGTCTCCGTCCCGGCCCGGGCTGGCAATCAGATACCGCTCGGCACGGCCCCGACCGGTGCGATAGTAGAGAATGGAGTTACCCCAGGCGTCGATGGGATCTCCTTCAGCATCACTGAAGCCGTCGGGTACCTCCAGCACGAAGTCGTCCAGTCCGGCCGGCAGGAAGCCGCGCGCGTCACGGAACATCTCCACCTGGCGTGCCACGCGCTCGATCACCTGCTGGGTATTCTCCTGCCGCCTCAGATCGTTCAGATCGAGCATGAGTCGCACCACGACGAGACCCGCAACCAGAACGGTAAGCAGGCCGCCGATCAGAAAGCGCTGCAGCCGGTCCATGAGTCAGTGAGAGCCGGCGCGCTCCCGCAGCGCGCCCAGGAGGCGATCATGAATCCCTCCGAAAGGTCCGTTTGACATGATCAGTACAACCGAGCCCGGTTGCGCTTCGGCGATGACAGTACGAGCGATCTCCTCCAGCTCGGGAAGATACCGCGCGTTCAGGCTCCGTGCCTGCAGATCCCCAATGAGCTGCTCCGGAGAGAATCTCTTTCCCTCGGGCGCGCGCTCCGGCTGATTGACGGCGGCAACGAGGACGAAGTCGGCGCTGTCGAAGGCCGCCGCGTATTGCTTCTGGAACACGTCCCGCCGGCTGGTGTTGGTGCGCGGCTCGAAGATCGCCCACAGCGGCGATTTCGGAAACTGCGTGCGCACGGCGGCGATGGTTTCGCGCACGGCCGTCGGGTGATGAGCGAAGTCGTCGATCACCACCACGCCATCGCCGACGCCGCGGATTTCCTGTCGCCGTTTCACGCCCCGGAACTCGCGGAGAGCCTTCCCTAGACAATCCGCTGAGGCTCCCGCTTCCCGGGCGGCGGCCAGAGCGGCGAGCGTGTTCCTCATGTTGTGGTTTCCGTGCAGGGGAGAGCGGAACCGGCTCCAGATCTTTCCGTGCTCGCTCACCTCGAAATCTACAAAGTCGCTTTCGGAGCCGATAACCACGCCGCGCCAGACTCCATTCTCACCAGTACCGTACGCGAGGCTCCGGGATCGTGTTCTCTGAGATATCGCTGTGGCCCGTGGATCGTCGGAGCAATAGCAGAGTAGCCCTTCGGCCGGGATGAGCTCGACAAAACGCGAGAAGGTGGCCTCGAGAGCGGCCATATCAGGAAACATCTCCGCATGATCATATTCAATGCTGGTCAGGATGGCGGTCTGCGGGCGGTAGTGCAGGAACTTCGAGCCCTTGTCAAAAAACGCGGTCTCGTACTCATCCCCTTCGATCACGAACGGTCGCCCGGTACCCAGCTTGTAAGAGCGCCCGAAGTTTGGGAGCATGCCGCCCACGAGAAATCCGGGATCGAGACCCGCCCCTTCCAGCAGCCACGCCAGGATTGCAGCGGTGGTGGTTTTTCCGTGAGTTCCCGCAACCACGATCGGCGTGCGCCCATCGAGGAAATGCTCCGCGAGCGCTTGCGGCATGCTGCGGTAGGTGAGCCCGCGCTCCAGAGTGGCCCGGGCTTCGGGATGATCGGCGGAGGCAATGTTGCCGATGACCACCAGGTCCGGCTTCCAATCCAGGTTTTCGGGGCGAAAACCAGTGAAAACCTGCACGCCGAGCGAGACCACCTGCTCGCTCATGGGCGGAAAGAGAGGGCCGTCGGAGCCGCGGACCTCGTGGCCCGCTTCGACGAAAAGGCCTGCAAGAGAACACATGCCAGTTCCGCCGATGCCTATGAGATGGATCTTCACTCTAGCCGCCGTCCGGTGCTCTGAAAGTTCGCCTCGCGGGCACGCGGAGTCAAGGGAGGCCGGCTCCCGTACCCCCGCCCGGGGCAAGCGTCGGTGCCTGCACTGGGATCGGGAAGCTCCGAGCGAAGCTATACAGTCCCCAGGCCAGCGCCACAAACGACACCAGGACGACCACCGGCGGCAGGAAGCCTGACCCCGCAGCGGTCATGTCTCCCGGCGCCGGGCCCGGCACCAGGTCGAAAACAAGCAGCGCCATCAGGTTGTTCGCACAATGGAGCGCCACGGCGTAACCGATGCGCCCTGAGCGGTGAGTCAGCCAGCCCAGCAACAGGCCGAGCTGGAATGCCGCCACCCCCTGCCAGGGATTGAGATGATAAACGGCGAACAGTAGCGCCGCGGCGATGATTCCGCTCCTGGCGCCGTAACGCCGGACGAGTCCCTGCTGGATCAGGCCCCGGAAGAGAAGTTCCTCCGCTACCGGCCCCAGAACTCCAGCCAGAAGGAGGATGAGCAAGCGCTCCGACGTGCTCCCGGGACCGCTGATCTGCTGCATGAGCTTGAGAAAGAACGCGGGGGGAGGCCACAGCAGGAGGGTCAGGCTCACGAGCTGAGATGCCAGAATCAGCGCCCCGAGCAGGATGGGCGCGAGCGCGCTCCAGCCTGCGCCCGTGTGCCTGCCGAGCCTCAACGCGTTGCGGAGCGGTGGCCTATCCACCAACAAGCCCAGTCCGAGCGCGGCCAGTGAGCCTAGGACGCTGCTTGCCAGGACGGGGACCATGAAAGGCAGCTGCAGGGTTCCGAGCAGACCCAGCAGGCCGACCATGGTGGCCAACCCGAACATGAGCAGACCGAGCGATTGCGCGAGGCCGGGGAATGCAATCATGGCGGTGGGTGAGTTCTGGCAGAGTATAATACGCGCGTTTCGGTCTAGACATATGGAATCTCAGACACACCGTGTTCTAATTCTCAGCCGCCGCGATATCGAGAGCGTGGTTACCATCGGTGATGCGATCGAGTCTGTGGAGGCGGCGTTTCGCGAGCATGGCCTCGGGCACGCCACCATGCCGGCCAAGGTTTACCTGGATCTGCCGGAGCATGAAGGCGACTTCAGGGCGATGCCCGCCTACCTTCCAAACCTGAAAATTGCCGGCATCAAGTGGGTCAACTCTCATCCCGGAAACCGCGCCCGAGGCCTGCCGAGTGTCATGGCGGTGACCATCCTGAGCGATCCCGCCACGGCGCTTCCCATGGCTCTCCTCGATGCGACCTACTTGACGCTGGTGCGCACGGGGGCGGGAGGTGGTGTGGCCGCGCGACGCCTGGCCCGAGCGGGCTCGAGTCACCTGGCCCTCGTGGGCTGCGGTGTGCAGGCGAAAGCTCAGGCGGAGGCGCTGCGGCGCGTGCTGCCGATCCGGCAGGTTACCCTTTTCGACCTGCGTCAGGAGACGGCGCGCGCTCTGCAGGCCGAGATGGGGGGCTGGGGAATGAAGGTGCGCGTAGCACCCACGCCCCGGGAGTGCGTTCAGGAGGCGGATATTGTGGTCACCGCCACCCCGGCTCGCCAGCCGGTGGTGGAGGCGGACTGGATCCGGTCGGGAACCCACATCAACGCCATCGGCGCCGACGCACCCGGTAAGCAGGAAATCGAGTCGGCGTTGCTCGCGCGGGCCAGGATCGTGGTTGATGATAAGGAGCAGGCCTTCCACAGCGGCGAGGTCAATGTGCCTCTGAAGGATGGGACCCTGAAGCCGGAGCAGATCGATGCCACGCTCGGCGAGGTCGTGGCAGGCAAGAAGCCGGGCCGTCGCACGGACGAGGAGATCACCCTGTTCGATTCCACGGGCCTCGCTATCCAGGATCTGAGCGTTTCACGTCTGGCATTCGATCGCTGCCGCGAACGCGGCCTGGGGACAGCGATCGACCTGCTCGGGCTCTGAAACAGTCCTCCCGCTTCAGCTGGTCAATGCGGCTATCAGACCCGGGGCCGCGCGGGAAACCTCGAATCCCACCTTCAGCAGTACCGCAAACCACAGGGTGCGCCAGCGCTCGTAACCCAGCGCGCAGCCGAGACCCAGTGCGGCCTGTGCCGCAAACGATTGTGCGGCCGGCCACAGACAGGGATCGATCCCGCATTCGGTGAGGCGGGCATGCAGACAGGCGCTGGCCAGGGCGCAGCAGAGAGCCGCCGGTAGAATCTTGCGGCGCCGGCGCAGCGTGGCATACAGAAGTCCGCTCACGGCAATTGCCTCAGCAGCCGCAACGGCCCCGCCGCGAGTGATCACGAACAGGACAGCCAGCCATCGAGTCGTTTCCCCGGGAGCATAGCGCGCCGCGTCCAGAAGTGCCGCCGCTGGTGCAAAGAGATCGGGTGCCAATTTCACCCAGCGGCTGTCGCACATGACCGGAAGCACCGCGGTGATCCCGATGGCGAGGAGAGCCAGGCTCCCCCGGGAGGCGGTGTCCAGCCGGGCGCGGTCGAGCCCGAGGTGCCACGAGTCCAGTTGATGAACATGACTGAAACGAGCCAATAGCGCCCAGGACGCGACAGCATGGATGACAGGGTCGAGCAGGGCAACGTGAACGGGGGTGCAATAGGGGGGGAAGCCGGTGGTGCGGATCAGAAGCGCCAGCGGCGCCAGGAGGCCCACTGCAAGGGCGCTCGCCGGCCACACGGTTCCCGGCAGACGGTTGTGCTCATTCCAGTGAATCCTGAAACGTGAACGAAAGTCCACCACGCCCCCTTGCGCGCATCCATGCGGATCATCCAGGTAAACGCGACGACAGTGAGGACGCGCCGGTTCCCCCGTTGTTTGAACCGCGCCCCACTGCCGTCGCACCTGGCCGCGACCCTACGCGCCGCGGCTCGCTATCCTCCTGATCCAAACTCCGTGCCATCTGAGTTCAATCTGGATACCAACGCTAGTTGTCTCGTTCCGTAACAGTGACCACAAGCCGGTGTTCGGGTTTGACCCAATGAAAGCTGACTCGATACAATCTCTGCAGACTTCGCGCCATCCCACCCGATCCATCCATCGCTGCTTGCCAGAAGCGCCCGGACGGAGGGGAGTAGTCCGGCTGCGCGGTGAGTGAAAACCATGTCGAATCTGAAAATCACAGTGCTGCTTGCGGCCGCCATGTTCCTGGAGGCTGTCGGGTATGGCATCGTCGCACCGACGCTCCCCTTCATTGCTCTGCAGCTCGGAGCGAACGAGTTCGAGACGGGGCTGGTATTTGGTGTCTACGCTCTGGTGGGTGTGGTCCTGGTGATTCCTCTGGGGCTCCTCGCCGATCGATTCGGCAGGCGGATCCTTATCTATATCGGCCTGGGGGCGCTGGCGATCGGATCGCTCGGCTTCGCCCTGGCGCCCGGTCTGGGCCTCCTCTACGTGGCGCGCATGGTTCAGGGGATTGGCGGCAACGCGATCTGGGTAGGCTGTCTCTCCATGCAGGGCGATATGTCTTCGCGCGAGGGCATGGGCAGGAGCCTGTCCTGGCTCACTGCCGCCTGGTCGTTCGGGTTCATGCTGGGCCCCCTGCTGGGGGCGGTGGGCGAAACGTACCGCACACCTTATTACATCTATGCCGTTGTGAGCGCCCTGGCGCTCGTGGGAAGTCTCACCTATCTACCGGAGTCTTTCCGGTCATCGGGCAGCTTCACCGTGGGGAACTTCCTCCGTGTTTTCAGGCTGCCGAACCTGTGGGTATCCGGATCGGTCGTCTTCCTGATGGCTGCGTTCTACGGCGCCTTCGAGGCCTTCGTACCCAGGTACCTCAACGACCACGGGGTGCCACGCTCCATGATGGGTGTGCTGTTTTGCGGCCTGGCGGTTCCAACCATCGTGTTGCCGCCGTTGATCGGCAAGATCACGGACCGCCTGGGCGACAGCCGGTTGTTGCGCTTCTCCTTGCCAGTCTGGACGGTGATCATCGGCGGCTCGATGTACCTCATGGACCTGATGCACCCGATGGTCGCTTTCGTCTTGCTGGGAGCCGCCGAGGTGTTCATTCTCATGCCGAGCCTCGCCATCCTGCACCGGTGGGTGCCCACGGAGATCCGCGGCAGCGCCAGCAGCGCCAACAACTTCATGTTTTCCCTCGGCTTCACGATCGGCCCCATCCTGGCCGGCCAGGCGATCCTCAGCGGCGCTTCGTACCACTCGGTCTACGTGGCCATCGCGCTGTTTGGAATCCCCGTAATCCTGTTTGTGTACCGCATGCTACGCCGTCTGGACGAAGCGTCGTCCGGCAAAACGGCGGCAGGTATGGGTGCCGTGCTGGACCTGCCTTAGAGCTTCCTGTCCAGGACATGATCGACACAAATCTGGTAATTCCCTCGTGGGCGCAGTACCCTGATCGCCCGTGAAAAGGACGCGACCCAAAAGGCGTAGCTGGGCGGAACCGTTCCGCATCAAAATGGTAGAGCGGGTGCGTATGACTTCCCGCGAGGAACGAGAACGCGCTATTCGGGACGCCGGCTATAACACCTTCCTGTTGCGCTCGCGCGACGTCTATATCGATCTGCTTACCGACAGCGGCACCTCGGCCATGAGCGACGAGCAGTGGGCCGGGATGATGAGAGGTGACGAGGCGTACGCCGGGAGCACTAATTTCTACCACCTCGAGGACGCCATGCGGAGGGTCTACGGGTATCGCTACCTGGTCCCAACGCATCAGGGGCGGGGCGCCGAGCACATCATCAGCAAGATCCTGATCCGGCCCGGCGATATCATCCCGGGCAACATGTACTTCACCACCACCAAGCTGCACCAGGAGCTCGCGGGCGGCAAGTTCCTCGACGTCATCATCGATGAGGCGCACGATCCCGCTTCCACCCACCCTTTCAAGGGCAACGTCGATCTCGACAAGCTGGAGTCCGCAATCCGCAAGTACGGAGCCAAGAAGATTCCATACGTGAGCATGGCGGTGAGCGTGAACATGGCGGGCGGACAACCGATCAGCCTCGAGAATCTGCGGGCTGTCCGGTCCCTCACCAAAGCGCACGGCATTCGCGTTATCCTGGATGCCACGCGCGTGGCTGAGAATGCGTACTTCATCAAGAGACGGGAGCCGGGCCAGCAGAAGCGGACAATTGCCGAGATCGTCGGGGAAATCTGCTCGCTCACCGACGGATGCACCATGAGCGCCAAGAAGGACTGCCTGGTCAATGTCGGCGGATTTCTGGCGCTCAACGAGGAAGAGATCTACGAGCAGGCCAGCAATCTTTGTGTGGTGTACGAAGGCCTACACACCTACGGCGGTCTCGCCGGACGTGACATGGAAGCGCTGGCGATCGGGATCGGTGAATCGGTCGAGGAGGATCACATCCGGGCGCGTGTCGGCCAGGTCGAATACCTTGGAAAGAAGCTCGCGGGCTGGGGGATTCCGATCGTGCTGCCGATCGGCGGGCACGCCGTTTTCATCGATGCCCGCAAGGTTCTGCCCAGGCTGCCGCAGAAGCACTTTCCCGCCCAGGCGCTGTCCGCCGCCATCTATCTCGACTCGGGGGTGCGGACCATGGAGCGTGGAGCAGTTTCGGCCGGCCGAAACCGTGAAACCGGCAAGCCGATCTGGCCCAGGCTCGAGCTCGTGCGCCTGACCCTTCCGCGCCGGGTTTACACCCAGGCTCACATGGACGTCGTGGCAGAGTCGGTGCTCGCGGTGCACGAATCCCGTGATCAGATCCTCGGCCTCAAGATGGTCTACGAGCCGCGCTTTCTGCGTTTCTTCCAGGCGAAGTTCCAACCGCTCGACTCCTGAAAGCGGGTCCTGCCCCCGCTGATCCTTCCCGTGCCGCTTGACAGGCGGATTGGGTCGTCGTAGTTTTCTGTTAGTTTCCAGTCGACCA
>JAPUKU010000118.1 GCA_027295505.1 Acidobacteriota bacterium
CTGCTTGAGGGGAGGGAGTTTTTCCGTGCCGCAGAAGTATAACTCGTACGCTATCTTTAGTTTACGAATGGCGTGTTCGATTCGCTCGAATTCCTGGCGCAGGTCAGGCATCGGTAATCCCGGCGGTGGGTAGGCTTAGCACAAATATAGGTTCACGCTCGTGAGGGGTCAAAGAGTGGCGCTTCGCAGACTGCCGCAGGTCGACCGGCTCCTGCGGGAGCCGGTCCTGCGACATGCTGCCGAGCGCCTGGGGCCCGCGCCGCTGAAGACCCTCCTGCGGCAGGCCCTCAAGGGCCTGCGTCAGCAGATCAGGGAAAACGGCATCGCCGGTAAAGAGCTGGACCGCCGCTTGGCGGAGCTGCCGCGTGCAGTCGTCAGCGAGCTTGAAGGGCGCACCCGATCGAGCCTTACCCCTGTCCTCAACGCCACCGGTATCCTGGTGCACACCAACCTTGGCCGCGCGCCCCTGGCGGCGCGGGCCGTCGAACGCGTGAGCCAGGCCGCGGCAGGTTACTCCAACCTGGAATACGACCTGGCCGCCCGACGGCGCGGCTCGCGCTCCACCCATCTCGATCGGACGCTCGAGTTGCTGTTGCCGGGGACGGCCTGCCACGTGGTCAACAACAACGCCGCCGCCGTGTCGCTGGTGATGCGGGCGTTGGCGACGGATCGCGAGGTCGTGGTCTCGCGCGGAGAGCTGGTGGAGATCGGCGGCTCTTTCCGAATCCCGGAGATCCTTGAAGCCAGCGGGGCGCGTCTTCGCGAGGTGGGAACCACCAACCGCACGCACCTGTCCGACTACGAGCGCGCCGTGCGCCGCGACACAGCACTGATCCTGAAGGTGCACCCGAGCAACTACCGTGTGGTCGGGTTCACGGCGGAAGCCGGCGTCAAGGAGCTTGCGGCGCTGGCCCGCCGCCGCCGCATTCCTCTCGTGGTCGATCAGGGAAGCGGCCTGCTCGCTTCGCTCGAGCCTTACGGCATCCGGGATGAGCCCACGGTGCTCGACTATCTGAAACGCGGCGCCGACTTGGTCACCTTCTCCTGCGACAAGCTGCTCGGGGGTCCGCAGGCCGGGATCGTGGCGGGGCGCCCGGCGCTGGTGCGGCGCCTGCGCCGCCACCCGCTCAGCCGCGCTCTGCGCGTGGACAAGATGACCATCGCTGCCCTGGAGGCCACGTTCGAGATCTTCCTGCGCGGCAGGCAATTCGAGGAAGTTCCGGTGTTGCGTATGCTGTCCCGGCCGGTCTCCGAGATCCAGCGTCGCGCTGAGGCGCTGGCGCGTGATCTGCGCCGGGCGCCGGGTGTGCAGCTCGACGTGGTCGTGGAGCGCGGATCGGCGAGAGTCGGAGGAGGGGCGGCGCCAACCAGTGTCCTGCGAACCTGGCGCGTCGGCCTGCGTCCGGCGCCGCGAGGCAAGCTGTCCGCCGGCAGGTCCGGTGCCGGTAAGCTTCGCCCCGCCCGCAGCAGGCCAGACTTCAAGCTGGCCGATCTCGAGCGTGCCCTGCGCCTGGGTGATCCGCCGGTGCTGGGCGTGCTCGGGCGCGAGCGCCTGTGGCTGGATCTGCGCAGCGTCGAGGAAGCCGCCGACGAGCGCATCGCCGGAGCGGTCAGGGTGGCCGGGCAGCTCCTGGCCGGGGAGAAGTGAGGCCGTGGCGGCGATCAGCGCCGTGATCATTGCGCTCGACGAGGCATCACGTATCGCTGACGCGGTCAAGAGCGCGCACTGGGCGGATGAGGTTCTGGTCGTGGACGGGGGAAGCCGCGATGAGACCCGGGAGATTGCCCGTCAGGCCGGAGCGCGGGTGATCGAAAACCCCTGGCCTGGCTTTAGCACTCAGAAAAATTTCGGCGCATCGCAGGCCCGCCACGACTGGATCCTGAGTCTCGACGCGGACGAGCGCATCGATGAAAGCCTGGCGCGCTCGGTGCGCGCTCTGGGTGAAGGAATCGATCGCGCCGCGGGGTACGAGGTGGCGCGCCGGCCGATCTTTTACGGCCGGCTGCTGCGCTTCGGAGGCTATTACCCCGGCTATCGAGTAAGGCTCTACGACCGCAGGCGCGGGCGCTGGAACGGTCGCCTTGTCCATGAGCGTGTCACGCTCGAAGGTGCGCGCGGCCGGCTCGAAGGAGACCTCCTTCATTACACGGGCCACGGCCTGCGGGACGACTACCGCCGCATGCTGCAATTCACGGAGCTTGCGGCCCGGGAAGCAAGCGCCGCCGGCCGGCGTCGCGGCTTCTTCTCTCTGTTCGCGCGCCCCCCCGCCGCCTTCGTATGGCGTTACTTTCTGCGCCTGGGATTCCTGGACGGCACACCCGGATTGATCGCAGCCACCCAGTCGTCGCTTTACGCGTACCTGAAGTACGGCCGCGCCTGGGAGGCGAGTGTGCGGGCGCGCTCCGCGGCTGCTTCTAACCGGCAGGGCACCGCACGTGAGCGATAAGTACATCGAGCCCACCATGGTCTGGATCCCGGCCGGTTGCTTTCACATGGGAAGCGAGAATGGCCGGGACAACGAGCGCCCTGTCCACGGTGTCAGGGTCGACGAGTTCGAGATGGCGGTCGTCTGCGTGACCAACCGCATGTACCGGTGCTTTCTGGAGGCGATGGCTCACACACCTCCGTCCACCTGGGACGATCCGCTGTTCAGACACCCGGAGCAGCCGGTGGTGGCGGTGTCCTGGTTTGACGCGGTCGCCTACTGTGAGTGGCTGAGCCGCCAGAGCGGTCGTCTGTACCACCTGCCGACTGAGGCAGAGTGGGAGCGCGCGGCCCGAGGGGGGCTCGAGGGAAAGATGTATCCGTGGGGCGACGAGTTTCCGCCGGCCTCGAACCACTACGAAAAAGGCTGGGAAACAGATCGCCCCGAGAAGG
Source organism: Acidobacteriota bacterium (assembly GCA_027295505.1). Classification (GTDB taxonomy): domain Bacteria; phylum Acidobacteriota; class Polarisedimenticolia; order JAPUKU01; family JAPUKU01; genus JAPUKU01. Next base: position 2,879 of record JAPUKU010000118.1, read on the forward strand.
TTGGGTTTTACAACGCCAACGGCTTCAATTTGTACAACATGGCGGACAATGTCCACGAGTGGTGCGCCGACTGGTACGATTCCGGCTACTACGGAGCTTCACCCGAGCACAACCCGAGAGGCCCGGAGAGCGGCCGACGGCGCGCCTCCCGAAATGGATCCTGGCGCCACCACATCAAGATTTGCAGGTGCGCGGCACGCAGCAGCCTCGGGCCGGAACGGGGTTACACCGATTATGGTTTTCGACTGGCACGGACGCCGAAATAGGAGAGTTCATGTCTGAACAGGGAGTACGCATTGAAAAGAAAGAGAGGGTGACGATCATCACCCTCGATCGTCCCAAAGCGAACGCTATCGATCCGGCCACCAGCCGCGCGCTCGGCCAGGCCTTCGACGAGTTTGCCGCCGATTCCAACGCGCGCGTCGCGATCCTGACAGGTGCGGGGGAGCGTTTCTTCAGCGCCGGTGACGATCTCAAGGCCACGGCCGCGGTAGGCCATGACCCGGTCGACTACGGCAAAGGGGGGTTCGGGGGCCTCACGGAACGCTTCGATCTGGAGAAGCCGGTGATCGCGGCCCTCAACGGGCTGGCGGTCGGCGGAGGCTTCGAGACGGCGCTTGCCTGCGATCTGATCGTGGCTGCCGAACATGTGGAGTTCTTCCTGCCGGAGGTCAACATCGGCATGATGGCTTCCTCCGGCGGGTTCACGCGTATGCCGCGGCAGGTACCGCTCAAGATCGCCATGGAGATGCTGCTCACCGGCCGGCGCATGTCGGCTCAGGAGGGGGAGCGCTGGGGGCTGATCAACCGGGTGGTGCCGATGAACGACCTGATGCCGACGGCGCTAGAGCTGGCCCAGCGGATAGCCTCGGCCGCGCCGCTGAGCGTGCGCGCGACCAAGAGGTGCGCCTACGAGAGTCTGTCGATGAGCGTTGAGGATGCGTTCCGGAAGCTGAACATGAAGCACTGGCCGATCTACGACGCCATGGTGGCTTCTGACGACATCCTCGAGGGGCCGCGCGCTTTCGTGAAGAAGCGCTCACCCCACTGGAGCGGCCGCTGAAGTTGAATACCCGTCAGGGAATGTTGCGGTGTCAGGACGGTGGCTGTGTTGCTCAGCCGACGCTTTCGAGGGTGGCGCCGGGCTTGATTTGCTTGTCCGGCACAACGGCGGGGGCGGTGTGCGCCTCGATGTACTCGCGGCGCCAGCATCGTGCCTCTTCGGTCGAGAAACCCCAGCGGCTCGAGCCGCGGTGCAGACCCGCCAGCAGCCATTCGGGATCGTCGAGCGTGGCGTCGGTGAGAATTGCCAGCCACACGGCCCAGCCGACCGGCCGCGCAGCATCCGGGACTAGCGTGACTTCGGGAGGGGCCGCGCGCAGGCGCAAACCCTGCAGGCTCAGCGCGCGCACGCTGAGAATGTCGAAACGGTTGAGGCAACGCACCAGTGAGTCCTGCCAGACGGGATCCAGGCCGGCGCAGATTTTTGCTGCCGTCTCGTGAACCAGACGGTTCTTTTTAATCAAAAGGCGGGATTGCATGCCTGGGAACATTATCCGGGAGCTTGGCGTTCTTGACAACCTAGACACGGACCGCTAGCCTATGCATTCACTGGCTTCAGATAAAAACTTTAGGGAAAGAATTTGCGGTATCCGAAATGGCTGCCGGCTCGATCCCATGAGACCTGGATCATTCCAGTTCACGTTGCTTGCAGTTGTCCTGGTCTGCGCGCTCGGCTGCGCGACCGTGCCTGATTCAGAGCAGGTCGGCGGCTACCTGCCCGGGGCCGGCTTCGAGATCGGTCAAAAATTTCCTGACATTGTCTTCCCGGCGCTCGAGGGGGAGCGCCCCCTGTCGCTGGCCGACTTCCGCGGCCAGAAAGTTCTCCTGCACATCTTCGCTTCCTGGTGAGCGGGCTGCCGCGTGCACGTGCCAGTCTGGCACGAACAAACCCGCAGGTGGCAGGAAGAGGGGCGCCTGCAGCTCGTCGGGATTCTCGAGGAGCAGCATCCGGATCGCGCCCGCCTGTTCATGCAGTGGAAAGGCATGGACTGGCCTCTCATGGTCGACCCGCTCAACCTGCTCGAGGTCCCGTACGTGCCGATCACACTGGCGATCGACGAGCACGGCGTGATCCGCATGGCTGAGCTCGAGACAGAAGACGTCGATCGCCTTGAGAAAGAGTTCCTCGACCGGCAGTTCGAGCCGCCACTCGATCAACCAGCAATCACCGCTGCCGGCCCGTCCGCCGCGCCGGATCTCACGGCGCTGGAACAGACCGCGCGTCAGGGAGGCACCGGGCAGTGGCGCGAGTACGCGCACGCACTGCTGCACTGGGGCGGATCCGATCGGCTCGGCGAATCGATCGATGCCTACCGCCGTGCGCTCGAGCTCGACCCGAACCACGATCCGACCCATTTCCGTCTCGGCGTCGCGCACCGTATGCGCTACGACTCGGGCGGGCGTCAGCCGGAAGATTTCCAGGCTGCGGTCAGCGCCTGGGCGAAGGCTCTCGAGATCGATCCGAACAACTACATCTGGCGGCGGCGCATTCAGCAGTACGGCCCGCGCCTCGACAAACCGTACTCGTTCTACGACTGGGTCTCGGAGGCACGCGGCGACCTGCAAGCGCGCGGTGAAACTCCCGTGGCGCTCGTCGTGGAACCGGGAGGGGCCGAGCTGGCCTATCCGGCCGAGAGCTTTGCCACCAGCGACGATCCCGCGCAGGGGCCTGACCCGAAAGGCCGCATCATGAGGGATCGCGAGGGGTTCATCGCGGTGGAGACGGCCATGGTGCCGCCCGCGGTCGCCATGGGCGAGTCGGCGCGCGCGCATCTTATCTTCCGCCCCAACGCAGGCATCAAGGCACACTGGAACAACGAGGTAGATGATCTCGAGATCTGGATCGATCCACCGGCAGGCTGGCGCACGGACCGGCGGCGGCTCACGGTGCCGCGCCCACAACAAGTGGTGAGCACCGAGACGCGGAGCGCGGAGTTTGAGCTTCAGGTGCCGGCAGACGCCGCACCGGGGATCGCAGAGCTGTCCGGCTATGCCCTTTACTATGTCTGTGAGGACGTCAAGGGCACCTGCCTGTACCGGCGCCAGGATCTGAGCCTGGAGATCGCTGTCCTGGAGCAGCCGCGATGAGAGGAGGCACTGTGAAACTCGCTGTCGCCATGACGGTACTGGTTCTTCTGGTCGGTGGATCCACGGGCGCCGAGCCCCAGACGCTCAAGGTCTACATCTCGGCCGACATGGAAGGGGTCGGGGGGGTAGCCACCTGGGCCGTACAGGCGTCAGCCGGGCACCGGGAATATGAACAGTTCCGGGGCCTCATGACCGAGGAGGTCAACGCGGCGATCGCCGGAGCTTTCGATGCCGGCGCCACCGAAGTGCTGGTCAGCGACTCGCACGGCAGCGGCCAGAATATCGACGTTGAGAAGCTCGACGAGAGGGCGAAGCTCATCCGGGCCTGGCCGCGCCCGCTGCTGATGGCGGCGGGAATCGACGAGACGTTCGATGCCGCGATTTTCGTCGGCTACCACGCGGCCGACGGCCGTGCGAATGGTGTCCTGGCCCACACGATGGGAAGCGGCCTCATCGAGCTCAAACTGAACGGTACGATGGTGTCCGAGGGGGGATTTACGGCCGCTATCGCGGGCGATTTTGGAGTGCCCGTGGTGTTCGTGTCGGGCGATCAGACTGCCTGTAAGGAGATCCAGGATCTGATTGGCCCGATCGAGGCTGCGGTCGTCAAGCACGCCACAGGCTTTTACTCCGCGACCATGAAACACCCGAACCTGGTGCGCAAAGAAATCCGTGAAGGCGTCAAGCGCGGGCTCGAGCGGCGGCACGAGCTGAAGCCCTACAAGGTCGCCCGGCCCGTGAAAATGGAACTTACCTTCAGCGACATCTCGAAGGCGGAGGTGTTCTCCTACCTGCCGGGCGTGAAGCGGCCGCGGGGCAACGTGGTCGTTATCAGCTCACCCGACATGGTCCAGGCGTCCAAGTACCTGAACATCGCGCTGTACCTGGACACGGACGAGGGCAGCTAGCGGCCTACCGGTGTCACTCGATCACGCACAGATCGTGGGGCACGCGGCTCACCATCTCCGCGCGATCCTCCTTGAAGATGATGCTGTCGATCAGGATCGAGGTTCCCGCCGCCTGTGGCAGATAGAAGTTGCTCTCGTAGTTGATGACCATTCCGGGCTGAAACGCCCGGTCCCCTAGATCCATCCCGGGCTCGTAAACGAACGCTCCCACCCAGTCGGGCGGGAAGGCGAGACCGATCTCGTATCCTCCCACCCACAGGCGATCCTCCCAGATGCCCGCCTCCTTGTAGTACCCGATGACATGTGAGAGCAGATCGGCAATTTTGAGACCCGGCCGAATCAGCTCCTTGAGCATCGCCATCGAGCGCGCCGACTTCTCCATCACGCTGGCCACGTCCGGGTGGGGAACGCCCATGGAGAACGTGCGTGCCATGTTGTAGTGGTAGCGGTTGTAGACGCCGCAGATGTCGACATTGACAATGTCTCCCGGCATGATCTTGCGCCGCGAGGCAAGTCCGTGCAGGCAGGCGCTCTTTGGCCCGGAGACCACCGGCAGGGTGATGGCGGCATTCTCGCCCCCCGCCCTGGCCATGGCGCAGATCATCTCTCCGTAGACGTCGAGCTCGGTGACGCCGGGACGCATGACGCCGCGGGCGGCGTGCATGCCGATGTCGGCAATTCGCGCCGCCGTCTCGATGTAGGCGATCTCCTGGGGTGACTTGATGCCGCGGATCTCGCGCACGATGTCACTGCCGTCGACCACCTTGCAACCGGCGCCCTCGATGTCCTTCTGGAATTGCTCGCTCACCAGGCGGTTCGGGCGGTAGCTGCGCATCTCCAGTCCCAGCGTACCCTTGAGCCAGCCTTCCTCCTTGAGATCGCTGAGGATCTTGTCGGTCGCCGATTTCATCTCGTCGCTGCGGAAGATTCGCGTGTCGGTCGACACGGTGGTGTAGCGGATCATCACTTCCTCCTCCTCGGCATCAAAGAGGATGAACTTGTCGTGATCCACGTGTACGGCCAGGCCGCTCACGGGCGGCCACTCCTTCGGGCTCTGGGCCTGGTACCACTCTGCCTGGTAACCGCTGAGGTAGCACAGGCTCTCCGGTGACGACAGGTACAGCAGGTCAATCTTGCGGCCGGCCATCTCCTTGCGGACCCGGTTGAGACGGTCGCGGTACTCTGCCAGAGAGAAGGGTGTCTCCATGGCGGGGGAGCAGTGCTTGAGAAACAGTTCCTTATTGCTCAGCTTGTTTTCCATGTTTTTCTCCTAGCGGCACCATCTCATGATCGACAGCGCGATTGCCTTGGTGGTGTCGATCAGCTCCTCGAGGCGCACAAATTCGTCCGCCATGTGCGCCGTCTTGAGACTGGGTCCGATCGAGATGGTCGGGATTTTCGAGTAGTTGATCAGGTGAATGGCATCGGTGAGACTTCCGAAGCCCGCCAGGCCTCCCTGGTGGCCCAGGTCTTTCAGGGCCTCCACGCCCGTTTGAACAATCGGCTCGTCCTCACTCACCTCCGCGCCGTAGCACCACTCGGAGAACTGAACCTTCGGAGGATGCTCCCGCATCCACGGATCGGCCTCGGCGATGCTGTGGATCTTCTGTTGGATCTCCTGATGGATGTTCTTCGATTTTGGGATCATCACGCAGTCGAACGAGATGTCGACCCTCTCCGGGTAGGTGACCTCCCACTCGCCGCCCTTGATTACCGTGGGAACGATGGTGTCCGGGTCGAGGAACTTGTGCTGCTTGTTCGGGTGCGTGCGCCACTCTTCCGCGAGCTCCTCGATGCCCTGGACGATCTTCATCGCTTTCGAGATGGCGTTGACCGCTCCTCCCTCCCTCCAGTGGGGCTGTGTCATTTCGGCGTGCCCGGCCCGGCCGAAGACGCTCACCTTGCCGCCCGAGTTTCCGCGCATTGCTACCAGCACCTTCATGTCGGTGGGCTCCGGGACGATGGCGGCGTCTGCCCTGTACCCTCTCTGGCAGCAGGCGAGCGTGCCCATGCAGGTCATCTCCTCGTCCGGCACGGTCTGCACCGTGAGGTCTCCTCCCAGCTCGACCCCCGCCG
>JAPUKU010000119.1 GCA_027295505.1 Acidobacteriota bacterium
GCTTCCACGAAGTGGCCGATACGCGCCTTGGCCATGACCGGGATCGAAACTGTTTTCATGATCTCGCGGATCTTGTGGGGGTCGGCCATGCGTGCCACTCCCCCTTCCTTGCGGATGTCGGCGGGCACGCGCTCCAGCGCCATCACCGCCACGGCACCCGCGTCCTCCGCGATGCGGGCCTGTTCAGCGTTGGTGACATCCATGATGACCCCGCCCTTGAGCATCTCAGCCAGACCGGTCTTCAGCTTCAGCGTTCCTTTTTCCATGTTCATCTCCTGTGTCCTTCCTTTCTAACCACCTGTTGGCGTTCACTTCCGGACCCCCGGGGGGCCTGGTGAATCACTCAGAACAGCGGGCCCGCCGCCTCCACGGCGCGCGAGCGGATCCGTCCACCCGCGTCGCGGCGTCCCCGCACCACCTCTTCATGCGACAGCGCGCCGAGCACCTTCAGACCGCGCTCGATGGCGGCCGGCTTCAGATGCCCGAAGGCCAGGCGCATCTGGTTTTCGCCTCCTCCCCGGACGCGGAACACCGTGCCCGGGCAATACGACACTCCCCGCGCCTGGGAGCGATCGAGCAGTCGCCGCGTGTCGCAGCCCTGGGGGAATGTCACCCAGAAGGTCAGGCCGCCCTCAGGCTTCTGCCAGCGGGCTTCACTTGGGAAATAACGCTCTAGCGCCGTGGCCATGACGTCCCGGCGCTTGCGGTAGATCGACAGGGTATGCTTCACGTGCGCTGCCAGCTTTCCTTCCAGCACCAGCCGCGCCACCGCTGCCTGTGTCAGCAGGTTGCCCCGCAGATCGGCGATCTCCTTGACCTGCTTGAGGGCAGCCAGCGCCTGCGGGGGACCGACCACCCAGCCGAGGCGCAGGCCGGGCGCCAGGATCTTGGAAAACGATCCGAGGGAGAGGATACGGTTGGAATCGTCCAGCGCCCGGAGGGGAGGCACCGGCCTGCCCTCGTAACGCAGCTCCCATAGGGAGTCGTCCTCGACCAGCACCAGGGGGCGACGCTGCGCCGAGACGAGAAATTCGAGGCGCTCCTCACGGCTCTGGGTGCGCCCGGTCGGGTTGTGAAACGTGCTCACCGTGTAAATGAGCCGTGCGGGTCGCTCGGACAGGACGCTATCGAGCATGGTGGCTCGATTGCCGTCGGTGTCCACGGGCAGACCCCGCAGGTGGGCACGGTGGTAACGGAACAGCAGGAGCGAGCGGTAGTAGGCCGGATCATCCGTAACGGCCGTCTCTCCCGGCGCGAAGAAAGTACGCAGAATCAGGTCCAGCCCCTGCTGGACACCATTCACGATCAGCACATCGTCCTCGCTGCAGACCAGGCCCCGTCCTGCCAGGAGCAGGGCCACAGCTCGCCGCAGCTCGGGATGGCCTTCGACCGGACCGGCGCCCAGAAGGCGCGAGCCTTCGTCGGCGAGGGCGGCGCACAGCGCGTTACGCAGCAGCTGGGGGCGCAGGAGATCGGGGTCGGGAACCGCCCGCTCGAAGGCGGCGATGCCGCGCACCGTGTCTGATTCGATGGACTCCACCCCACGGAGGATCTCGGCAACCGTGTCCACCGACTCGTTGGTGAGGCCCTCCCAGAGCAGCGCAGAGGCGGCCGGCGCCGGCTGCCCGGGTGGAGCGGATCCTCCACCTGTCACGATAGTGCCGCTTCCCACCGTCCCCCGCACCAGACCCTCCCGTGCGAGCGTCCGGTAAGCGTGGGCCACCGTCATCCGGTTGACCCTCAGCTTGAGGGCCTCCTCCCGGACGGACGGCAGGCGCTCGCCCGGCTGCAAGCTGCCGTCACGGATGCGCTGCCGGAAACCCTCCGCGATGCGGTGGTAGACGGGAGTGCCGGGCATCCGTCCCGGCCGTCCGTTGCCATCACGCCGGGGGCCGGCGCCGCCCGTAGAGGTGCGTCGGGCGCGAGGTTGAGGAGCGGAGCTCATGGTCAGAACCGGGATCCCCCGGAGGGCCGGGTGAGTGTCCGATAAAAAGGTGAGCCAATCCTATCACCGGCAACCTGAAGAGGCAACAATCTCACCTCTAAGACAAAGTGTCTTAATACAATTCTGTACTGGAGCGGTTACCTTCCCGGGTGGCACCGGAGGAGGGGCGGAAGATCAGCGCGCCGTCGTTGCGCGGGTGGCCCTGGGCGGCAGGTGGTGCATCGGATCAATGGCTTTGCCGTCCTGCTGGAGCTCGAAGTGCAGGTGGGTACCCGTGGCATTGCCCGTGCGGCCAACCCTAGCAATCGTCTGGCCGGCACGGACACGCTCGCCCGTGCTCACCAGCAGGCGGCTCGCGTGCGCGTACAGGGTTCTGAGTCCCCTGCCATGGTCCAGAACGATGGTCTTGCCATAAGCCCCCCAGGAACGTGCGACCACGACCTCGCCGGCGGCGGAGGCATGAACCGGATCCCCCCGCTGCCCGTCGATGTCGATGCCGGTATGGTGGCGCCGGCCGCGCCGGCCGAAGCGGGAGCGGATCGCACCCTGCAAGGGCCAGCGGAGGATGGCGCTGGAGGCAATGGCGGACGGCAGCCGTCCCGGAGCGGGAATGATCAGGACCTGGCCGGCCTGGATCAGCGCCGATTCGTGCAATCCGTTGACGGCGGAGATCTCTTCAGGATCGGCGCCATAGGCGCGGCTGATCCTCCACAGCGTCTCCCCGGGCCGGACCGTGTGGGAAACGACGCTGGGAAGCGCCGCCGGGGAATAGCTTGTCGGGGGCACAGGAGCGCTCTTCAGCGCGGGCCTCGAGGAGCTGCCGCAGGCCAGGCCGGCGGCCCCGGCCAGCAGGAGGGCCATCGCGGCCGCGAGACGCTGCAGAGGATGGGGTGAGGGGGGCAAGGTGGGAGGCTCCTTACAGTGTTAAATGTAGGCACCCCGGGAAAGAGGAGCAAGTCACGGTGTAGGGATTTCCCAACACTCAAACGACCGTGAGAGGTGAAGCCTGCCTGCGGTGGAGGATGTCAAACAATTGCCTCGCCCCCGGGGGGGACCTATATTAGCGCCGCTTGCAAGTGTCGTGCATCACGGCGCACACCGGCATCCATTTGGAGAGTTGAGCCATATGCCAGACAAGAAACCACCCCTCCGCGTTTTAATCGCAGATGATTCGCAGTTCTTCCGTGTCATGCTGTCCGATTTGCTGACCGATGAAGGATTCGAGGTCCTCATGGCCAAGGATGGAGTCGAGGCGATGGAGATCGTACGACAGGAGTACGTCACGCTCTCCCTCGTGGTGCTGGACATGGCCATGCCCAACAAGGATGGCGCCGAAGTGCTGGGAGAAATCAAGGCAAACCCGAAGACGGAGAGTCTTCCCATCGTCATGGTGACAGGTGAGGAAGTCGATTCGAGCAAGGTGGAGGATCTGCGGGCCATGGGCGCCTGCGGGTTCGTCAGCAAGGCCATGCCGTCCAAGGAACTGATCTTCCGCGTGAAGTCGGTGGTCGAGGAACATACCGGGAGCAAGGACGCACCTTCGCAGGGTGTCCAGGTCAACCTCATGGTCGATTACATGACGGAGAAGGGAACTTTTTCGGCACTCTGCTACCGCCTTGCGGCACAGTGGATCGATCTGCGTACCATCCAGCCGCTGGAAGTCGACGCGGAGTGCACGCTGTCATTCACCCTCCCAGGTGGGTCGAATCCGCTACAGACGCGCGGCAAGGTTCTCGAGGTGCGCTCCCAGGAGCAGGTAACCGGCACCGAGACGCCTCCGGGAATGCGCGTTCAGTTTGCCTCCACCTCTCCGAGCACGCTCGACGAGATCCGTGACTTCGTCCAGCGCAAGACGCGCCAGTCCTGAGACACTCTGCGCTATACCGGAAGCGGCACACCTCGAGCCCGGCCCCGTCTGCGGGCCATTCTCAACCGCGACCGGTCAGTATCCTTGCTGGACGCCCGTGAATCCTGAGAAGCTGTTGCTGACCTCGACGTCGGGGGGGATTTTGATGACGTACTTCGCGGGGCTGATGGCTGAGTTGATCTCCAGGTTGCGGAAAGTGAAGCGCGTCGAGTCGCCATCCGCTTCCACATATTCAACCTGCCGCGGCACCAGCATCTCGCGGTCGATCCAGATGCGAATCGAATCGAGCCTCTTCTGGACGCGGCGCTTCCTGGGATCGAGAATCAGCAGGTAGGTATCCGGCATCGCCGGATCCTCGGCAAGCGTCAGATCATAATACTTTCGGAGCTCGGTCGTAGGCTGCCCCAGGCCAAAGAACCGAAGGATTCGCTTGCTGTAACGGGTGATGTCGATCTCTTCCGCCTTCTTGAGCTGTGGGTAGTAGATCAGCAGCTGTTCAGCACTGATCAGGATGATCTTGTCATCCGGCTTCGAGTACTCCCACATGAAGGAGCTCGGCTTGCTGTAATAGAACGTTCCCGCCTGTATCTGGTCTTCCGCCAGAAGCTGCAACTTCTTCTCCTCGACGAAGTTCGCGATCATCGTCTGGGTGTTGAGCTGCACCTCGTCAAAGCGCTTGAGCAGAGCGGTCACGGCCTCGACGTCGGTGACCACCTTGATGTTCGGTATGGAGTGCGCGCGCTTTGGCTCCTCTGCAGCCGGGGCCACAGAGATAGCTGCCGCGCCGATGAGGACGGCCAGTAGACCGAAGAGAACGATCAATTTTGCGATTTTCATGCGGGAACGGGACTGTTACGAAAGCCCCTTCAAATAACTAACGTTACAAGAGGAATAGTCACAAGTCAAGGAGTACCCCATTCTGCTATCTCCGTGCTACGATCCGACCACATTTTGGACACATTTCAACCGGGTTTGTTTACAGCCAGCAATCTTTTGCGTGCTCTGGTCCTGTTGACGGCGATCGCCGTGGCCGCTGTTTCGACTCCCGAGGCGGGCCGCACCGGCGGTCATCCGGCGGCACAGACCCTGCCCGCGGGTTCCCAGGGGGCCGGGAACCCGGAAAAGTCCACCAGGGCCGGGGAGGAGACACGCCAGGATATGCTGGCCCTGTCGCCTTCCTGGGGCCGCACCGATCGGCCCCCGGATCCAGACGCTCTCAGGCGTCTGCGATCCACCACGACCCCATGGCAGCTCGAGGTCGTCTATGGCCACTGGTGCACGGACAGCGCCCGGGAGATCCCTCGCCTGCTGGCTGTTCTGGACGGCCTGAAGGAAGCGTCCCCCGGGGTGCGCTGGGTGGCGGTCGACGAGCCGAAGGAGCGCCCGGCGGAGGTGATCCGCCGGCTGGGGATCGTGAAGGTTCCGACCCTGGTGGTTCGCCGCGGCGGAATGGAGATCGGGCGCATCGTCGAGCGTGCGGAACCCTCGATCGAAGCCCTGCTGGTGGGCATCCTGACCAGAAGCGGCAACCCGCCACACGATCCGCCCGCAGAAACTCCCTGAGACACAGCCGGGAGGGTCTTGACTCCCCTCGCGGCGGTCAGTTCTTATCGGCTTTGCCCCTGGCGGAGAGCTCCGAGTAGACCCGCTTCTGGATCTGGGTCCAATTGTCCTTGGAGATGGAGCAGAAGGCCTTGACGACCTGGGGGTCGAACTGCTTGCCCGAGTACTTGACAATCTCGTCGTGAGCGACTTCGTACGGCAGCGCGGCCCGGTACGGGCGGTTGGAGGTCATGGCATCCAGGGTGTCCGCGGCCGCGAAGATCCGCGCCCCCAGGGGGATCTGCTCTCCCGCGAGCTTGTTTGGGTAGCCGGTGCCATCGAACCGTTCCTGGTGCGCGATAACGATTGGCAGCGCCTGCTCCAGGAACTCGATCCCCTGGAGCATCTGGTAGCCAATCTCGGGGTGCTTGCGCATCTCCACCCACTCCTCCTCAGTCAGCTTTCCAGGCTTGCGCATGATGGCATCCGGAATGCCGATCTTGCCCACATCGTGGAGCAGCGATCCGCGGCGTATGTGCGTCAGCTCCGGCTCGACCACGCCCATGACCCGGGAGATGGTGACGGTGTACTCCGACACACGGAGGGAGTGGCCCTGGGTTTCGGTGTCGCGTGTATCGAGTGCTGCCATCAGGGCTTCCAGGATGTCCTGGTATGACTGGCGTACTTCATCGAAAGCTACCTTGAGCTCCGAGAACAATTCTTCAATCTCCTGATTTTTCTTCTCGAGCTCTGAGGTTCTCTCCTGTACCCGGGTCTCGAGGTTTCTCTGATAGTCGAGGTTTTCGCGGATCAGGCGACGCTTTTCGAGGGTGCGCTCGACGATCAGCAAGATCTCATCCAGGTTGAACGGCTTGGTAACGTAATCTGTGGCGCCCATGCGAATCGCGTTGATGGCCGTCTCCGTGTCCACGACACCGGTAACCATGATGACATCCAGGTCGTGCTTGGCGGCCCTGACATCCTGCAGCAGCTCCACGCCGCTCACGCCCGGCATGTCGATATCGCTCAGCAACAGGTCGAAGTTCTCCCGCTCGAGGAGCTTCAGGGCGGCCGGAGCATTCGAGCAGGTCTTGCATCGGTACCCCTCGCTGCCGAGCCCCTCCTGCAAAAGCTCCCGGACCGTTTCCTCGTCATCGACGATCAGTATGCTTGCGGGCGCCTTGGTTTCAGTGCTCATAAACGATTTTCCCGGACAGTCCCGTCCTCTCGGTGGGCAGAGCGAAATATAGGTTCCTGAGATCGGACGGGCAACCGTTTAGCGGATGGAAACTGTCCGATAACTGCTTACCACGAAAGTGAAAGCTAAGACGTGCGGGGCCCCGTGTCACGTGCCTGCCGTGGGGGGTGAAACGGGTGGCGGAACTTTGACGCTGGCGGGATCTTGACAGCTAGCCGGTTTCCATCCAGTTGGAACCGGTCCGTAGATCAACGCAGAGGGGAACCCGCATGGGGTAGACCCCCTCCATGGCGCTGCGGACCAGAGGGCCCACGATCTCCACTTCCTCCTCAGGGACCTCCAGCACCAGCTCGTCATGAACCTGTAGGATCATGCGACTTCGAAGGCCTTCCCGGCTCAATCGTTCGTGCACCTCGAGCATGGCGCGCTTGATGAGATCGGCGGCTGTGCCCTGGATCGTCGTGTTGACGGCCTGCCGGAGAACCTGCTGGCGCAGGCCCCGGTGGGCGCTGTCGAGCTCGGGGAAACGGCGTACGCGGTTGAACAGTGTCGTCACCTGGTGGTCACGCTCCACACGCTCGATGGTGTCATCGATGTATTCCTTGACACGCGGAAAACGCTCGAAATACTGGCGGATGAATCGCTGTGCCTCCGCCAGGGGAATACCCTGATCGCGCGCCAGACGCTGCGGCCCCATGCCGTAGAGGATTCCGAAGTTGATCGCCTTGGCGGCGCGTCTCATGTCTGCGGCCACTAGATCAGGCGCTACTCCGAAAATCTCCGCCGCCGTGCGCCGGTGGATATCTTCTCCTTTATTGAATGCAGCCACCATCTCGGGATCGTCCGCCATGTGCGCCAGCACGCGCAGCTCGATCTGAGAGTAATCGGCAGCCAGCAACACGCATCCTTCGTCCGGGATAAAGGCGCGCCGGACGCGCCGGCCAATCTCCGTGCGGATGGGGATATTCTGCAGGTTGGGATCGCTCGACGACAGCCGCCCCGTGACCGCTACCGTCTGGTTGAAAGACGTATGCACGCGGCCAGTGTCGGGATTGATCAGCGCCGGAAGAGCGTCGACGTACGTGGAACGAAGCTTGGCCAGGGTTCGATACTCGAGAATCTTCCTGGCAATCGGGTGCTGATGGGAGAGCTCCTCGAGCACCTCCTGGTCGGTCGAGTAGGCCTTGCTCTTGCGGGTGCGCCGGAGAGGCTTGATGTTCATTTTCTCGAACAACAGCGCTCCGAGCTGCTTCGGGGAGTTGATGTTGATTTCCTCACCGGCCATCTCGACGATCTCCCGCTGCAGACGGGAGGTGTCGATTTCGATCTCCTTTGACATGCCGGACAGGAACCCGCTATCGATCCTCACGCCCGCTGTCTCCATGGCGGCGAGGACGCTGACCAGCGGCATCTCCAGGGTCTCGAACAGTTCCTCCAGCGCCCCCTCCCGGAGCCTCGGCTCCAGCGCACCCTTGAGCTGCAGTGCGACATCGGCGTCCTCGCAGGCGTAGGTCGTGACCCGCTCGACATCCACCTGGTCGAGAGTGACCTGTTTGGCGCCGCTGCCGGCGACCTCTTTATATGAGAGGGTCTTGTAGTTCAGATACTCCTGGGCCAGGTCATCGAGGTTGTGTGCACGGCGTGAGGGATTGACCAGGTAGGAGGCCACCATCGTATCGAACGACACTCCCCGCAGGTTCACCCCGTGCCGCCCGAGGCAGGCGATCTCGTACTTGAGGTTCTGCCCGATCTTGGCAATTTTCGGATCTTCGAGGACACCCCGCAGGTGCTCGAGTGCCTGCTGCGGTGTGAGCTGTCCGCCCGGGCCCGGATCGCGGTGGCCGACCGGCACGTAGCAGGCGCTTCCAGGGCGGACGCACAGGGCGATGCCCACGAGACGCGCACGCAGGGGGTCCACCGAGTCGGTTTCCAGGTCGACCGACAGGTGCCCGGAGCGTTTGATCTCCTCGATCATGGCATCCAGCTCGCCCACGTCCCGGACGGACCGGTAGTCGGCGGAGACACTGCTCGCCGAAGGGGAGATATTCTTGATGAACGAGGTAAATTCCAGCTCCTTGAACAGCTCGACGGCTGCCGCATGATCCGGCTCGCCCGCACGCAGCGAATCCAGATGCAGCTCAACCGGCGCGTTTCGGTCGATGGTCACAAGCCGCTGGCTCAGGCGCGCCTTGTCGGAATGTTTCTGAAGCCCCTCCCGGTAAGATTTGCGCTCGACCTGAGCCGCCTCGGCCAGGGCTGCCTCCAGCGATCCGAAGCGACGGATGATGTCTTTGGCGCCCTTCTCGCCGATGCCGGGTACACCGGGGACGTTGTCGGACGCATCACCCCACAGTGCCAGCACATCGACGACCTGATCGGGCCGCACGCCGAACAGCTTCTCGACCGTCGGCGGATCGTAGCGGATGTTCTTCTGAGGATTGAGCACGCTCACGTGCTCGTCCACGAGCTGCAGCATGTCCTTGTCGGAAGCGACGATGACCACCTCGAGGCCTCGCTCCGAGGCCTGGCGGGCCAGGGAGCCGAGCAGGTCGTCCGCCTCGTAACCCTCCTTTTCGAACGCCGGGACCCTGAGAACCTCGCACACTTTTTTCACGTACGGGAATTGCACGACCAGATCGTCCGGCGGGGGCGGCCGGTTGGCCTTGTACTCCTTGAACTCCTTGTGGCGGAAGGTGGGCGCGGCCGTGTCGAAGGTGACGGCTAAATACTCGGGCCGCTCGTCCTGGACAAGCTTGCGCAGCATGGCCGTGAACCCGTAGGTGGCGTTGGTGGGAAGCCCTGACCGGGTGCTCAGGCCCTGCAGGGCGTAGTACGCCCGGAAGACGTTTGCCGTCCCGTCCACCAGATAGAGACGCGGTGCGTTGGCCATGGGAGAGCGACCATAGTGGCAAAAAATTCCGCCCGAGACAACCGGCGGGGTGAGCCGGGCCAGATCGATTTCAGTCGCAGGGAACGTTCACGTCCACGAGCACCGCCGAGTGGTCACTGCCGGTGAGCGGCAGCACACGCACCGACTCCACGTCGATCGAGGAGTCGACCAGCGCGTGATCGATGCGCAGGAGGGGTCGCCATCCGGGGCGCGGAGCCCAGGTAGCGTGGGTGCGGCCACCGTTCCGGGCGGCAACGATGATCGCAGCGTCCCTGAAGCGGGCACAGAGTGCATGGTAGGCGGGGAAAAGCGCCGTGGAGTTCAGATCTCCGAGCAGAATCTGCCGTACAGGTGCGTCTCTGCGAAGGTGGGTGTCGAGCGAATGAACCTGCTGGTAGCGCTGCCAGAGCATCCTCCAGGGCGGCAGATGGTGCGGCGCCGTGAGATGGACGTTGGTGATCTGCAGGGCTTCTGCGGAGCCTTTACGAGGGCTCGCCCCGAGCGTCCGGAGATCGATCTCAGCGATCCAGGCGTCCCTCAGGGGCAGCCTGAGCCGGCGCATTTCAGCCGGGTGCCGCAGCAGGAGTCCCAGGCCGAACGAGTCGTCCCTCGGATCCAGGGTGCCGTGCGGGTAGTCACCGAGCGACTCGAGCGCCCGGGCCTGGGCGATCGACAGCTCCTGGAGAGCCAGAACATCCGGAGCCTCCCGCCGTACAAAGTCCGCCAGCACCGACGGCTCGACACCGAAGCGGTGGAGGCAGTTCGCGGTCATCAGGCGGAGCTTTACGTTTCTCATATCGGTTGGGGAGGGTGCCGGACGAATGTACACTCAAAAAGGCTGCCGGGCCACCGAGCCCCTCCAGCCCGGTGCTTCGGCCTGTGCAACCTGCGGATCCTGATGCGTCGGCGCGGGGCGAGATCCAGGTGCCGAACGCTTCAGCCCCGGTCAGTTGGAGGCGGGCGGGGGGCCCCGGAAGAACGACTCCACCACGTCGGCCCGATCCGTCACTCGGAATTTCGGCAGCGAGGACAGAAAGACCCGTCCGTAGCTTCTCGTGCTCAGCCTCGAATCGAGGACAGCGAGCACGCCGCGGTCAGTGCGTGAGCGGATGAGCCGCCCGAGACCCTGCTTGAGCATGATGACAGCGGCGGGAAGCTGGTAGTCGCGGAACGGACTCTTTCGCAGAGCACGGATACGCTCCAGGCGCGCCTCGACCAGCGGATCGGTGGGGACCTCGAACGGTAGCTTGTCAATCACCACGAGGCTCAACGCCTCGCCCGGAACGTCCACTCCCTGCCAGAACGATGTCGTACCCAGCAGCACGGCGCTCGGGGTCAGCCGGAAGCGCTCGAGCAGGAGGTTCTTGGGCTCATCGCCCTGGCAAAGCAGCGGAAAATTGACGTTGCCGGAGAGACGTGAACGCATCTCGTCGAGGGCGGCATAGGAGGTAAACAGCAGAAAGGCGCGCCCCCGGGAGATCTCCAGAAGCCTCCGGATCTCCGACTCCAGCCGGTCCATGTGGCCGGGACGGCGGGGCTCGGGCATATCACGGGGCGCGTAAAGGATCGCCTGTGAGGGATAATCGAAGGGGGAGGCGATCGCCTGTTCCTCAGCCTTTTCTATCCCGAGCCGTTCGCGGACAAAGCGGAAAGATCCGCCGATCGAAAGTGTGGCGGATGTCAGGATGACGCTGTCACGGCGCTCAAAGAGCAGCTCGCGCAACGGTTCCGAAACATCGGCGCGGGTCGCGCGAAGGAAAGTCCCGCCCGTGCGCTTCTCGCCCCAGTAGACAAAGGCCGCATCCTCGCCCCGGATGACGAACTCGAGATCGGAGGCGATCACTCCGGCGCGGTTGGCGAGCCCCTCGGCCGTCTCGTCTCCCGGAGCAAGCACTCCCAGGCGCGTCCGCAGATGCTCGATGTCGGAGAGGAACTGATCCGCCCACTCCGGATCGCACGTCACGCGCGCCTGCAGCTCGGATTGATCCGCTGGGCCGCGCGTCTCATCCGGGTGGGTAGTCGTATGCCGCGGCGGCGCCAGCCGGAAGCGGTTCGCCTGGAGCCGGAAGCGCTCAAAGAACTCGCGACTGCTGGCCGAGAGATCTTGCGAGAGGAGAACGAGGCGGTCTCGCAGGCCCGGCCGCATCTCGCAGAATCGATCGACATCACCGCAGAGCTCCCGCAGTCGAAAGCTGCTCACCGCCCGGGTGAAATACTGCTGAGCGATCTCCTCCAGCTGGTGCGCCTCGTCAAAGATCACCAATCGATGATCCGGGAGAATCTGGCCGAAGGCGTGCTCGCGCAGCGTGAGGTCGGCAAAGTAAAGATGATGGTTGACAATGACGATCTGTGAGGCGAGGGCGCGTGTTCGCGCCTCGGTCAGGAAGCAGGGCTGGAAATCGGGGCACTTCTGCCCGAGACAGGTGTCCGCCTTGGCGCTGATCTGCGGCCAGAAGCCGAGCTCTTCCGGTAACTCGGCGATCTCTCCCCGGTCACCCGTGGAGGTCCGCTGCTCCCAGTCGAGAATCAGGCGCAGGGTGGCCGCGACGTCCCGCGACAGGTGGCGCTGGGCCGCAAACTCTCTGGATCTCAGCTTGCACAGGTAGTTATCGCGACCCTTGAGCGTGCAGGCAGTCACCTCGAGATCCAGCCGATCCCGGATGAGGGGAATGTCGCGCGTGAAGAGCTGATCCTGGAGCGTCTTGGTGGCTGTGGAGATGATGACGCGTTCGCCGCTGAGGATGGCCGGGAGCAGGTAGGCCAGCGTCTTACCGGTTCCCGTACCGGCCTCGACCACCAGGTGGTGGGACTCTTTCAGGGCCTCCAGCACGGCGACCGCCATCTCACACTGGCCGGGGCGGTGCTCGAAATGTGGAAGGCTGCGCGCCAGGCGGCCGTCCGGGCCCAGCCATTCCTCGATCCGGCTGCGGGCAGCGCCGGCACCGCCCGGTTCAGGTGGTCTCCTCAAACTCGATCTTGGTGATGAGAGCCTCGGCTCTGCCGGACCAGGTGGACGGCAAGCGTTCGTCCAGGATGTAGCCGAACTCCCTGACGCCGCCGCGCCTGAGGTAGCCTGTCTCTCCATGGTAGCTGAAGTTGGTCGAGGGTATGGGCTGGAACATTTTGTCGGCCACGATCTTTCCATCGCTCGAGGTGAAATAGACGGTGATCTCAACCAGGCGAAGCGTGCGATGGCCATTGTTCAGGATCGTTCCCGACACAGACGTACCGGGCCCGGAACGCCGGTCGTCCGGACGCACCCTGAAGTTCAGGATCTCCATGTGGTTCAAGCGGTACTGGTTGGTGATCTCGAGCAGGGCGATCAGCCTCTCCACCTCGCTGCTCGCGTCCAGCGCCGCCATGTAGTCGGGGTCGGATGCCAGGATCCGGTTGTAGAGCTTCACTGCCTCCTTCAGCTTGCCCTGCTCGCGCAACTGGCTTGCCTCCGCCATGAGCGCTTCAGCTTCCCAGTTCAGGAAAACACCCCAGGTCTTGCCTTCTTTGATCACCTCGTAGATCTGAATGACGGGACTGCCGTCCGCCGAGCCGGAGCTCTCGAACGCGACGTGTACCTCAGCCCGGCTTCCCTCGATATCCACCGAGCTGATCTCGTAGTCAGAGTCGATCGCGACCCCTTCAGGCAGCCACTTCGAGGCTGGTTCGGACACGAACGCCTGCAGCTCCTTGAACGCTTTGTCCTTGGCCGAAACGTACTCGTAGGCTCCAATGTACTCTCCGTCCGCCAGAGCGCCGAGGAACTTTTTAACCGTTTTCTTGGGGTTCGATCCGAAAAACCCGCAGGCGCAGGTCAGCAGTGCCGTGAGGACAACAATCCCCCTTCTCATGGTTCCTCCTCACGGGCCCGGTTGATAAGGCCGGGGATTTTCTTCCCCGGGCTGCCGGGCCGGGTGAACGGCGGGTGTGTCAAGGTTTGCTTGGGTCCTGGCGCAGCCGGTCAAGGGCCCCGGGTCGGACCAGGCGTCTCAGGCTGCGCCGGCGCGACCGCTTGCTCCCGGCCTCTTTCCGGAGCTTGCGGCGTGCTGCGCCGAGCGACCTCAGGAGCGCAGCATACTCGGGTCCGACGACAGACTCCAGATCCCGTTTCAACCGCCGGGACAGGGCCGGGCTCGCCCCGCCGGTGGAGATAGCAATGATGAGCTTACCGCGGCGGAGGATGGAAGGAAACTGCAGGGTTCCGCGGGAGGGATCGTCGGCGGAGTTGCAGGGCAGTCCGCGGCGGCGCGCCTCCGAGGCCACGGCGCGGTTCACGAGCGGATCATCGGTGGCCACCACCACGAGCTTGCAACGGGTGAGATCCGCCTTACGAAAACGGCGGCGAACCAGCGTCACCCGGCCCGCTGCGGCCATCCGCTCTACAGCCGGAATCGCCTCGGGGGCCACGATCCTCACCCGCGCTCCGGCACCCAGGAGCACCGCCGCCTTGCGGGCGGCGACACGGCCTGCTCCCACCACGAGGCAGCTCTGGTCTTTCAGCTCCAGAAGGACGGGCAGGAGTGCCATGGCCGGGTGGTCTGCCCCACGGTGACGGCTGGGGGCTTCGCCTAGTCGTGCGCCGCCGGGCGCTGCGATTCCATGGAGGTAATGCGGGGAGCGTAGAGCGGGAACCGGTTGCACAGGTTCAGCACCCGTTCCCGGATCGAGTTCAGGGCCGGCTCCTCCTGCGCGCTGTGCAGCGTCTCGACGATCAGGGATCCGATCTCCCGCATCTCGGAGACGTCCATGCCCCGCGACGTCACCGCGGGCGTTCCGATCCGTATACCGCTCGCCACCATGGGTGGATTGTTGTCAAACGGAATGGTGTTCTTGTTGACGGTGATCCCCGTGCGCTCGAGCCGCTTCTCCGCTTCCTTGCCGGTGAGGCCCTCCCGGGTTACGTCCACCAGCATCAGATGGTTGTCGGTACCGCCTGAAACCAGGCGCAGGCCTGCCGCCGCTAGAGTCTCCGCAAGCGTGCGGGCATTGTCGATGATCCGCTGTTGGTAGCGCTTGAATGCGGGTTGCTGGGCTTCCTTGAAGGCCACCGCCTTGGCGGCAATGACGTGCATGAGTGGCCCGCCCTGGATGCCGGGAAACACGGAGCGGTTGATAGCTTTCGCATGGCGCTCCTTGCAGAGGATCAGACCTCCGCGAGGGCCGCGCAACGTCTTGTGCGTCGTGGTGGTCACGAAGTCACAGTGAGGCACCGGGCTGGGGTGCAGGCCGGCGGCGACGAGGCCCGCGATGTGGGCCATGTCAGCGAGCAGGTAGGCGTCGCACGAGCGGGCGATGGCGCTTGCACGCTCGAAGTCGATGGTGCGCGGGTAAGCGCTAGCGCCCATGATAATCATGCGCGGCCTCTCCCGCCGGGCAAGCTCGGCCAGCTCATCGTAATCAATCTGCTCGGTGTCCTTGCGAACTCCGTACGGCACGACCTTGAACAGGAAGCCGGAGAAGTTGAGCGGATGGCCGTGGGTGAGGTGGCCGCCGTGGCTCAGGTTCATCCCCAGGATCGTGTCGCCCGGTTTCAGGACGGAGAGGTAGGCGGCCATGTTCGCCTGGGCCCCGGAGTGCGGTTGCACGTTGGCGTGCTCGGCGCCGAAAATCTGCCGCGCTCGCTCGATGGCCAGTTCCTCGGCACGGTCCACCCACTCACAGCCTCCGTAGTAGCGCCGGCGCGGGTACCCTTCAGCGTACTTGTTGGTGAGCACCGAGCCCAGCGCCTCCAGGACCGCCTCGCTGACGTGGTTCTCCGAGGCGATCAGCTCGAGGGTCGAGTTCTCGCGCCGCGTCTCATCCAGGATGGCCTGGTGTATCTGCGGATCGACTTCATGAAGCGAATCATTGGACATGATCAGGTTTCCATCATCGGCACGACATCCTGAAAAGACCCGCTCACGCGGAATCCGCGGTGCTTGACCATGGCGAGATTTCCGGGAGGATCTCCAGGACGACGGATAATGAAATCTTATCCGCTGGCAGCGCGCCGGCGCAAGCCGCCGGGTCCGCCGCAGCTCACCGGCAGTGGGCCGGTGCTCGGCGCGCTGAGCGTCGCACCGTGTTACGCCTGCTGATCGAACGCCATCACGCGCCCAATCCAGTCACGGGTCTTTGGGGCGTTCTCGAGCTTCAGGTTGGCTGCGAAGAACGCATAGATGGGGTTGCTCTTGGCACCCTGGGGAGACAGCACGCTCAGGTTCATCATCGGAACCAGGCTGAAGTCGGCGGCATTCGGAGCCTCGCCCATCAGGTAGGTGCTCTGCGACAGGGCTTCCTCGACCCGCGAGGCGGCATGGTTGAACTTCTTGCAGGCTTTCTTGACGCGTTCCAAATCAGGAGAAGTCTCGAACGATTGCGCGAAGAGCGTGCCCACGGCGCCGCCGATCTCCGTACGACCGAACAACTCCCATTCGTCGATCTGGCGCATTTCCTGTCGGTCGGAGCTGAACAGGCGCGGTGGGGAGGGCCAGTTCGCGTCCAGGTAACGCAGGATGGCGGCAGAGTCGAAAAGGACGCTCTCGCCGTGCACGAGGACCGGTGCGAGCGGCTGCCCGGAGACCTGAATGAGCGGTTCGCGCTCTTCTAAGTCGACCGGGATCCGCTCATACGGAATCCTCTTGTACGCCAGGGCCAGACGTACTTTGATGTTGTTCGGCGAAGGGGCGAGATCGTACAGCTTCACGGCTCGGCTCATCGGTTTTCCTCCAGCTGCCGGCAGACACTTATTTAACGATGTGGTTAACTATATCGGGAGCAAAGTCGGCCGTCAAGGTCCTCCCCTTCCCCGCGTCTCCATTCTCTCACCGTTCGCCGACCGGGCGGACTCCACCCCCATTCCGGCGCGGACTGTGCAGCGCCACCGGGAGGCGCTAGACTGTTCCGGTCCACCCGGGTCCATCATGCACACACTGCACCGCAACATCATGGAAACTCTGCTCGTGGCGGCCTCCGGAATCGCCATGCTTGCCTGTGCGCCCCACCCGGGCAATGCAGGGCCGTCTCTCGAAGAGACCCCGGCCCTCACTGAAGCAAAGCAAGGGGCGGGGCCTGCTGTGGAGCCGGCCAGCGCCGAGGACATCCTTCGGGAGGTAAGAGCCCCGGGGGCCGGCGCCGTGCTGGTCAACATCTGGGCGACCTGGTGCATGCCCTGCAGGGAGGAATTTCCGGACCTGGTGCGCATGCGCCGTGACTACGGTGATCAGGGGTTCCGTTTGATCCTGGTCTCGGCTGACTTCGACAGCGAGATGCCGGAGGTACTGCGGTTCCTGAACGAGCAGGGCGTGGACTTCCGTACCTACATCAAGACGGGAAAGGACATGGAGTTCATCAATTCCCTGCACGAGGACTGGACCGGTGCCCTGCCAGCGACTTTCATCTATGATGGCGAGGGGCGCCTGAAGCACTTCTGGCAGGAGAAGGCAAACTACGCAACCTTCGAGCAGCGGGTGCTCGAGGTCTTGAACAAGCCCGCAGGAACGCGCGGCTAGAGGAGGGCTCATGCGTACGACGTACCGCATTGGAGGGATCGCATTGGCGGCCGTGCTGGCCGTGAGTACCTGGCTTTCGGCACCCAGGGCCGGTGAGCAACAGGCGGCGCTGGAGTTCGGTGCCCGTCCGCCCCAGTCGACGGTCAAGATGCAGAACGTGGACGATAAGTCATTCTCGATCGCTGACGTGGCCGGCAAGAAGGGCACACTGGTGATCTTCTCCTGCAATGCATGTCCCTGGGTGAAGGCCTGGGAGGATCGCATTGCCTCCGTGGGGAACGCCTACCAGGATCGGGGAGTCGGTGTCATCGCCATCAACTCGAACGATCCGGAGCAGAACTCCGAGGACAGCTTCGAGGTCATGAAGCAGCGCGCCAAGGAGAAAGGTTTCGCCTTCCCGTACGTCGTGGACATGACCTCCGAGGTGGCCGCGGCCTTCGGGGCCACCCGGACTCCGGAAATCTTCCTCTTCGACGGCAACAATGAGCTCGTCTACCACGGCGCCATCGACGACAACGCCAAGGAGCCGGAGAAGGTGGCGGACGAGTACCTGGTGGACGCCCTGGAGGCGATGCTCGCGGGCAAGCCGATTCCCATGCGGCAAACCAAGGCCATCGGCTGCAGCATCAAATTCCGCGAGAGCACCTG
Organism: Acidobacteriota bacterium; assembly: GCA_027295505.1. GTDB lineage: Bacteria > Acidobacteriota > Polarisedimenticolia > JAPUKU01 > JAPUKU01 > JAPUKU01. The sequence goes on from JAPUKU010000119.1 coordinate 17,575, forward strand.
AGCCGCATGGAGCCCTGAGGGCTCAGGCGGGGCTCCCGGTGTCTTCCACGGGCTGGGGAGGCTCAGGGCTGTTCTGCCGGGACATTTCCTGGTACGCCAGCACCAGGGTCACGACGGCCAGGGGCAGGGTCAGGAAGACGCCGACCAGGTAGACCAGGAGACCGGCGGCCGCCAGGGCCAGGGCCAGGGTGTACAGGAGGCTATGCTCGAAGAGGTCGGGAAGCGTGAGTTGCCAGGCCCGGGTGAACGCCTCGGGAAACGCCAGCCGCTTCTCGGCCATGAGGGGGAACATGGGGAATAGGACCGCGCCGGCCACCAGCCCCGGCAGGATGAAGAACACCAGCCCCGCCGCCACGCACAGACTGTAGACCAGCCCGGCCAGCAGTGTGTGGCCGAAGCGCTCGAACCCGCTGAACAGATCGGAGAGGGAGACTTCCTCCTCTCGCCCCCGTTTCAGAACCGCGTTCGAGATACCGACCAGAGCCGGGCCGATGAGCAGGCCGGATGTGGCGAGGTTGATAGCCGCCAGGATCGCTCCCCCCAGAAGGAACGCCTTCGGATCTTCCATCACCAGCGCGTAGGCGCGCCGGAAGAGCCGGCGTTCAAACATTCTCGATCTCTCTATCGGCCCTCAAGCTCACGTACAGGACAGTGCCGCCGCTGAACAGGAGCGTGAGCGGGTAGGCAAAGGCTGCGGAGATCAGGGCGAGGAACGACAGCCCGAGAAGCAGGCCGGCGATCGGATACGAGTCCACGGCCGCGGTGAAGAGACCGGAGGGAAGCGGGCCGGCCAGGAACTCGAACAGAGGCCGCAACGACTCCGGAAATCCAGCCATGAGCCCCAGAAACCGCTCCTTCATCGCCGGGTGCGAGACCGCCACGGTGATCTGGAGTGACAGGCGCAGCAGGCTGGCGATGGCAAGGGCGGTGGCTCCGCAGGCCACAGCCAGA
>JAPUKU010000012.1 GCA_027295505.1 Acidobacteriota bacterium
TGCCAAATGCGGCACCATGCGTTTTGCGGCAGTCAGTGCAGTGGCAGAAGCCAAACTCACCCAAAGGGCCGGTGGCACGGTATCGAACCCGTCCGCAGAGGCATGAGCCTTCGTAAACCTGTTGGTTTGCAGACATGATTCCTTCCTCCTCGCGGGTTACCCACAACTCTGAAACGCAGTCGGCTCCCTGCCCGTCAGGATCCCTCCCATACTCTGCCTCCCAAACCTCAGCCTGTCCTGATGCTCTAGACCGGCAACGAGCTTAGCGGGCCAGAGTAAGCGGATCAATGCCAGCACTTAGCTCAAACGAAGCACCCACAGCGCCGACCACACATCTCTTTCGGTCAAGGTGCGCGTGATCGCGGATCTGGAAGACTGCTTCGATGCCCGTGCAGTGAGCACCTAGAAAGTGTCTGAGGCCGAACTTGCGCAACTGCGTTCCCGTCCACTCAAGACGTTCGTCATCCGCCTCTACCAGATGGAACCCTCCTAACATGGCATAGACAGGAGCTTCACGAATCTTGCTGCGGGCATGTTCAATTGTGTTAACGATCCCTGCATGGCCGCAGCCAGAAAGAATTACCAGGCCCTGAGTTGTGTCTAGCACCAGCGATTGACTTTCTGGGATTGTATCTTCAATCCATCCTTCGGTTGTGTGGATCTGCGTTGCACCACTCCAATTGCGCTCTGGATGAAGTCTCGGTACAGGCCCCGTTAACCACACCCCCTTCATTAACTCGACTGGCTTCTCATGCTCGATGAACGTGCCACCCATCGCTTCGTACTCACGCTTGATAGCCAGCATGGCATTCTTCTCACCGTTGCTGTTGGCGTTGCTGCGGCTCTCAAACATGCCACGCCCAACATGCACACGTGAAAGCGCCGCTGGATTTCCTGTCCGTAGTTCTCGACGCAGTGTCAACAACCCGCCGATGTGATCTCGATGATGATGGCTGAGGATGACATCGGTCACTTGAGACAAGTCGATTCCAAGCTCCTGAGCATTCTTCCACACCGTGTCGGGTCGCGCTCCGGTGTCGAATAGGATGCGTCTCGTTCCAAGCTCAACCAGAGCCGCAAAGCCCCACTCACCAATGCCCTCCTCCGCCAGCATCGTTGAGAGCAGCACGACCCGCAACTCCTGAATAGGTGGTTCGGTAGTCCCAGAATCACTCGGCTCTAGCGGCGAGCCCTCGCCCGCAAACGCGCTCCTTCACACTGCTATCCTCAGATTCTCTATAAGTTACTGGATAATCAATAAGATAGGCTTGACGCGGGGGATACAATGCAGGCCGGTTTCACATGCCCTGGAGGGACCTCTGGGGCTTCGTGCTCTGAGCGTAACACGACGTTCAGGGGCCTGATCAGCCACTTCCTTGCCTCCTCTGTGAGGCTCTGAGGCTGCGCTCGGGGAGCGCCTGCGGCGTCACTATCCTACCGGCGGCCTCTACAGGCCACCTTCCATCCGTCGGTGCCCCTCCGCCGCCGAGCTGTGCTTTAACCCGGGGTTGCTCTTGCCGGAGGGAAGGCCCGAATTTGATTGGCATTCGTGAAATCATGGTGTAGAATCTCTCCGGTTGCGTTATCCAATACGGAGTTACACATTGCGCAACAAGAGAGACGGCAGCGTTCAGTCGGTTTCCAGAGCGGTGGATCTGCTCGAGGCGCTCTCAGACGGAGAAGAGCACGGCGTGACGGAGCTCGGAAAGCAGCTCCGGGTCCACAAGGCAACTGCCTCCCGGCTGCTTGCCACACTCGCCCAACGCCGGCTGGTTTACCGCAACCCTGCCACCGACAAGTACCGGTTGGGACTGGGGCTCATCCATCTCGCCGGTTCGGCCATGGCCGGCATCGATCTGATCGGGCAGGCCCGGCCAATCCTTGAAGATCTTGCCGCAACAACTTCTGAAACAGTCAACCTCGCGGTCCTGGACGGCAACCAGGTCATGCACGTCGATCAGATCGCCGGCACCCGCAACATCGTCAACGTGAGCTGGGTGGGCCGCCGGACGCCGCTTCACTGCACCGCGAACGGCAAGGTGTTGCTGGCGTTCCTGGAAGCGCCTGAACGGGACCGTATGCTTGCACCGCCACTTGAAGCCCTGACCGGAAACACCATAACCAGCCGGAGAAAGCTGGAGCGTCAGTTGACCGAGATCCGCGGGCGGGGCTACGCCCGGGCGATCGAGGAGCTGGAGGACGGGCTCAATGTCGTCGCCGCGCCTGTGAGAGGCGCGGACGGGGGCGTTGTGGCGGCCGTGAGCGTCGGGGGGCCTGCGTTCCGGATGCGGCCCCGGGAGCTTGGAAAGCTGGGTCGGATGGCGATGGATGCGGGAGCGGCAATCTCCCGCCGTATGGGGTTTGTAAAAGGGAGGAGATCCAATGGCAGTACATGAGAATCCAGGTATCCTGCTTTACCCGCGGCTTCGGAAGTCGCCGTACTTCTACGCATCCCGGGAACACGGCGTCAAGAGTTACAGCGTCTACAACCACACCTACCATCCACGCCATTATGGGGATCCGGTGGCCGAGTACTGGCACCTACTAAAAGCCGTGACTCTCTGGGACGTAGGAGTCGAACGACAGATCGAGATCTCCGGGCCCGATGCGTTTGATTTCGTGAACATGATGGTGCCGCGCGACCTGAATAAGTGTGCGGTCGGGCAGTGCAAGTACGTCTTCATCACCGCGCCGGACGGGGGGATCATCAACGATCCCGTCTTGCTGCGCCTGGAGAAAAACCGCTTCTGGCTGTCGCTCGCGGATAGTGATGCCGGCCTGTGGGCGCAGGGTCTTGCCCACGGTCTGGGCAAAAACGTCACCATTCGTGAGATCGACGTTGCACCGGTGCAGATTCAGGGGCCCAAGGCAAAGGGGGTCATGGCGGATCTGTTCGGAGAGAAAATTCTGCAGATGCCGTACTACTTCATGACCGAAACCAGGCTCGGTGACATGCGAGTGGTCGTCTCTCGCACGGGGTACACGAGCGAACTGGGCTACGAGATCTACCTGTACGATGCTACGCGAAACGGCATCAAGCTATGGAACACTGTTCTGGAGGCGGGAAAGCCCCACGATCTGCGCGTCATCGGTCCCTGCCATATCCGACGTATCGAGGGCGGCATTCTGGCCTTCGGCTGTGACATCTGGTACGACACCAATCCCTTCGAGGTCGACATGGGGTACCGATGGATGGTGGATCTCGATCAGCAGGCTGACTTCACCGGCAAGGAAGCCCTCAAACGTATCAAGAAGGAAGGGCCGAAGCGCAAGCTGGTCGGCGTCGAGATCGACGGACCCAGGCTGGGTTCCTTCGTCGACAACACAATGGTCGACATGTTCCCGGTCACTAAGGACGGAACCCGAATCGGTAGTGTTACCTCTGCCTGCTATTCACCTCGCCTCGAGAAGAACATCGGTTTTGCAATGCTCCCGACCGAGCACGCAGCTCTGGACAGGAGGTATGAGATCGAAACTCCTCATGGGAAAGCCTCGGCGAGGACTGTCGAGAAGCCGTTCATCGACCCCGGCAAGGAGATACCCAAGGGGAATTCCTAAATACCTCGTTCTGAGGCAAGATCTCTAGGAGCAAGATCCGGTACTGGAGAGTGGTGTGAAAATCGGTGTATGGGTTCTCAGCGAAGGGATCGACCCTTCCACTCTGGAGCGGCTGGGTGACGCCCGCCTCATAGCAGATCAGATCGGCACCAGGGTCGGTGTGTTCGTGACCGGCGTCGATCGGATCCAGGCCGGCTCGCTGATCTCTCATGGAGCTGATCGTGTTGAGCACGTCACGGCGCGGCCGGGGGCGCAATCGATCCTGGCCACCGCGGCTGTAGCTCTTGCCCGCCACCGGCCTCGGCTCGTACTGGCGTGCGGCGACTGCAGGGGGCGCGAGTTGGGATCCCGACTCGCAGTGCGCATGGGGTGGAGGTGGGCGTCGCCGGCCCTCATGGTCCGTGCGCAGGAGCAGGATCTCGAGATCACCGAACTCGACCCCACTCAACGCAGAGCGCGAAAGGTTAGTCTGAGGCCGGATGAGCCGGTTGTGATGACCCTGAAGCCGGGGGTCGGCGAGGCGATGCCGGCCGATCCCAATCGAAGCGGCGAGGTGACTGAGGTCAACCCCGTACGCGAAGCGGAGAGCGTGCGACGGGTACAGTTTGTTCCCGCGGACCCCGTGACCATGGACATCCGCTATGCGGAGAAGCTTGTCGCCGGGGGCCGCGGGGTCGGGAGCAAGGAAGGGTTCGACGGCCTCAGACGGTTTGCCGTTAGGCTGGGTGCGGGTGTGGCAGCCAGCCGCATGGTGGTCGATCTGGGATGGCTCGAGTACGAGCGCCAGGTCGGCCAGACCGGCAAGACGGTGGCTCCCGGCCTCTATATAGCCTGCGGCATCAGCGGCGCCAGCCACCACCTGGAGGGTATGTCCGGATCCGAGCATGTGGTGGCGATCAACACCGATCCTGAAGCTCCCATCTTTAGAATTGCGCACCTGGGACTCGTGGGCGATCTTCACGAAATCCTCCAGCGAGTGGGGGAAGGATTGAAAGAATGACGGGATCTGGCATGGAGGTCACGCGCGAGATCCTTGGAAATGTGCCTTCCTTCATGCGTGTCGCGTTCTATGGCGTCACGTTTGCGGCGTGTGGGGTGGCTGCCGTGCAGTTCCTGAGGCGCCTCAGTCGCTACCGTCGGGCGAGACCGGAAACCAGACAGGCAGAACACCGTTCGTTTACTGCGGGACTGGGCTCGGTGGTGCGCTACCTCACCTTTCACGAGCAGTTGTTGCGCGACCGGTATGCGGGTATCGCCCATCTTTCCATGTTCTACGGCTTCGTCATTCTGTTCGTGGGAACATGCCTGGTGTTCCTGGAGCACAGCACGCCCCTTCATTTCTTCCACGGCACCTTCTACCTGATCGCTTCGCTGGTCATCGACCTGGGCGGTGTGGCTTTCATCACCGGCCTGGTGATGTTTCTCGCCCGCCGGATGGTTGGAAGAGAAAAGCGCATCCTCAACGCTGCTTGGGTCTCGTCGCTCGCCTGGCTGTTGCTGGTAATAGGGTTGAGCGGTTTTCTCCTCGAAGGTCTGCGCATCGCACAGGATCTGCCGGACTTCGAGCGCTGGAGCATGGTCGGTTACGCCATCGCCCGCGGGTTTCGCGCTCTCGGGGTCCGGGGAAGTGCGGCGCTCCTTCCGCATCGGGTTCTGTGGGTGACACACGCACTCTTCTGTGCCGCGTTTTTTGCGCTGCTGCCATGGAAGTTTTTCGGCCATATGGCTTACGGCGCGGTGAGCTGGGCTACCCGGAGCGGGAAAGCGCTCGGGAAGCTCCGCCTCCCAGCGCTGGAGCACGAAGCTCCCGGTGTGGCGACCACAGGTGATCTGTCATGGCGGGATCTCGTGCACACCGATGCCTGCACGACCTGCGGGCGCTGTAACGAGGTCTGCCCAGCCACGGCCGCCGCCAAGCCGCTGCGCCCGCGCGAGGTAATTCTGGGGTTGCGCGCGGCGCTCGACAGGGAGGCCATAGCCGCAGGCAACGATCGCGGGGCGCAGGGATGTGCGGCCGGCGTTTCAATATTGGCGCATGTTCCGGATGAAGCTCTGTGGTCGTGCACGACCTGCACAGCATGCAATGAGGTCTGTCCCGTAGGGATCGAGATCTACGACAAGATCGTGGATGGACGTCGTGGCCGGGTGGAGACCGGCACGGTGCCCGCGGCTGCGGAAAAGGTGTTCGAAAGCACTGCCTCCGAGTTCAACCCGTACGGCAAGGCAGCGATTGACCGCATGGCCTGGGCCAGTGGCCTGGAGGTTCCGGTGGCTCGAGAGGATGAGCCGATCGATCTGCTCTACTGGGTCGGCTGCGCGGGCAGCTTCGATCCAGACGGACAGGCGGTCAGCCGTGCCATGATCCGGATCCTGAATCGACTTGGGGTCCGCTATCATGTTCTGGGTCCGCGTGAGTGCTGCACGGGCGACCCGGCGCGTCGCATGGGGGAAGAAGGGCTTTTCCGTGAAGCGGCACGAACCAACATCGACCGGTTCCGGCGCCACGCCGTGAAGCGGGTGCTCACTCACTGCCCGCACTGCTTCAACACGTTCCTGAACGAGTACCCCGAGCTGGGCGCCTCATTCGAGGTCGAGCACCACAGCCAGTTCCTGGCGAGAATGATCCGGGACGGAAAGCTGAGCTTACCGTCGAGTGGGTCGGAGAAGATCGTCTTTCATGATCCATGCTATCTGGGTCGGGGCAACGGTGAGACCCGGGCCCCTCGTGAGGTGCTCAGGGCGCTTCAACAGACAAACCTGCTCGAGATGCCCCGGCACGGAGCGAGCTCTTTCTGTTGTGGTGCGGGAGGTGGGGCATTATGGCTCGATGTACCCGGGAAGACGCGGGTCGAGAGTCTGCGTGCCGCCGAAGCAGCCGAAACGGGGGCCACCATCGTCGCCACAGGGTGCCCGTTCTGCAAGACGATGCTGGAGTCGGGCAAAGCCCTGTTGCCGGATGGAGGGGGAGATTTGAAAGTCAAAGATCTGGCTGAGCTCGTGGTCGAGTCGCAGGGCTGGTAAGATGACACGAGTCGCTGTCATTCTGGGTTCCGGCTCTGTTGTGGCCGGCAATGCTCATCGCGGTTCGGTACCAGTCCTGCCGGCCTCGGATCGAGCGGCCGTGGCGCTGGCGCTCGAGCGCTTCGGCGGGCGTGTCGATGCCTATTGCAGGAGGGACGACGAGGAAGCGTGGCGCTATGCCCTGGCAGCAGGTGCCGCAGGCGCCGCGCCCCTGGACGATGTCAACTCCTTTGAGTTCGATGTCGCCCTGGTTGGAGTTGGCGGCGCCGGCGTCCAGGGTGATCGGTTCCTTGCGCAGCTCGCCGAGCGCAGCCAGGGGAACATGGTTCTGGATGTTCTGGATATCGAGAGAGCGCAGAACGGAAATCTGACCGTGACGCGCGATCTGGGACGTGGCGCCAGGGAAATCCTGGAGGTCAGAGGCACCGTCGTTCTCGGTATCTCGGAGAGCGCCCCGCGACTGAAGTATGTTTCCCGCCACCGGCGGCAGAAGGTGGCCGTTCCTGCAGTGTCGACTGAGACGGCATCACGAAATGATCCGCAACCGGTCGCGGTGGGTGCCTGGAAGGTCGTGAGACCACGGACCCGATCACCGGTATCGCTGGAGAAGACGAGCGCATCGGCCTCCGACCGGATGCAGGCTCTGCTGGGGCTCTCGGATTCCACCGGTGGGGGTGTGGATGACGATCACCTCATTGTCGCGGACGCTGCCACCTGTGCCCAGCACCTGCTCCGTTACCTTGGCCACCATGGCTTCATCCGTAGATCCGTTGCGGATGAGTCACATCTCCACGACTCGACACGGAGGGTGGAGGCTCCGCCCTCTTCGTCCCCTCGGAAAGAGCGCAAGGACAGGAGTCCTCGCGGGCCACAACGTACGGCAGAAGGTGATTCCCGCCGGGCTCGCGGGCCGCGCGCGGTAGATGAGGAACCCCATGGCTGATTTCGAACATCTGTTCACGCCCATAAAGGTTGGTCATGTCACGGCAAAAAATCGCATCTGTTGCAGCGCCCATGCCGATGCTCTTGGCCACGACGGCATGCCGGACGAGGTCGAGCGACGCTACTACGAGGAGAAGGCGCGCGGCGGTGTCGGTTTCATGATGTGCTTTGGCTCCGCGAGCGTGCATCCTTCCAGCACGGCGCGGGACTGGAACGGCGTGGAGCTCTTCGAGGATCGAGTGATCCCGTATCTGGAGAAATTCAGCTCCACGATGCACAAATACGACGTGCCGGTCGTCTGTCAGATCACCCACCGCGGTCGGCGCGGCCGCAGCATCGATCTGTGGAATCGTCTCTACGCGCCGAGCGATATCCGGGAGCCGAACCATCGCGAGAACCCGCATCCGCTCGATAAGGAGATGATCGACGAGTTCGTCCGATCGTTCGCTGATGCGGCCTGGCGGCTCAAGCAGGGGGGGTTCGACGGATGCGAGCTCAACGCCAGCCACTGCCATCTCATCGACCAGTTCTGGACCCTCAACGTCAACACCCGCGCGGACGAGTACGGCGCGGGTAGCATCGACAGTCGCCTGCGGTTCGGGATGCGCATCATCGAGGCGGTGCGCGAGCGGGTCGGGTCCGACTTCATCGTCGGCATCCGGCTCACCGGAGACGATCTGACCGATAACGGCCTCGACAATGAGCAGATGCAGGAGATCTGCCGCCGTCTCGATGGTCTGAAAATGCTCGACTATTTCAACGTGATAGGGGGCACTGCGGAGACGTATGTCGGCGAGGCGGCCGCTGTTCCCAACATGTCGTTTAAGCTCGGCCTGTACACCTACCTTGCTGCGAGCATCCGCAAGGTCGTGGAGGCGCCTGTGATCGCTTACGGACGGATCGTCGATCCGGTACAGGCAGAGAAGGTGCTCGCTGCCGGACAGGCGGATCTCGTCATCATGAACCGTGCGCTGATCGCCGATCCCCATCTGCCGAACAAGGCACGCGCCGGGCAGGTCGAGGACATCCGCCAGTGCATGGGGTACAACGAAGGCTGCATCGATCGCATCTATACCGGCCGGGGCGTGACCTGCGTGCAGAACCCCGTGATCGGCCGGGAGACGAAGTGGGCCAACCTGACTGCCAGCACCGGCCCGAAGAAGAAGAAGGTGGTGGTCGTCGGCGGAGGACCGGCGGGTCTCGAGGCAGCGCGTGTGGCGAGAATCCGCGGGCATCAGGTGGTTCTGTTCGAGAAAGGGTCCGATCTGGGTGGGCAGACGCTGATCGCCCGGCGGGCACCGGCCCGGCAGGATTTTGACGGAGCCACGCGCTGGTCGAGCCTGCAGTGCGGGAAGCTCGGTGTGGACATTCGCCTCAATACGGAGGCAGACGTAGAGGCAATCCTGGCTGAGTCTCCGGATGTGGTGTTCGTCGCCACAGGAGCTACGGAACGCAAGCCGCAGCTGGAAGGGATGGACCGGCACACGGTTGTGTCTGCCTGGGAGGTCCTGCAGGGCACGGCCGGTGAGCTCGGCAAAGTCCTCCTGGTCATCGACGAGGAGTTCGGACACCAGGGTCCGACCACCGCGGAATATCTTCTCGACCGTGGCCACGATGTCGATCTGGTCACCAGCCAGGAGGTGATCGGCAGCTTCCTGGGTGCCACGACACGCCCGCCCCTTCTGACGAGGGGGTTCAAGAAGGGCATTCAGTACTTCCACCACCTGCGGGCCGAAGCGATTCGGGAGAATCACCTGATTGTCCGGAACGAGTGGACCGGCGATCTGTCAAAGGTCGGGCCCTACGATGGATTTGTCTATGCGTATGGAGGCGCGCGCCTGGATACACTGAGCCAACCGCTGAAGGAAAAGGGCCTGGAAGTGCGAATCGTGGGAGATGCTTTTGCCCCGCGCTCTCTTCAGCATGCGATATTGGAGGGGCACCAGTACGCGCGGGATCTCTAGCGCAAAGGAAAGCGAGAGAATAGCTCCAAAGCTCTGCCCGGCGCGGACAGCCGAGCCCCCCGGCGCCGGCTGCGGATCGACAATGCATGCCCGGAGCTCCGCCGGTCTCTGGATGAGACTGTGTGGCTCGACCGCGAGCAGGCCGTCCTGCGGCGACGCCCGCTTCGCCGGCAATACCCTCTCGTCAACCGAGAGCGCTCCATTGGAGTTGATCCAGCGACATCGATTGCTGACAGGCAGCCTCAGGGCGGGCCGGATCCTGGAACGCTGGCCGGAGGTGCGGAAGAGGTTCTGGCGGGTGTCCCCGCCTGCAACCTTGCCGGAGGGGCCCCTCAGGGGTACGATTAGATCAGAGCGACGTACGGCATAGAAGGAACCTCAAAATGAAAATTGCTCTCTGTCTGATTCTGCTGCCTCTCTGCCTGATGGTAATGTCCGGTACACTGCCGGAAGAGCCGCAGTTCAAGAAGGGAGATGAGTTTCATGTCTCTGCATTGCTGAACTACACCTCCCCAAAATCGAGGGAAAACCTGGTGATCGCGGTGCGGGTCCTGCCCTGCTATGAGCCGTTCTATTTCAAGGAGAGGCTCGAGGGAAAGGAGCTGATCATCGCGACGGACCCTCGCGACCTGCTGTTCGGCTTTGCCGGGGATTGGGGCGATCGAATCCATGCCACCCAGGACGAATGCATGGTCAAAGCCAAGCAGAGTGTGCCGGAGGTGAAGCTGGTGGAGGGTCTGACGTCTACGCGCGGCCGGACTTACAGAATCGCCCCCCCCGCGAAGTAGCCGTTCAGCTCTGCGCGTTCGGCCCCTCACCCCGGGGACTGAACAGGCGGCGAACCTTGCGGTAGAGTAGCGGAATGTACGACGCTAGAGCGAAGTAGAGCACGAACAGAACCACGATGGTCAGATAGACTCCCACCACCGTCGCCACCACCCATCCAATCCATTTGATCCAGACCACTTCCGGGCTCCCGAAAGGGTCGGATCTTAAGGTGTTAACCCTCCAAGAAGCAAGCTGGAATCAACCGAGTATTAAAATGGTTAAATGGCAAATATCCAAGCTCTTACGATACTTAATATGTTGAATGGGCAATGGAACTCCCAGCCTAAAATGGAAATACTATGTCCAATAGTAGCATTTCCTTGACTTTATCCAATATGTCCAATAAAATTAGCAGTGCGCCTACATTTACATTGGCGCCGGCGTGGGTCAGGACTAACGAAAGGAGTTCGCCGGTGGCATTTAAGGTCGGGGACAAGGTCGTCTATCCAAATCACGGAATCGGGGTCATCGAGGACATTGCCATGCGTGCGGAGAATGGCGGGGACAGTGCCTTCTACTGCCTGCGCATCTATTCCAACAAGAGCACGGTGATGGTTCCAACCGCCAACACGGACCAGGTAGGGCTGCGGAAGGTAGTGAGCAAAAAGCAGCTCGATAGGGTTTTCCGCATCCTGCGCAGCAGCGACATGACGGTCGCTTCTGACTGGAAGGGGCGGTATCAGGAGAACTCCGATCGCATGCGCACGGGCTCCATCGAGGAAGTTGCCCAGGTTCTCAAGAACCTGGCCCTTCTGAGCCAGAGCAAGAGCCTCTCCTACCGCGAGCGCAAGATGCTCGACAAGGCCCGCTACCTGGTGGTGAGCGAGATCGCCGAGGTTTCCAGGCAGTCGGAACAAAAGGTAGAGGAGAAAATTGACCGGGCTATAGGGGTCACGCTCCGAAGCCAGGCGGAACATTGATTAACGGCTGAGGGCCCTCGGGCCCTGAAGGCCAGCCAGACGGGCGGCCGGGGAACAATCCCCCGGGCCGCCTGTTTCATTTTTGGGGGAAGCGCGGGTGGACAACGTGGTGCTGAACGGCGTCGTTGCCGAGCTGGCCGGCGTGCTGCCCGGCAGGCGCCTGGAGCGCGTGGAGCAGAGCCGCGAGGGGGATCTGATCCTCGACTTCGGCCGCGGCGTGCGCCTCCGGATCGCCACCGGGCCGGGGCGATCACGCCTTCATCTTCTACGTGGCCACCCGCCGCTCGCAGAGACACCCCAGCCGTTTACCGCCAGGCTCAGCCGGGAGGCGGTGGGAGCCCGGATCGAGCAAATTACTAAAGACCCCGAGGAGCGCGTCATCAGCCTGTTCCTGCGATCCCCGGACGGGGAGCGCCGGCTCGTGGCCGAGCTTCTGGGACGCTCGTCCAACCTCCTCTGGTTGAATCAGGACGGCCGCATCCAGGCCTTCGCCCGTACCCTCAAGAGCGAGTTCCGCGCGCCTGCCCCGGGCGAGCCGTACCAGCCGCCCCCTACGCTAAAGAGCGCGGGTGTCCTGTCCCTGGCCCCCGCCGACCTCGAGCAGCTCGCCCGCTCCGCCGGTGGTGTCGGGGGAGATTTCGTGAGGCTCCTGGTCCGTGAGGTGCGAGGGCTCGGCTCCATGCTGGCCCGTGAGATCGAACATCGCGTGAGGGAGGGTCAAGAGGACCTGGCTGCTGTATGGGGGGGAATCGTCTCCCGTCTGCAGGGCGGGCGCTTCGAGCCTCATCTGTATTCCCCCTGCGATCCGGATGAGATCGAAGAACATCTGGCCCTGGAGACGGACCGGTTCTTTGTCGCCCCGTGGCCCCTGGCGAGTGCGTCCCATCTCGTGGCCCGCAGGTTCGAAAGCTTCAGCGAGGCCCTCGAGCTGCATGGCCGGCTCGCCGACCGATGGAAGGAGTTCGACACCGAGCGCCGCAGCCTGGCCTCCTCCTTCGAAACCGAGACGCGGCGCCTGCGACGCCTGCAGGAAGCGCTGGAGAGGGATCTCGAGCGCGCCCAGCAGGGCGATCAGTACCGGGTGTGGGGTGAGATCCTCCTGCGTGAGAAAGATTCGTTGCGCATTGAGGGAAGTACTGTCACCGTTCTCGATCGATACGGGGGTGGGCAGGAATTGAGCATCCTGGTCGATCCGGCACTGTCGATCGGACAGAACGCCGAGAGAATGTTTCATCGCTATCGCCGGGCACGCCGTTCAGTGCCGCACATCGAGAAGCGAATGCAGGAGATCACCAAGCGGCTCGGAGGCCTGGGCCCGGTGCAGAACCAAGTGCGCACCGCCCGTACCCTGCGGAAGGTGCGGGTTCTCGCCGAGCGCTGGAAGCTGGCCCCGAGGGGTGTTTCCTCAGAGCGCACCCTGCGCGCCGGGGCAGGGGAGCGTGGCCCGGAGGCCAGGGCACGCGAGTTCCGATCCAGCGAGGGGTGGACGATCCTGGTTGGCCGGGGGGCACGAGCCAACGACCGCCTGACGTTCGGAGTCTCCGCTCCCCACGATTTCTGGATGCACGCGGCAGGCTCACCGGGGGCACACGTCGTCGTGCGCAATCCGTCGCGCAAGCCACAAATCCCACCGCGGACCCTCAAGGAAGCGGCAGCCCTGGCCGCCTTCTTCAGCAAAGCACGGGGAGGAGGGGCCGTGGACGTGCACTACACGCAAAGGCGATACGTGCGGCGGCCGCGCGGTGCCCCCCCGGGGCAGGTTCTGGTGAAGCGATTCCGCACGGTCCGGGTGGAGCCCCGGCCGCCGGCCCAGAACTCCGCGCAATCCGGCCCGCCGGACCGCTGACCCCCGTACCCACCGCCCTTTCCGGTTCCAGTAAGTTGCGTTCCCCGCGATGGCGCCTATATTCAGCGCCGGCGGAGCAGTGTTTGCCTATCGGTTCTGGCTTCACCGGCTCCGAGACCTCTGATGCAAGCCCCTTTGAATCGCCTGCTCCTCATCCGCAAAATTGTCCTGACGCTGGCGGTCGCTTCGATCTCTGCGGCGGTTATGTCCGGTGTCATCGGTGCCTGGATCAGCAGCCAGGAGGTGGTCCGTCAGAGCTCCAGACGCGCCCTGGATCTGGCCCTCAGTGTGGCCGAGCTGGTCAATTCGGGGAGGCTCAGCGGTACCGCCCTCTCACAGCCTCTCCGGCGCCTGGCGGAGCAAACCGGTGCAAGGCGCATCGAGGTCCTGCAGCTGAGCGGCGGCGAGTTCCGAGTCACGGCCTCTTCCTCCGAAGATTCCGGCCTCGACGCCGCCTGGGAGGTCGGCGACGAGGCGCTGGTGCACGCCACCCGCAGTACCCTGAGCGGCACCACATCGGCCCACAGGACGCAACGAGGAACCCATCGCTCTCTCGCGCCGATCTCCGGCGGCGTGGTCAGCGTGGAGCTGCTGACGCCGTACTTCGACTGGATGGGCGAATCCGTGTGGCTGGCCGTGCTGTCAGCGCTTGTGGTGTCGGTTGTGGTAGTGACTGCGTCAGGCGCCCTCTCACGCCGTCTCGCCCGATCGTTCTCCCGCGCCCACGAGAGCCTGGAGGGTGCCGCCACCCAGATCGCCCTGCAGTCCAGCCGTGTCTCCGAGAGCAGTAACCTCCAGAACGACTCCCTGACCGAGGTGAGCGCTTCCGTGCAACACATGCAGTCCTCCAACAACGGCATCGCCGCGAACGTAGAGAATCTCTCTTCATTTTCGGAGCAAACCTCCTCCTCCGTCCTGGAGATGGTGGCAAGCATCGACGAAGTGGCCGGCCACACCGAGGGGCTGGCGCAGGCGATGCAGGAGACTTCGGCAACCACCGAGCAGATGGCCGCGGCCATCCGGGAGATTGATCGCAACACGGAAGCTCTTTCAAAGTTCATCTCCGAGACCTCGGGCGCCATGCTGGAGATGGACGGGGCCATCCAGCAGGTGGAGCACAGCGCCCAGCAGTCGGACGCCCTCTCTGAACAGGCCGGCTTCAACGCCGAGCAGGGCATGCGGGCCGTAGAGAAGACGATCGAGGGAATGATCCGCATCAAGAAGGCCGTGCAGTCCTCGGCGGAAGTTATCGGCGCGCTCGGCGAGCACTCCCAGGAAGTGGGCAGCATTCTCAGCGTCATCGACGAGGTGGCCGAGCAGACGAATCTCCTGGCGCTCAATGCCGCCATCATCGCGGCCCAGGCAGGCGAGCACGGCAAGGGGTTCGCGGTCGTGGCCGAGGAGATCCGCAAGCTGGCAGAGCGCACCGCGAGCTCGACCAAGGAGATCGGTTCTCTGATCAGCACCTTCCAGTCCGATACGGCGCGGGCCATCGAGGCCATGAAAGAAGGGTCGCGCACGGTCGAGGAGGGGTCATCGCTCTCCATGGAGGCCGGCCGCTCACTGGGCGACATCCTTTCAAGCACCCAAAAATCGTCCGCCATGGTCCGCGAGATCGTGCGCTCCGCCAAGGAACAGTCGCGCGCCAGTCAGTCGGTTGCAGCAGCGGTAGGCAAGGTGCGCGAGATGGTCGAGCAGATCAACAAGGCGACATCGGAGCAGTCGGCGGGTGCCGAGCAGATCCGCACGGCTGTGGAGAACATGCGCGAGATCACCGGCCACGTGAAACGGGCCACCGTGGAGCAGAGCAAGGGCAGCAAGCTCATCACCCAGGCGATCGAAAACGTCACCACCATGGTGAACCAGATTGACGAAAAATTCCTGGAGCATTCCAAGGGCACCGAGCAGGTGGTGTCAAGCCTGGAGCGCCTGCGATCGGCCACGACCAGCAACCTGGAAAGCGTGGAGTCGATGCGCGAGGTCACGAGGCTGCTCCGCGAGCAGACCCAGCAGCTGCAGCGGGAGAGCGAGGGAATAGGGAGCCACTGAACGCCGCAGCCGACCCGGTCTGAGCAGCGGTGAGGTCACGGTAAGGAGGACAGCATGGAGTTCACGGACCAAACCCTGACGTGCACGGCCTGCGGGCAGTCATTCGCCTTTACGGCGAAGGAGCAGGAGTTCTACCAGCAGAAAGGGTTCCGGCACACGCCCAAGCGCTGCCGGGACTGCCGCCGCGCCAAGCGCGCCATGCAGTCCGGCAATGGAAACGGCGCATCTGCGCAAGGGGGCAACCACGACTTCTCCCACGCGTCGGTGCCGTCGGATAGCCAGCCGCCCATCCACGACGCGATCTGCAGTACCTGCGGCACAGGGGTGCAGCTACCGTTCAGACCCGACGGTGTGCGGCCGGTCTACTGCCGGCCCTGCTTCGATGAGCGCCAACGCCAGTCCCACACCTGACACTTTTCCCCGAAATCTACCCTGCATTCTCCAGGGCCGATCACCCATCTTCATGCAGCGCGCGCGGTTGATCTGATCGTCCGGTTGTTATACCTTAAGAGCTGCCTTCGCCTGGAGCTCACCGGCGCACCGACGGAAAATGCTCGCGGCGATTGCGCCGTCCATGCCGCGTAGGGCTCGGGTACTCATCAG
>JAPUKU010000120.1 GCA_027295505.1 Acidobacteriota bacterium
TCGGAGAGCACCTCTCCCCCGGCGCCCGGCACCGTGTCGAGGCCGGCGGCGCGCAGGCGCTCGAGGGTCTCACGCACGCTGAGGTTGGAGATGTGGGCAATGTAGGCGATCTCCGAGGTCGAGAGCGCGTGCAGGTGAACGGGGAAGCAATCTTTGATGTCCCGGAACAGGTCCTCGAAGTAGTCGATCTTGAGCTTGGGGTTGAGCCCCCCCTGGAGCAGCACCTCGACACCGTCGATGTCGACAAGCTCCTGGATTTTACGGTGGAGGGTCTCTCTCGATAGCACGTACCCCCCTTCAGCTCCCGGCTCGCGGTAGAAGTTGCAGAACGAGCAGCGCACCCAGCAGACATTCGAGTAGTTGACGTTGCGTCCGACGACGTAGGTGACGACGGGCTCCGGGTGTTTTCTGTGCCGAACCACATCCGCCATGGCCCCGAGATCGGGCAGGCTCGGGTGACGGAACAGGACGAGGGCGTCCTCGCCGGTCAGGCGCTCACCGGCGGCGACCTTCTTCTCTATACCGGCTACCCGGGCGGCACTCGCGGCCGGAGCCTCAAGCGCCGGGGGCGTGGCGGACGGCCCCACCTTCCCGAGCGGACCCCGGAAGCGACGCTTGCCGGAGGCTTCTGGAGTCGGAGCACCCGTCATGGGATCTCCTAAGCCGCGACCTCGCGATACAGAGTGTCGCGCTCGACTGCGCGCCGCCCGCTCTCATGGATCATGCGCACCAGGTCGGCTCGTGTCAGCTCCTGGGGCGTATCGGCTCCCGCGGAGTGGGTGATTTCCTCACGCACGATTGTGCCGTCGATGTCATCGGCCCCGTACCACAGGGATGCCTGTGAGACGGCGGGTGAGATCATGATCCAGAAGGCCTTGATGTGGGGGAAATTGTCGAGCATGAGCCGGGCCAGCGCGATCTCGCGCAGATCCATCACGCCTGTGCATCCGGGCAGATCCGTCATCTCGCTGTTGTCAGGATGAAATGCAAGGGGGATGTAGGCCAGAAACCCGTTGGTTTCGTCCTGCAATTCGCGCAGTGCGACCAGGTGATCGGTCTTCTCCTCCACCGACTCGATATGACCGTAGAGCATGGTGGCATTCGACTTCAGACCTGACCGGTGCACGGAGCGGGCCATGTCCAGCCATCCTGCGGCACCAAGCTTGAGCGCGAACAGAGATTTATGCACGCGGTCGCTCAGCACCTCGGCGCCCCCTCCGGGAATCGAGTCGAGGCCTGCCTCGCGCAGTTCCGCAAGCACGGTCTCGATAGGCTTGCGCGCCACGCGCTGGATCTGGGCCAGCTCGATCATGGTAAACGCCTTCACATGAACCGTCGGGCGCACCGACTTCACGGTGCGAACCAGATCGAGATAGTACGAGTACGGCAACCGGGGATTGACACCCGCTACCATGTGAACTTCCTGGATCGGCTCTGAGATGTGCTCGTGCAGCCGGCGCTTGACGTCCTCCATGGTGAGCGCGTACGCGCGGGCATCTCCCGGCACGGCGTAGAAGGCACAGAACTTGCAGAATTTGTTGCAAATGTTCGTGTAATTGATGTGCTGGTTGCGCACGTAAAAAGCAACGTCTCCCTGAAGTCGCTCACGCACGATGTTGGCAAGATGGGCCACCGCGTTGAGACACGGTGTCCGGTAGAGACGCAGGCCGTCCTCCCGCGACAGGCGCTCTCCACCCTGAACCTTCTCGTGGATGTCAGCGAGCTTGGCTGCCTCGATGTAGCTGTTCAGCATCGTTTTATTTCCTCATCTGCGGCGACACACCAAAGTAACAGAAGGCCCCAGCGAGTTAAAGATGGTAGCGAAACTTCGTGCTGACCGCAACCACAGCCCGATTCCGCTTGACATGGACCTGGGGAAAGGCCAAACTCATAACTTACTGGCGGCTCGGTAACCCCATGACACCTAGGGGGTTCTCGCTGCAGAGACAATGGCTGACTCCGAGACCGCCCGCTTATCCAGGAGGGACATGCAGGCTATGGGGACCCGGCTTTTCGTTGGTAACCTCCCTTACGAAATCACCGAAGAAGAAGTGAGATCGTTCTTTGAGAATGACGGCCGCTCCGTCCAGGAAGTCTTCATCCCGACCGATCGGGGAACCGGCCGCCCCCGCGGATTCGCCTTCGTCACGCTCGGCAGCAACGAGGAAGCAGCCACAGCAATCGAGACTCTGAACGGCAAGGAACTCTCCGGGCGTGGGGTATCGATCAGCGAGGCGCGTGAGCGCGCCGCAAGGATCTCTGAGGGACCTCCGCCGGAGACCTGGGGACACGAGAATTCGAGCCAGAGAGGCGGCCGCAACAAGTCAGGCGGCTCGAGGAGACGCCGGCGCCACAAGCGCATCCTCTGATCGGTCACCCGCCTCGGCCCATTGTTCGCATCTCCCGCCGCTCCTCCTACACCATTCCACCCAGACTGTCCTGCCGGTTCGCCGGTTCACGAGACTGGTCGGCAGGAAAACTTCACACCCGGCTCAGAGCTGGATGCCGAGAATCGGCAGGCTGATGTAGTAGACGATGAGTGCTACGAGCACTGTGCCGACCACGTCCATCCAGATTCCCGCACGAACCATCTCGGGAATGCGGATGTAGCCTGTCGCGAAGACAATCGCGTTGGGCGGCGTCGACACCGGCAACATGAACCCCAGCGTGGAGGCCATGGCGCCCGGAGCCATGAGGATGAAGGGGTGCAGCCCCGCTCCCTGCGCCGCCGCGCCCAGGATCGGTATGAATGTGGTGGCTATAGCCGTGTTGGACGCGAACTCGCTCAGCAGCGTGGAGCTACAGGCTACAGTCGCGATCATCAAGAGCGGCGGCCAATCGGTGATTCCCTCCAGCTTCCCGCCGACCCAGCCGGCGAGGCCTGAGTCATGAACACCATATGCCATGGCGAAGCCGCCGCCAAAAAGGAGCAGGATACCCCATGGAATCTTTCGTGCCGATTCCCAGTCGAGCACAAACTCACCCCGGCGCAGATTCACCGGAAAACAAAACAGAAAGAGGACAGCAGCCATGGCCACCGTGGCGTCGTGAACCCAATCAGCCACGCCCAGCGCCGGCGCCCAACCCGGAATCGTCAGCGAACCAATGGTGATATTGCTCCGCAGGATCCACAGGGCCGCGGCTGTTACCAGCGTGACCAGGGTTACTTTCTCGCCACGGTTCATGCTGCCCAATGAACGGCGCTGCTCTTCGATCGCCACCCGGCTTCCCGGGAGTCGTTGTCCCCGCAACGGCACGGCGATGCGCGTGAGGTAGATCCACGCCAGGGGCAGGTAGATCACCCCCAATGGCAAGCCGAACGCCAACCAGCGCAAGAAGGTGACCTCTTCCATTTCCGGAAACATCTGCCGCATGATTTCCGCAAACACCAAGTTGGGAGGTGTGCCGATGATCGTACAGATGCCGCCGATAGTGGCCGCATAGGCAATTCCCAGCATCAGTGCCATGCAAAATTTTCTCCCGGCCTCCGTGTCCGTATCCGCGCCACCGGCGGAGGCGGCTCCGACTTCGCTTGCCACCGCCATCGCGATGGGTAGCATCATCACCGTTGTGGCGGTGTTCGAGATCCACATCGACAGGAACGCCGTGGCGAGCATGAAACCCAGAATGATACGTGTCGGGCTGAATCCTACCTTCTGAATGATCCACAGGGCGATGCGACGCTGCAGTCCCCAGCGCTCGATAGCGGTAGCCAGGAAGAGGCCGCCCATGAACAGGAACACCGTCGGGTTGGCATAGGTGGAGGCAACGTCCTTTATCCTGCTGACACCCAGCAGCGGGAACACCACCAGTGGCAAAAGCGCCGTGGCCGGGATCGGGATCGCTTCGCTCATCCACCAGGTGGCCATCCATACGACCAGTGCAGCTGCCTGCTTGGCCGCTACCGGCATGTCGGCAGGCGTGGGCAGAGCCAACAGCAACGCGAAAAGGCTGGGGCCGAGAATGAACCCTGCCAGCCTGCCGGCAGGCATGGGAGCGCCCGGCGGGGTCGCTGAGGCCACGCCCTTCACCACAGGTGCGTTCCGCTGTAAGAAAAACCGGAGAGGATCGTTCTCACGGCTGGTGGTTGGCCTCCTAGCCCAACCCCAGCTTGGGCCACAGCCTGTCGACCCGCTCTTTGACCTCCGGGGACATCTTGATTTCCGGCGGCCACTCTCGCGTGAACCCCTCATCAGGGCCCTTTCGGGTGGCATCGATCCCCATTTTGCCGCCGTAGGCCAGCAGGCTGGAGGCGAAATCAAGATGGTCGACGGGCCCCTCAGTAATTAACACATCACGCTTCGGATCGATGGCCGTGCCCACCCGCCACAGCACTTCACTCGGATCATGGATGTTGCAGTCGTGGTCGACCACAACCACGATCTTGGAGAACATCAGCTGGCCGAGGCCCCAGAGGCCGTGCATGATCTTGCGGGCATGGCCCGGATACCGCTTGCGGATCGACACGATGGCCAGGTTGTGGAAAATTCCCTCCACCGGCAGGTGCATATCAACGATTTCCGGCACAACCTTGCGCACCGCCGGAAGGAACACCCGGACCGTCGCCGTTCCCATCGGTCCGTCCTCCATGGGAGGGCGTCCGACAATGATGGTCGGATAAATGGGCTGCCTGCACATGGTCACCGCCGTCAGGTGAAAGACGGGAAACGGCTCAGCGAGTGAGTAGAATCCCGTGTGGTCACCGAAAGGACCTTCCATGCGCCGCTCCCCCGGCTCCGCGTACCCCTCGAGGACGATCTGCGCGTTGGCGGGGACTTCCAGGTTGACCGTCTTGCAACGCACCACATCGACTGGCTGCTTGCGCAGAAACCCGGCCAGCATCAGCTCGTCGACATCGTCCGGCAGGGGCGCCGAGGCGGCGTAAATGAGAGCCGGATCCGGTCCCAGGGCGATGGCCACCTCGAGCCGCTCATTCCTGGCTTCCGCCTTGCGGTAATGATCGGCCGAGCCCTTGTGCAGCTGCCAGTGCAGACCCAGCGTACGCTCATCAAAAACCTGCAGGCGGTACATTCCGACATTGCGGCTGCCGTTTTCCGGATCGCGAGTGATCACCAGCGGCAAGGTGATGTAGGGACCCGCATCCATCGGCCAGCACTTCAGGATCGGTAGCGCGGAGAGCGAAGGGTTCGTGGTCTCGACGACCTCCTGGCAGGCGCCGGAGCGCACACGGTTCGGCTGCAGGCTTGAGAGAGCCGCCAGCTTGGGCAACGCCCGCAGTTTGCCGATCATCCCCTCGGGGATTTCCGGCGTCAGTAGCTCGTGAATGCGTTGCGCAAGATGATCGAAGCTCTCGGTCTCGAGCGCCAAGCACATCCGCCGCTCACTTCCGAACGTGTTGATCAGAACGGGAATTTTGTGCCCCTTCGGACGGCGGAAGAGAAGGGCCGGCCCCTCTTTCTTGACGACTCTGTCTGCTATCTCCGAGATTTCGAGGATCGGATCTACTTCCTCCTCGATGTCTCTGAGCTCCTCTAGCTCACGCAGGCGCGAGACGAACTGGTTGAGATCGGCGTAGGCCATGGGCTGAAGCCAGGCGGGATTCAGGCGGCGCTGGCACCGCTGGAAGACAGTGACGCGGATGGCGGCGGCACAATCGCCGGGGCGCTTGCTCCCAGGAGGTCATCCAGTGAGGACGGAGCGTTGTGGCCGCGATCAACGCGGAGAGATGCATCCGCTCCGGCTCCCTCGAGAGGACTCACCCAGTGGTCGCCTTCCCCCACCAGGAGATCCTCACGGCTCAGGATCATGGCAGCAGGCGCTGATCCAAGCGCCGCCCGCAGGATCTCGACTGGCTTGACCGCTCCCTGGCAGCTCATGCGCAGGCCGAGCCGCACGCGCAGGCTCTCGCCGCAGCGCTCCAGCATCAGAAGCAGCACCGCGCCGCGCACCTCCAGCTTCACCTGGCGATCCTTCTTGCGCCGTATAACGTGTACCTCCTCGCGCGCCAAGAAGGCCTCAAAGGAAGCCTGCACCTCATCGACGCCCAGCACGACGCGCTGGCAATCCTTGCCCTTCGTCTCCTCGGGCGCCAGCCGCAGGACGGAGCGACCGTTCTCGTTCTCGAGGGGGAGCTCCACGCTGTAGAGCGCTCCTCCCGCCACTTTGGACAGAGACGGCGCCTGCGGCGAGACCGGAACCAGCGCCAGCGGCGCCAGTCCGTCCGGCAACGTCGCTGCCAGCGCCTCCAGAACCGATGTGACGTCGAGCCTCCGCGTGGTGTTGAAATCCAGATACTCGCAGCGACTCGCCACGCCCAGAGCCAGAGCGGGGCCAAACGCCACCTCCGGATGGGGCGAGAACCCCTGCGTGAGCCTGAGCGGGATGCGCGCGCGTTTGAGGGCCCGGGTCATGGTGCGCACCAGATCAAGATGGGACAAATAGATCATCATCTCGGATTTTCGGAAGGCGAGTCTGTACCGCCAACGTGCCGGTGAGACCGGTGGCTCCGGCTTCGGCAGGAGATCCGGCGGCGTAGAGAACACCCCCTCGGAGATGACTTTCTTGTCGTTCTTGATCTTGTCGAGATCGCACGCCACACCGCAGTTGTAGCACACGATCGTTTCCGGTTTCGGGAAACTGCCATCCTCCGCCTCCACGGGGCGCATACAGGCCGGAGCGAAACGCTCGCCGAGAGCTTTCCGGTAATCCTTCGAGAGAAAATCCTTGGCAACCATGGTATCGATGTGATCCCACGGAAGACGGGTCTCGAGCGGGATCTCGCGGGTGAACATATCCACGTCGAGCCCCTCTGCAGTCAGTGCCTCGAGCCAGCGATCGAGCCGGAACGTCTCGCCCCACGAGTCGAAGCGCGCGCCGTTCCTCCAGGCGCGCTCGATGACCCGCCCGAGGCGGCGGTCGCCGCGGCTGAGCACGCACTCCAGCACGCTCTCCTCCACCGCATGATGCTTGAACTTGATGCCCCTGTCCTTCAGGGAACGCCGCACCAGCGACTGTTTGGCACGCAATGTTTCCGGCGAATCCATCGGGGCCCACTGGAACGTGGAGTGCGGCTTCGGGATGAACGAGGAAGCGCTCAGGTGAACGGATGGGCCGCGCAATGCATCCTCTGGCACCGGCTGGTTCGAGGCACGGGCCTGCTCGCGCACTTCCTTCTTGGCCCGCCGCCCGATCGATATCACCCTCTCGGCGGTGCGGGCAATACCGATCACGTCGTCCTCGGTCTCGGTCGGTTGGCCGATCATGAAGTAGAGCTTAACCCGCGGCCAGCCGGCGCGGAACACGGTTCTTGAGGCCTTGTCGATGTCCTCGTCACGAATTCCCTTGTTGATGACGTCGCGCAGGCGCTGCGTGCCCGCTTCGGGAGCAATGGTGAATCCGGTCTTTTTCACGCGCGCAATCTGTTCGGTCACCTTGTCGGTGAGACCATAGACGCGCAGTGACGACAGCCCGAGCCCCACGCCGCGCGGCTCCAGAAGATTCATGACCTTCTCGACCAGGTGCGGAAAGCACGAGTAGTCAGCGTCCGATAGGGATACGATCGAGGCTTCGTCAAGGCCGGTGGTCTCCAGCCCCCGGACGATGCTAGTGACGATCGAGTCGGTGCTGCGCTCGCGCACCGGCCGGTAGATGATCCCAGCCTGGCAAAAACGGCATCCCTCGACACAGCCACGCGCGATCTCGACCGAGACACGATCGTGCACCACCTCGGTGAACGGCACGATAGTCTGTTCGGGGAACGGGTACTTGTTGATATCCCACACGATGGCGCGCCGGATCGGGAACGGCACCGGCTCCTCGCCCGGCGGGAGATCGAATCGTTCGATCGGTTCGCCGACCTCGGGAGCCGAGATCTCCTGCCCTTCGGAGGCGCGCGGCGTTTTTTTCCCTGGCTCTCCAATCTGCAACAGGCCGTCTCCGGCGCCGCGCGCCGCAACCGTCTGCACAGCGGGATGCACCGGCTTGCCGGTTCCACGCGGCGTACGAGCCGGAATCCCCGGGCGCGTTCCCCGCACGTACTGCAGACCGTTCGATGGATCAAGAGCGGTCTCGTACAGAGACGGCGCGTAGACCCCCTCGATACGCGACAGGGATCGCAGAATGCGCTCCCGCCGCCCCGGGGTCCTCTCGGGGATGGCTCGCCTCACTCGCAGGTGCTCGTCGAGCAGCAGTGAGAACGCTTCCTCCCCGTCACCGATGAGGAACAGGTCGATGAACTCGGCTATCGGCTCGGGGCAGAAGGCCACCGGACCGCCGGCAATGATGAGAGGATCCCCGTCCGTGCGCTCGCAGGTGCGAAGGGGGATGCCGGAGAGATCGAGCATCGTGAGAATGTTCGTATAGCAGAGCTCGTGCTGGAGCGAGAAGCCGAGGACATCAAACTCCTTGACGGGCGTGCGTGTCTCGAGCGTGTACAGGGGAATTGAGTGTGCGCGCATCGCCTGCTCCATATCAGGCCAAGGACAGTAAACGCGCTCCGCGGCAATATCGTCGCGCCGGTTGAGCAGGTCGTAGAGGATTTTGAGGCCCAGGTGGGACATGCCGATCTCGTACGTGTCTGGAAACGCCAGGGCCACCTTGATCGGCATCCTGGAGAGATCTTTTACGATCGAGTGCAGTTCACCGCCCGTGTACCGGGCCGGCTTGTCCACTTTCAGAAGAGTCTCTCTCAGATCTTCGAGCTGGATCGAGGGCATGATCGGTTTTCCCGTCTAATCTCTACCGTGTCAGGGCCGGCCTGAGGCCAGAGGTCCAAGTCACGTGAGATCAATTATTTCTGGCCGAAGCCATATGATATCGCAAGCTCCTCGCACCCAGCAAGACTGGGGGGCGGCTATACTGTTCATCTCCCGGGGGAACCGGAACTGATGACGCTGCTGACGGCCCACAAGATCCTCATCTCCTCCGCGGTGGTGTTCTTCCTCTTCTATGCCACCTGGGAGGCACGGCGGGCCCTCTCCGGGGCCTCTCCAATCGCCGGCTGGTGGGCCACCGCCGCGGCGGCCGGTGCTGTGGTCCTGGGTATCTACCTGTGGAGGGTCTGGAGGAGACGGTGATGTCAAGACCGCTGCGCCGCACGCACGACTCTCTCATCGCCGGAGTTTGCGGTGGCGTCGCCGAATATCTCGGCTGGAGCCCCAGGTGGTTTCGTGTCTTCTATGTCCTGCTCTCCGTCCTGAGCGCCGCTTTCCCGGGAATTCTCGTCTATCTCGTCTTGTGGTTCTTGATGCCGCCTCCGGAACCGGAATTACGCTAAACCAGGAGAACTCTTGATGAGCCGCCTGACATTGCGTTGCCCACACCTCCCCGGCCGTGCACACACACTGCTCGTCGCCGCAGGGGCAGCATTGATCATGAGCCTGGCCTGCTCACGTAACCTGGATTCTCCCCCGGCACGGGCCGACGGGCCCACGGCCGCGGCCCAGACCCGCGCCACTTCCGGCCTCCCCCGCTCGGCAGCGGGTGTGCGGTGGAGCGCTCCTGCGTCCTGGGACATCCAGCCGGATCGCCCGATGCGTGTCGTCACCTACAGAATTCCGGCCGCTGGCACCAGCTCCGAGGAGGGCGAGTGCAGCGTCTTCTTCTTCGGCGCCGGTCAGGGAGGCGATGTTGAACCGAACATTTTGCGCTGGCAGGGGCAGTTCGAGCCGGAGGGCGGTAACCAGGCAGCAACGGCGCCGCTTCGCGAATCACGAGTAGTTCGCGGCATCAACGTCACCGTCGTGGATATTTCCGGGACATACCTGCTCTCTCCGGCTCCAATGTCGCCCCAGAAAATCCCCAAACCTGACTATCGCATGCTCGGCGCCATCGCGGCCGCCCCCGGTGGAAATGTGTTCTTCAAGCTGACGGGTCCCGCCGCCATTGTTGCCGCAGCCAAGGAAGGGTTCGAGGCGCTCCTCGACTCTCTCGAACGCACGTGAGCCTCAGGAGTTGGTTGCCTTGAGCGCTTCCGCCGCCCGCATCGTTCTCGCGTTGATGGCGCTCGGCGGTCTGTGGGCCGCCGTCACCATGACGGGCACCTATTACGGCTGGTGGCGCGGGCCCGCCTGGCTGGTGCCGGAGCGCCTTTGCTCACCCAAGGTGGGTGGCTGCATGGACATCCTGATGACCCCGTACGCACGGGTGTTCGGCCCCCCCAACTCACTGCTCGGCATCATGTACTACGTGCTGATGCTGGGTCTCGCGGGGACAGGGCATTCTACGCTGGGGCCCGCCGTGCTGATCGGGCTTCAGCTGCTGGCGTGGACTGTGGTGGCGTTCTCGATCTACCTCGCCTGGTCCCTTCTGTTCAAGCTGCGCACCCCGTGCGTGCTGTGCTTCTTCAGCCAGGCTCTGAACCTGCTCATCGCTCTTCTACTCACTCTGGCGCCCTGACGGCTCCTGCCTCAGGCACAGAGCGCGGCATGGCTGGGTCTTGCCCGCGGCAAGTGACAGCTCTCTGTGACGGAAGTTGGGGAGCCCGCAGTGGGAGTCGATCAGCGATCGAGCTGGAGGGCGATCGAGGCCGGGGACTGGTTCTTTTCGAGAAACTCTTCGAGCAGCTGCCGTGCCTCAGAGTCGATCGACTCGAAACATGCCGCGACCAGGAAATTGTTCTCCGGGCCCGGCGAGCAGCGTGTCACCCGGATGGTGGCCATGATCGCCTTCTTGTGCTCCGGCAGCCGGAACTGCACCACGACCGGCAGACCGACATCGATCGGCTCGGGAGTCTCGATCTGCAGCCCGCCGGCGCTGAGATCGCGCGCCATGGCCATGAAGTTCTGGTAATGGGCGCCCGCCTGGATCTGCAGATTCACCGGCACACGGTTGCGCTCTCGAAACCCTACCTTGAGCGCCTCGGCAACCGCCTTGAGAAGCCCATCCGCCCCCGAGGTGCGGGATACGAACCCCTTGCAGCCGGCTTTGCGACAGCGCTCACGGATCGACGCCGTGTCTTGGTCACAGACAATGAGGACCGGTGTGCCGGACAGATCCGCGTCGGCACAGATTGCAGAGCACACTTCCACTCCCGGCAGCAGCGGCATGTCGTAATCGAGAACGATCAGGTCAGGCTTGACCTTGCGGGCAATCTCCAGTGCCTCGCGCCCGCTTCCGACAGAGTGAACCGTGAACCCCTCGCGCTGAAGGAACGAACTCTCCAGCTCCAGGGTGAGCTTGACATCGTTGGCAATTAGGACGCGGCGTTTCAAGAGAGACCTACCGAGATCGAATATCGGCCTCCGCGCCCGGCACGTCAACCCCAATTGGCGGGATGTAAATAAGTAGGGCTCCGGAGGCCGGCTGCAACCGCCAGGCCCGCGTATGGATAAGACTGTAATATATTTAAAATAAAAGACTTAAATAGCTACTGCAAATCCACCATCACGTAGGATCGGTTTGGGCTGGAAGCTCGGTGGCAGCCCTCAGCCACCGACCTGGGACATGCTGAGGCGAATGGGGCTGGAGTAGGTGCCGTCGTGGATGTCGAGGCTGCCGCCGCGCTCCTTGCGGGCCACGGCGTCCGTGATCAGGCTCGAGAGCTCCTCATCACTGGCCCCGGAGCGCAGGGGCTCTTTCAGATCGAGACCCTGTGCCTGGAATATGCAGGTACGGAACTCACCGGCGGCTGAGAGGCGAATGCGATCGCACTTCATGCAGAACGGCTCGCTCATGGGGTTGATGAACCCCATCTCACCGCTTCCGTCCACGAAGCGGTAAGCCACTGCCGGAGCATGGGGATCAGGGTCCGGAACAGGCTCCATTGGATACGTGGCGCAGATGCGCTCGCGCACCTCCCGGCCGCTCACCACCTTATCGCTGCTCCACAGCGATCCTCCATCCATGGGCATAAACTCGATGAAGCGCACCGCAATCGGCCGCTCCCGCGCCAGGCGGGCAAAGTCGAGGATCTCATCCTCGTTGAGCCCCGGCATGAGGACGGTGTTGACCTTGATAGGGTTGAAACCCGCAGCCTCGGCGGCGCTCAGACCGTCCAGGACCCTCTGCAGGCCATCAACACGGTTGATCTGGTGGTAGCGGTCACGTCGCAGCGTGTCCAGGCTGACGTTCAGGCGCCGCAGGCCGGCGTCATAAAGCTCGTTCGCCAGCCCGTCCAGAAGGTAGCCATTCGTCGTGAGGCTGATATCTTCGAGACCCTCCACGCGGCTGAGCGCCCTCACGAACCAGGGAACGTCGCGGCGTAGCAGCGGCTCGCCTCCGGTGACCCGCACCTTGCATACGCCCAACCGCACCATCACCTGAACCAGTCGCACGATCTCCTCGTAGGACAGGATCTCGCGCTTCGGCAGGAAGGGCACCCCTTCCTCGGGCATGCAGTACACACACCTGTAGTTGCAGCGGTCGGTGACCGAGACACGCAGGCTTCGGGCCACGCGGCCGAACGTATCCACAAGAGGGCCGGCCGTCGGTGACGCCTGAAGCGATTTCTCCAGCGTCGGCGGAGGGCTCTTCGGCAGGGGCCGCAAACCCGGCCGCTGGCGCCCGGCGGCAGACGCAGGCCTCCCCGGGCTCGGTTCAGGACCTGCCGGTCTGTGGAGTGGCATCCAGGTTCAGCTCAAAAAAGTAAGCGGGCGCACCGGCGGTCCCGGTGCGCCCGCTCAGTTATGCTAAGTTTAGCACAACTGTTCGATCAGTGGCACCCCCCCCCGGCGCTCTCACCCACCACCTGCTCTTCCTCGGCCACAGGGGCCATCGGCAGTCGGTAGTCGCCGTTGGGACCCGGCACCTTGACGCTCACGCCATCGCCGTTACCGGGAAGCGGTACCTCGTGGCCTCCAGCATAGATGCTGTGACGGCCCTTTTCCTTGAACCACTCGCCTGTCGTCGAAGTCTGGAACACCTTCTCAACGATCTGCCTCCAGCCCACGCCCGTGTTGTAGGCGCAGAAGGAGACCTCGCCCACCTGAGTGCCGTACGGAATGATGCACATCTCGGTGCGGCGGAAGTCGTAGTTGAACAGATCCTGGAACCACATGCCCGCCACGAGCAGGATGCGCCACTCGAAGCGCCCCTTCTCGGCCAGCCCCAGGCGTCTGCCATTGTGGCCGTCGATGACCTTCATCATGTTCCAGAAGCCGAGTTCAGGAGGCGCCTTCTCGAAACGATAGTTCCGCAAGACGCTCATCATCACCTGGCTCACGGTCCAGAACTTGCTCCGTGACGAATCATTGATGACCTTGAGATCCTCCAGGAACCGATCGACGTTCAGGAGCTCCGGAATGGGATACGCCTTCTTGGTCTTTTCGTTGACCACCAGCATGGTGCCGATGCCGCAGTTCGGATGGCAGCCGCACTTGAGGCTGCCCCATTGCGCCTCGACCCCGTCCAGCTGATCCTTGAGGTCCGAGAACGGCCCCGACGCCGAGAGCGGGTACCAATCCCTCATGGGCTCGGTGATGCCGAGCTGCTTCTTCACGTCGTGGGCCAGATGGGACAGCGTGTAGCGCTGCCGCTTGCGTGTCTCGTCATCGATGTCCTCGTCACGGCCCGTGAAGGAGACCGGCTGGAACGACACCGCGTTAATCTTGTCGATGTTCTCGATCGCGAACTTGACGATCGGGCCCACCTGGTGGTTGTTGATCGAGTTAATGATGGTGACCACCAGCGTGACGTCGATCCCCGCCGCTTTCAGGTTCTCGATGGCCCGCAGCTTGACGTCAAAGAGGTTCTTGACGCCACGGTGCTTGTGGTTCTCGTTTCCGACACCGTCGAACTGCAGGTAGGCCAGCCGCAACCCGGCTTCCTGGGCCTTGCGCGCGAACTCGGGGTCCTGCGCCAGGCGGATACCATTCGTGGCGCACTGCGTGCTCTCATATCCGAGCTGGCGGCAGTAGGCAATGGCATCCAGGAAGAACGGCGAGAGTGTGGGCTCTCCGCCGGAGAACTGCACCGACATCTGCCGCTTGGGCTTGATCTGGATGGAGTTGTCCAGGATCTCCTTGATGTCCTTCCACTCCAGCTGGTGCACGTACCCCACCTGGTTGGCATCCATGAAGCACGGATTGCACATCATGTTGCAGCGGTTGGTGAGATCGACGGTCAACACCGCGCCCCGCCCGTAGCGGATCGTGGAGGTGCCGTGGTTGTGCAGGTTGTCGGGCGCCATGCGGAAGTCACGGCCCGGGTAGAGCCGCTCCATGCGCTTGAGGAATTCGGAATCCATGGCCATCAGGTCCTCGGTCCGCCCGTGCTTGGGGCAGTCCTTGATCATCTTGACCTGGCCGTTCTCTTCGATGATCTGGGCCTTGATCTCGCCCGGGTTACCTTCGATCAGAACGCGCCAATCTTCCTTACCTTCGAGAATCTTGGTGCGGATCTCCTTGACGCACTGGGGACATAGAGAATCTGTTTCCCGGGGAAACCCTAGGGTCGGAAACGAGCGCTCTTTGCTCTTCATTAACGGAGCGGGTGCCCATTTAGGCTGAAACCGCCGGTAAGGAATGCGGCGGTTCACCATCTGGAAGCCAGACCACGCCGCATTGGCAGCGGTCGAGACGCCCTTGCCAACGATGGCTTGTAGGTTCATGCGCACACCCTCCTCTCAACTTTGTTGCCCATACGGCCGTCGGCGTCATTGTCCGAAGGCCGGAATCGGCGTGAACGGCTGACATCTGAACTTCCTCTCCTCAATCCCATTCCCCTTCGACCGGGCCACCCGGAGTCTGCCACTCAGCGGAACTCCACCGGCTCACCCGAGTAGGTCACCCAGCAATCATCCGTTTCGGCCAGGCGCAGCTCGCACAGACCGGGGAGCTTACCGTCGAGTTCTTTCCAGATCCAGGTGATGATGTGCTCGGCCGTCGGGTTCTCCATCACATCGTTCAGATTCTTGTGGTCCAGCCGGGCCAGAATACCTTCCCGGACGATTCGATCCAGCTCCGTGAAATCAATGCTCATCCCCGTCCGGCGCTCAATAGGAGCGTCGAGCGACACCCTGAGCTTGTACGAGTGTCCGTGCGGGTGGAAGCACGGCCCGTCATAATACGGCAGATGGTGGGCTGCCTCAAAGGCAAATCGTCGGGTGATGCGCATTACAGGTATCCGCTGACCTGCGTCAGGTCGGATACCACATCGGCGCCGTTTACCCCGGAGCCTCCATTCCGCGCGACAAGCAGCGCCTGCAGACCCGCCCCCTTCGCCCCCTGGTAATCTTCCACGAGCCGGTCCCCCACGTGCAGCGCGCATCCCGGCTTCACGCCGCTGCGACATGCGGCCCGCCGGAATATCTCGGCCGCCGGTTTCTCGACGTCCTCCGCGGCCGAGTAAAGAACCAGGCTGAAATACTTTCGCAGCCCCAGAGCCTCCAGCAACACAGGCAGCCGCGAGTCCCAGTTTGAAATCACACCAAGCTTCAGCCCCAGGCCGCTCAGTTCTTCTAGCACCCTCTCCGCGTCGGGATAGCGCCGCCAGGTGCTTTCCGAGGCGAAGGCGTCGAAGAAGTCATCGAAGTGGTCTTCCGGCTGGAAACGGGTCCCCTCAAACGTCCGTTTGACGATGTCGCGCCACCAGCCCAGTTCACCGCCTGGATACACGCGGTAGCGATTAACACCTTCCGGAACCCTCGAGGCCATCTCTTCCCACGCGGCGTCGAAGTGCTCCTGGATCGTCCCGGCCGGCACCCGCACGCCATGAGACTCGGCGAGCCTGGAATACACCTCGCCCACGGAGGGGTGCACGTGGACGAGGGTGTTGCCCACGTCAAAGAAGACTGCCTGTATGGACCGGTTGGGTGGCGGGGCCAATTTGTCTTGCCGGTATCTAAAAGAGGGGGCAGCTCAAGCTTCGCTGCCGTCCCCTTCGAAGCACTGGACGGCGTCTATCGGTTGCCGTCCACGGAAACCTTCATCAACCTCATGCCAGTGGGAGATCGAGTCCTCCCCGAGTCTCCAGCAAAGAAGCACTTCACGGCCTTTGAGGCGCGCCGGAAAATCCACGATGCCGCTTTCGAGATCCTTGAGCATGCAGCCGTACTTCTTGAGACGCTGAAGATCCTCGCTCAGCGCCATCAGCTCTCGGAAATACTGCGGGTCGACCAGGGTATCCACAGGAGGCCGTGTGCCACCGCCGCTAGGGCCCAGACCTCGCAGCACTTCTGCACGGTCGCTGAGACCGCGCACAAGGGGCTCTATGTGGGCAATAGCCCGGTTGGCTTCAACAGGAGTGTAGTAGCGTTTGACGTTCATGAGCACCCAGCTTCACCAGCCGCATGACCGCCGGTGAGCCGCGGAGGCTATGGTTGATGAGGCTCAGACCTTAAACGAATGCCCACAACCGCAACTTGCGGTCGCGTTCGGGTTGTTGACCTTGAAACCGGAGCCGTTCAGCCCGTCGGTATAATCGACCTCCGCTCCGGTCATATAGAGCACGCTAGCGGGGTCGATCAGCACCTTGACCCCGTCACGCTCGACAACCTGGTCGTCGTCTTCCTTTTTCTCCACAAATTTCAGGCCGTACTGGAATCCCGAACACCCGCCCCCCTCGACGTACACACGGAGGTAGTAACCCTGCTTGCCTTCCTTTTCGAGGAGGGCCTTGACCTGTGAAACGGCCCTGTCAGTAACTGTCACCATAACGCTTTCTCCCTTCCATCCGGCCCGGCCTGGGAACTCATGCACTTCCGGGCTGATGCCGTCTTTCGTAATCCTCAAGTGCCTGCTTCACCGCATCTTCCGCAAGTACCGAGCAGTGCAGCTTGCTCTCCGGCAACCCGCCCAGGGCCCGCGAGAGCTCCTCGCGACTCAGCCGCCTGGCCTCATCCAGGGTGCGGCCCGTCAACAGGACCGTGGCCATCGAGCTTGAGGCAATGGCCGCACCGCAGCCGAAGGCTTTGAACCTGGCCTCCGAGATGACACCGCCGCTGATGCGCAGCGTCAGCTTCAGTCGGTCACCGTGTACCTGGCTCTCCACCCAGGCGGTGGCGTCCGGGTTCTCAATCTCACCCACGTTCCGCGGGTTCTCATAATGCTCGAGAACTTCGGGACTGTAACCTCGAAATCCCCGTCCCCGCGCCGGCCACTTCCCTGGCGGAACCGAATTTGGACCAAAAACATCCACTATTAAAAATATTATAACCGTACTGGTCTGTCAAGCGCGCACGGCTCCAGCCCCCTCCCCGGGCCCGGTTCAGGATTCGTGGACATCCTCGATCATATCCTTGTTGGCCGCCCCCGCCGGCACCATCGGGAAGACGTTCTCTTCCTTATCGACCACATAGTCGATGATGACCGGACCGGGCTCCTTGAGGGCCCGCAGCGTCAGGGGCTCCACTTCTTCGGGCCGCGAGACCCGGATCCCCAGACAGCCGTATGCCTCAGCCAGCTTGACGAAGTCCGGGTTGGTGATGTCGAGCTGGGTGTGGGAGTAGCGTCTGTCGTAGAAGAGCTGCTGCCACTGCCTCACCATCCCGAGGTAGCCGTTGTTCAGGATGGCCGCCTTCACCGGAAGCTTGTGCTCGACTGCGGTGGCGATCTCCTGCAGGTTCATCTGAAAGGAGCCGTCTCCGGAGACGTTGATCACTGGCTCGCCCGGCCGGGCGAATGCGGCCCCTATGGCGGCCGGGTAACCAAAGCCCATGGTGCCGAGTCCTCCCGAGGTGATGAACGAGCGCGGCCTCCGCGTCCGGTAATACTGGGCCGCCCACATCTGGTGCTGACCGACATCGGTGGTGATGATGCTGTCCCCCTTGGTGAGGCGGCTGAGCTCCTGCAGCACGAACTGCGGCTTGAGCCCTTCACCCTGATTTCGGTACGCGAGTGGATGCTCTTTCTTCCACTTCGCGATTTCGCTCAGCCAGGACTTCATTTCACCGGGCTTGACGTGCTCGAGGAGCTGCCGCACCACCGACTTGACGTCTCCCACGATCGGGATGTCCACGTGAACGTTCTTGGAGATCGCCGAAGGGTCGATATCGATATGAATGATGGTGGCCTGCTTACCGAAGTCGGCGAGCTTGCCCGTGGCTCGATCGTCGAACCGCGCCCCGATGGTGATCATCACGTCGCACGTGTCCAGGGCGGTGTTCGCGTACCAGGTGCCGTGCATGCCCAGCATGCCCAGGAATAGATCATGATCGCCTGGGAAGGAGCCGAGCCCCATGAGCGTGCTGGTCACCGGGATTCGCATCTTCTCGGCCAGGGCCAGGATCTCGGGCCCGGCGTTGCTGTGTCCCACACCGCCTCCGATGTAGAGCACCGGCTGCTTGGCGCGACTGATGAGCTCGGCGGCGCGGCGAATCTGGCCGGGGTGTCCTTCCAGCACCGGATCGTAACCACGGATGTCCACTTCTTTCGGATAGTCGAACCGGGCGCTCGACGCCTGCACGTCCTTCGGGAGATCGATGACGATGGGGCCTGGCCGGCCAGTGCGGCAGATATAGAAAGCCTCCTTGACCGAGCGCGCAATGTTCCTGACGTCCTTGATGAGGTACGAGTGCTTGGTAATGGGCCGGGTGATGCCGATCGTGTCCGCTTCCTGGAACGCATCGTTCCCGATCAAGGGGACAGGAACCTGCCCGGTGATGACGACGATCGGGGTCGAGTCCATGTACGCATCGGCAATACCTGTCACACAGTTGGTGGCTCCGGGGCCCGAGGTGACCATGACCACACCCACCTTGCCGCTGGCACGGGCGTACCCCTGGGCCATGTGGACCGCTCCCTGTTCGTGCCGTACCAGGACGTGCTTGAGCCCTGGGGTGAGCATGAGCTCGTCGTAGGTCTTGATGATCGCTCCCCCAGGTAGACCAAAAACGACCTCCACTCCCTCCTTGAGGAGACTCTTGATCAGAATCTTTGCTCCGTTAATTGTCTCTTCGGACATTTGTCTTTCTCCACCCAGTGCGCTCAGAAGCGGCGCACGAGAACCTTTTCTCCTTTTTCAACCAGATCCACATTGGCCGGGATCTCGATGTAACCATCCGCTTCGGACATGCTGGTGATGGCGCCCGATTCCTTGAAGGCAGGTAAAGCCTCTCCGTCGTCCAGGCGCACGGTATAGAACTGGTGGCGGCCCGTCACCGACACGATCCGGGTGCTGAGAGAGGCCTGGGCCCGCTCCTCCTGCCGGACCGGAAGCCGCATCATCTTGCGCAGCATCGGGACCAGCATCATATAAGCGTTCGACAGACACGAAGTCGGATACCCCGGCATTCCAAATAGAAGCGTGCGGCCGACACGTCCGAACAGGGTTGGCTTGCCGGGCTTGACGGCAATTCCATGAAACAGGACCTTCCCAACTTCCTGCATGACGTCCACCAGGATGTCCCGCTCGCCGACGCTGCTACCTGCCGAGAACACCACGACATCGCAGTCGAGGCCTTCCTCGATGGCCCGCCGTATCGAGGCGCGGTCATCCGCCACGATTCCGGCCAGCGTGGCCCGGGCGCCCGTATCCTGGACGATGGCCGCGAGCGAGTAGCTGTTGATGTTGTAGACCCTGCCATCAGCAAGGGGCTGTCCAGGCTCCACAACCTCTTCTCCCGAAGCAATAATGTGCACGCGCGCCCGCTCATAGACGGGCGCCTCGGCGCGACCCACGGCCGCCAGCACCCCGACCCGGCTGGGCGTGAGCAGATTGCCCGCACGCAGGACCACGGTGCCGCGGCGCACATCCTCGCCGCGGCGCGATACGTACTGACCTGGATGGATGGGCCGCCGGATGCTCACCCTGGACCCCACGCGCTCGGTGTCCTCCACTCGCACGACGCCGTCCGCACCGGGGGGAAGCTTGACGCCCGTGGCCACCTCGGTGCACGTTCCAGGACCGACCTTCTTCTTGGCCAGGTCGCCCGCATAGAGGGTCTCGATGACCTCGAGCGCGGCCGGCTTGAGCGTCCCGGCCTGATAGGTGTCCTGGGCCAGCACCGCGTACCCGTCCATGGCCGCGCGGTCAAATGCAGGAACGTCCGAGGACGCCGTGATGTCCTCGCACAGAACGCGGCCACCTGCCTCCGCGAGCGGCACCGATTCGCGCCTCTCGATTGGCTCAGTCTTCTCGAGGCAGACCTTGAGGGCTTCCTCGAACGACAGCAGGGATCGCAGGGGTCTCATCGCCATAAAGGTACCTGCAAATCAGTCTCCGGCGAGGTCCTCCAGCGACACGCGGCTGAAGAGCCGCTGCACGTCTTCGCCGACGCGCTGCAGGCTGGAGGCCACCCTTGCCGCCAGGCCCCTCTCGCTATCCGTGGCTCCACCCTTCCGGCTGCGGGGCATCTGAACGTCGGCACCCAGGGCTTTCAACACCTCCGCCAGCGTGATCTTGGCGGGAGACCGGGCCAAGCTGTAGCCGCCGTGAGCGCCCAGATGAGATTGCAGAATGCCGCTGCGGCGAAGGCTTTGCAGGATCTTCGCCAGCACCGTTCTCGAAATACGGAGGCGGCAGGCGATCTCGTTACGGTAGCAGATGTGCCCTTCCTCCTGCCGTGCCAGGTAGGTCAGCGCGAGCAGTCCGTAGTCCGCCTTGCGCGATATCTTCATGAAAGCCTCTCCCTCCGAGAACGCCGGTTCCGCCAGTTGCGGGTTCGCGCCCGTACGGTCATGGTCTCTCTCATACTGAAGTTGAATGCTCTCAAACCAGTTATTTTCATCATTTTAGGCAGCGTCCGAAGTGAGTGTCAAGGACGCGTGACCGGGCCGTACCGGCCGTGGCCTCTTTGCTGTTGACTCACCCGTCGCGGCGGGACTAGAATCCGCCGCAGATCGGAAGGGCTGCACATGGAGACCCGCGCGTGCCATTGCTCTCCGAAATTTCTCATATCTCGTTCGACTCATCCAGCCACAATGCTTTGCGTGCTCATGACTCCCGGCGGACTGTCCTACGCTTTGCCTACGGGACTTTTGCGACCCCACCCGGGGAGGAGGTAATGGCATGAACAAGTCAGATTTGATCGATCGGATCGCGCGAAGTGCAAAGATCACCAAAACACAGGCGAACCAGACCATCGACACGATTACCAAGAGCATCACCCAGTCGCTCAAGAAGGGTGGCCGGACAACGCTTGTTGGTTTCGGAGCCTTCGCGGTCTCCCGCCACAAGGCGCGAACCGGCCGCAACCCGCAGACGGGAGCCCCCATCAACATCCCGGCCCGGCGGGTGCCGAAGTTCATTGCCGGAAAGGCTCTGCGGAAGGCCGTCCGGTAACGGGCGCCGTAGCATCAAGCCCAACCGCAGGGGGGGGTGTTCTGTGCCTCTCCCCATTTTCTTGCCCCGCCGCTACGCCGATTCGCCCGGCCGCCTGCAGCCCGTATCGATGAATCTTTCGCTGCCGCGTGCGCACACCGATCTTCAGTACGCGCGCTGCCCGAGTCCGATTACCCTGCAGGCTCTCGAGCGTGCGCTGAATCAGCTGGCGCTCCATGTCCGCGAGGGTCGTGCCCACGCTCACCTCGCTGCCAGAGCTGCTTCTGGCAGCGCCCGAGAGGATGCCGGCCGGCAAATCCGTCAGATCGATGAAGGGAGCCCGGGAAGTGATGATCAGACGTTCCAGGAGATTCTTGAGCTCGCGGACGTTTCCGGGCCAGGCGTAGCGCTGCAGAACCTCGAGGACCTCGGGCGCGAGCTCGTGGGTTGGCAGGTTGTTGGACCTGCAGATCTGCTCCATGAACAGTCGGACTAGCTCCGGGATGTCCTCGGTTCGCTGCCTGAGAGGCGGCACATCGAGAGAAATCACGTTCAAGCGAAAGTAAAGATCCTTGCGGAACTTCCTGGCCCGCACCGCCGCCTCGAGATCGGCGTTCGTGGCTGCCAGCACCCGGACATCAACTCGCACCGAGCGCTCACCGCCGATACGCCTGAACTCCTGTTCCTCCAGAACCCGAAGCAGGCGCGCCTGCGCCGGAAGCGAAAGCTCACCCACCTCGTCGAGAAAAAGCGTCCCCCTGTGCGCGAGCTCGAACTTGCCCCGTGAACGCGTGTAGGCTCCCGTGAAGGCGCCGCGCTCGTGGCCGAACAGCTCACTCTCGATCAGCGTTTCCGGGATGGCTGAGCAGTTCAGGGCTACATAGGGACGATCCCGGCGCGGGCTGAGATAATGAACCGCCCGCGCCACCAGCTCCTTGCCAACGCCGCTCTCTCCACGGATCTGCACGGTGCTACGCGTGGGCGCCACCTGATCCAGGCGTTGCAGGAGCTGGCGCATGACCGGCGAGCTGGCAACAAACGCTTCGCCCTGCCGCTGCCGGACCCGATCGCTCTCCATGGCGGCCACCTTCCGGTGCAGTTCGCGGTGCTCGAGAACACGCTCCAGACGGATGCTCAACTCCTTGGGATCGAGCGGGGTCAGAACATAATCGTCCGCGCCCGCGCGCAATACCTGAGTGGCAAGAACGGTCTTTTCGCGCGGCACGACGGCCAGAATGGCCAGTGTGGGAGAGCGCTCGCGAACCTGGCGGAGAACCTTCTGCGGCCCCTCCATGAGGGACTCGACATCAATGAGAAGAGCTTCCGTTCCCCCCCCGTCGAGCAATTTGAGCACCTTCGGAAGGTTGTCGACCACGCGCCCGGGGCGGTTCAACACCTGCAGCAGGGTATCCACCTCGATCCGACTGGAGGAGCGGCCTGCGAGGATCAGCACCGCGGGTCTCTCCTTGAGCGTCACGCTTAGTGAACCTCAAAAAGGAGCGGCGCCAACTTTCTTAACATGCCATGATTATACTAGGCTCGCTTCCCGGGCCCAAGAGAAATGCGTCAAAATGGCCTACTTTATACCCCCACCCTGCCACATTGGCGTAGCCCGTGTTTCACTGTATTGAAGGTTCGGATCGGCCCTTCTTTCCATATTTTTCAAACATCTGAAAATAAACGACATAGCTACGCATTTTTCGGCCGCACGGGCGGTTCGTCGGCGCAGCCTGATGGCACGCTTCTTGATACCACAAACGGACAAAGAGGGGACGTTATTTGAAGAAGGAGGAGGCTCGCTCCACTATGAGAAAGTCGCTCATCGCCAGTTCTGCATCCCATCCCCGGTCATTCGTTGACTTCCAGGTCGACGATGCGACCTACCAGATCGACCCACTGCGGAAGAAGGTTTACCGGCGATTCGTTGAGGTGGAGACCTCACGGGCCTGCCAGATCATGGCTGATTTCGCCGGCACGTCCGGCAAAAAGGGCTAATCGCCCAACTCCTTAACCGCGCGTCCGGTTTTGCGCCCTCTCACCTCCTGACAGGAATAGTGTGAGCGCTCCTCTGTCAATCGGAGCGCTCGTCGATCTCGACATCACCGATATAGCGTTCGGCGGTTCCGGTGTCGCACGCTACCACGGCTTCGTGGTGATGGTGCCTCGCTCCGCTCCCGGAGATCGAGTGCGGGCGCGCGTTTCCGCCACGCATCCCACCTACGCCGAAGGCCGCATCGAGGCCATCCTGGACCCTTCCCCGGATCGGATTGCGCCTCGCTGCAGCCATTTTCCATCCTGTGGCGGCTGCGCCTATCAGCACATAGCCACCTCACGGCTCACCGAAATCAAAGCCGGACAGGTGAGGGAGACGCTCCGCCGGCTCGGTGGCCTGCACGACGTGCAGCTTCTCGACCCGATCGCAGCCCCTTCCGCGTACGCCTACAGAAACCGCATCGAGCTCACACCGCTGCAGGACAGCGAGGGCCGACCCTGCCTCGGCTACCATTCCGCAGACAATCCCTCAACGGTCTTCCCCGTCCGTGAGTGCCCTATTGCCCGGCCTGTTCTGGAAAAGCTGCGTGAGAGGCTTGACGGTCTGCTGCGGCTGAGCTCGATCCGACCTTTTGAACCGCGCACCGGCCGCGGCTATCTGCGAAGGGTCGTGCTGAGAAGCTCGGTCCGAGACGAAACCCTGCTCGAGTTCTGGACCACAACCCAAAACCCGGGGCCGCTGATGCCCCTCGTGAAAGGTCTGAGACAACATCCGGGTCTACGCGGCATCGTTCAGGTCCAAGACCGCGGGATCGCGCGCGAACCAAAACGCGGTCCGTTTCCACTCTGGGGAAAAACCTTCCTCCGGGAGGAGATTCTGGGATTGAGGCTGGATATTCCGGCCGGTTCGTTCGCTCAGACCCACTCTGCCATGTCGGGTGTCCTTTACGAGGAGGCTCTTAGCGCGCTAGGAGAGGTCCGCGGGGAAGCCTGCCTGGATCTCTTCTGCGGAGTCGGCGCCCTCAGCATCCTGGCGGAGCGCCGCGGAGCGCGGGAGGTGGTCGGCGTGGAAGTGGACCCGGCCGCGGCGCAGGCCGCTTCGAACAACGCGCGCAGGGCCGGCTGCTCGCGCTGCCGCTTCGTGCAAGCCGAGGCGGGGAGGACCCTGGAGGGGCTGGGGCCCCCGCTGACGGGCGGCACCTTCAGTCGGGCGCTCCTGAACCCGCCCAGAAACGGCCTGACGACACGCACGCTGGAGCATCTGGTCTCACTCAGGCCGGAGCGCCTCGTCTACATCTCCTGCAACCCGGCCACGCTGGCCCGTGACCTGCGTGGGCTGGTCGGCGGCGGGTACGCGCTGGAGCACGTACGACCCCTCGATCTGTTCCCCCAGACCGCACACGTGGAGACGGTCGCCACGCTCTCCAGAGCCTGACCCCGCTCGCTGGTAGATCTCTGCCCTGCAATCACTTAGAGAGATGACCCGGGGGGCGCTCCCGGCTCTGTTTTCCGGTTGCCCGTGCATAGCCTGAACCCTATATTGCACGAGGCTCGGAGAAATCGCGCCCGGTGCGGATCTCCCCGTTTTTTACCAAGTCGAATGGAACGTTTCGAAGAAAAAGCTATCACGAAGTCTGGCAAGTATCTGGCAAAGGGGAAGCCGGACGCTGCCCAGAAGATTATCGATTCGGCTCTCGAGAAAAACCCGGAGAGCACGCCACTCCTCCTGGAGCGGTCCAAGATCATGCTCGTGTGCGGCCTGAAGGACGACGCCGCGAGCTGTGTGCGCCGCATTCTCAGAGCCGATTCCGAAAGCATTCAGATCATCGAGTCGTACGCGGCCTCACTGGATCCGTCGATCGACGGTTCCAGCATCTACCCAGAGACGCTAGCGGAATATTTCGTGCGCCAGCGCGACATGTCCCGCGCTATCGAAGCTCTCGAGCACATGCGCGATAGCCTGCCCTCGTTCCGCAAGCGCCTGCAGCCGCGGGCCGACAAGCTGCTGTCCGATTCCCCCGATAAACCGATCAACTCACAGCTCCTGCCCGCCGTCTATGTCGTCGCGCTGTGCGATGAGGTGACCGCCCAGTACGAATCCGCGTCCAAGCTCTACATCACGATCGTTGATCGTAATCCGCGGGAGGCAGAGGTGATTGTGGATCGCATGCTGACCGTGCTCGTGCG
Organism: Acidobacteriota bacterium; assembly: GCA_027295505.1. Classification (GTDB taxonomy): domain Bacteria; phylum Acidobacteriota; class Polarisedimenticolia; order JAPUKU01; family JAPUKU01; genus JAPUKU01. The sequence goes on from JAPUKU010000120.1 coordinate 25,276, forward strand.
CGATCACCGTAATCTGGCGCTACGGCTGCGTCTGGCTGAAGCGCTGGTGCAGCTGGAGAAGGTCGAACCGGCAGTCGAGCAGTGCACGCTGGCGCTCGAAATTGATCCTCAGAGCGCCCAGCAGGTCGCGGAAATGCTCGAGCGCCTCGCCAGGCAGGCCCCCAAGTCTTTGCCCCTCCAAGCGGCTCTCGCCCGGGCGCGGGCCCGGCAGGGGCGGGTGGATGAATGCCTGCGGGCCCTGCACCCGCTCGTGGTGGCAAGCCACGACCTGCCTGGAAGCCAGGTGCTGCTGCAGGAACTCTCTCAGAAGAACCCGGAACATGCCGGCACCCTGATGCTGCTGAGTGAGGTCAGCCTCCGGAACGGCAAGAGCCAGGAAGCCCTGACCACGTTCGGCCGCCTCAGCAACCCGCCGCCGGAAATGGCCGAGAAGCTCTACCGCCGCGTCCTGGAGGGCGACCCGCAATCCGTGGGCGCCATCCAGAAGCTCATGCAGCTTCTGCTCGAGAACGACCGCAAGCAGGAGGCTTCCGAGCTATGCACCGCCGCCGAAAGCCTCGAGCCGGACCGCCTCCTGAGCCTCGTGCCCCAGCTTCAAGCAATGCTCGAGGCGGTGCCCGACGATCGTCGGGTCCACCTGCTGCTGGCCCGGATCCAGGTGGCACGAGGCGAGCGTGAACGTGCAGGGATCCTGCTGCGGCGCGTGCTGTCGGCGGGCCCTGAAGGCGCCGCCGAGGTCGAAACCGTTCTGCAATCACTGCCGGCTCCCTCGGAGGGCCCCGAATCACGCCACCTGCGGGTGGCCCGGCTGGAGTGCTCGCTTGCCAGAGGCGATCGGCAGGCGGCTCTATCAAACGCCGAGGCGGCTCTCGGGGTGGAGCCTTCGGCGGTGCCAGACGTGCTCCCCGCACTCACGCATCTGGTCGCTCTGGATCCATCGAGCGCCGCCAGACTGCGCCCTCTTCTTGCGCCCCACGCTGAGCGCACCGATTGCAAATCCGCGATAGGTTACCTGCTCGGCGAATGTGCGGCCGCGGAGCAGAACATCGACGAGGCGCTGAAGCATTGGAAGAGTTCCATGGCCGCGAGTCCGGAGGCCGCCACCACCGTGCGGCAGTCCATGCTTCGTCTTCGGGAGCGCTGCGAGAAGAGCGTCGAGCTCGACGTCGCGCTCGTCAATCTGGAGCTCGACCGGAGCGATTACAGCGCCGCCTCCAGCAGACTGATGGAGGTGGCCCAGCAGCGCCCCGAGGCTGCCGCCACCTGCCTCGAGCGGCTGGCCCAGCTGCTGCGCAAGCAGCCGAAAGACATGGACGTACGCATCGGCCTGTGCGTGGCCTACGCCGCCTGCAAGCAATTCGACCAGGCTCTCAAGCTTGGCGAAGAGACGCTGCAGATGGAGGACAGCGAGCGCACCGCGCCGCTGCAGCTCACCCTTGCCGAGGTGCACATCGAGCGCGGCGAGGCGCACAAAGGGATCAAGCGCCTCCTGAGCGCCATGAACCGCAACCGTGCGCTGAGCGATGAGGTGATCGATCGCCTGCAGCGGATGCGAGACCGCGATCCCAGCCTGTCGATCGTGCACCTGGCGCTGGGCCGCGTGCTGACCCACCTCGATCGCCACGATGAGGCTCTGGATTGCCTCTGCGAGGCCTGGCGCCTGGACGCCGCCCAGGGCGAGCTGATCCTGGAGGAGCTGCAGCGCATCCAGACACGGCACGTGGCCGGGCCGGTCCTGCGCCTGCTGCTGGCGCGAATCTACACGGGCCGGCGTGCCTTCCCCAAGGCTACCGAAGCGCTCGGGCAGCTCCTTGACACCTCACCCGATCAGACCCGCTCGGTGCTCCTGCTCGTCGACAAGATCCTCGCCGAGGCGGATCTGCCAGAAGCGCACCTGCTGAAGGGACGCGCTCTGCTGTCCCAGGGCAATGTGGCCGCCGCGTGCGGCACCCTGGAGCGGGCTTTTAAGTCCAACCCCGACCAAGCGGGATGCCTTCTCGCGCTGTGCCAGCGGGCCATAGAGGCCGAACCCGATGCCCCCGAGCCTTACCTTCTGGCCTGCGATCTGCAGCGGGCCCTCAAACGGCCGGCCGCGGCGGCCAAGATCCTGACCGAGGCCCTCGATCGCAGTCTTCCGGGCCGCGAGCGGTTCGTCCAGAAGCTCTCCGCTCTGGCGGACGAGTACCGCCAGGACACTTCACTCCTCCTGACGCTGGCCCAGGAGTACCTAGTGGCCGGTGACGGGGAGGGAGCACTGCGAGCTGTATCGGAGGCGGTGAGCCGCGATCCGATGATGACCGATTCCAGCCTGGGGATCGTCGAGGGCGTGATCAAGGACCTGCCGCAGCTGCCGGAGGCGTACCTGGTGCGGGCCAGCCTGCTGGGCCGCAGGGGAAACGTGCAGAAGGCGCACGACGATCTCAAACAGTTCCTGAGCCTGGCCCCGTCGCGCCGGGCCGACGGCCTGCCGGTAGCCAGGCAGCTCCGGAAGCGCGAGCCCCGCAATTTTGATCTGCTGGCCACCACGGTGAACATTCTCATGGAGGAGCGCCAGTACGAAGAGGCGGGCAAGCTCCTCAAGGAGGGGGTTGCAGGCAAGGCCGACCCGTCACAGAAGCTGCAACTCTACCTGCGCCAGTGGCGGCTCCATCTTGCCCAGGGGAAGGAACCTCTGGCGCGCAAGGTTCTCGAGAACGCCCAGTCGTTGGCACCCGATGCAAATCAGTTCCTGCACACGCTCCACACGCTGATCGTGGAGCGGCTGTCTCAGGGAATTGACCAGATCAAGGAATCGCTCGGCGCCGACAAGGCTGGTGCCAAGGAGATCGAAACTCTCGTCAACTCACTGATCATGCTGGGCCGGTACGATGAGGCCCGCGCGACCCTTTCACGCCACGCGACCACTCTCGCCAAACCGGTTCTCGCCCGCCTGCACTCGAACATTGCCGAGTGCCGGGGTGATTACCGGCGCGCCTTCGAGCTGCGCCGCTCGGCAGGTGCCGACCGGCGCCTGGTCCATTGCGCCGAGCGCTGCGGGGAGCTGGAGGAGGCACGGCGCCTACTGAGCCACCTCATCGAGGAAGGACATGAGCTGAACCTGGAACCGCGCTTGGCCCGCTACGAGCTCGAAATGCTCAAACGGGAACTGGACAAGGATCGAAACGTGCTTCAGGCCGAAACGGTACTGGCTTTCAGCACCTGAGGTGAACGTAAAGGAGTCAAACCATGCTCTGCCCACTTCTATCACGCCAGCAGGTCGATCCGTCCACCGGAAAGAGCGAGTGGACCCACATGGAATGCCTCCGCGCTGAGTGCATGTTCTACAACGTGCCTGAGGCGGACTGTCAGTTCCTTCTTGCCTCTCGCGACGGGAACGTCCAGCTCCCGTCGGCGGGCGACTGGCCTGACGGGGAGAAGGTGGACGACGCATCCGAGAGCTCGAAAGGGATCCTCGAACTCCTCGGTTCGTTGAAGGATTCCCTGGAGAGCCTGGAGCGCCGGCAGTCGGAGATGCAGGAGGCCCTGAAGAAGCGGGATGAAGATGCGTCTGACGAACCGGATGAGCAGCAGCAGGCGCTCGAAAGTATCGACGAAAAGCTCAAGATCGTCGACAGTGCCCAGCAGGAAGGTCTGAACATCCTGCGGGCGTTCCGGGAGGTGATCTCCTCACTGCCTTCGCGCCACGAGGAACTCGCCGAGCGCTTCAGCAGCACCCTGGAAGAAGCGCTCAAGGAACAGACCCAGGCCGTCGGATCCAGGCTGGCCGACGAGGTGAAGGCGTTCGGCAGCGAGCAGAAAGAGCAACTGGCGAATCTGGGGGAAGACGGGGTTCGCAGCAGCGGGCGCCTGCTGCAGGCCATCAAGAAGAACCGGGAAGAGCAGCAGGCCGACATGGCCGGGCTAAACCCCCGGCTTGAAGAGATGGAACGCTCCGCCAGGAAGGGACAGGAAATGCTCGAGTCGATCACCGGCTCCCTGGAGGAGCTGCGCGCGGTGACGGAGCGCGGTCCCGAGCGGTTGGATTCTCTTGAGAAACAGATCGACAAGACGACAGAAGCCACCCACGCACTGGAAGCCTCAGCCGGGGAGCGCTCCAAGGCCTTGGCCGGCCAGGTCGAGACCATGGGCCACTCCCTGGCCCAGATGGCTCTGGTGGTGAAGGCTCTCCAGGAAGGGATTGAGCGCGCGAACAGCAACCTGTCCACGGTGCGGGCAGAGAACAAGAAGCTGGTGCTCGCCTTCCACGAGCAGAAGATGGCAAACCAGGAGGATCGGACCCGGCGCCAGACCGAGCAAGCGCGCGAGCTCAACAACAAGGGTGTGGCCCTGTTCCACCGTGGCTCGATCGAGGCGGCGATCGAGGCGTTCATACGGGCCGTGGAGCTCAAGCCAGACCACGCCGAAGCCTACAACAACCTGGGCCTCGCCTATTCGAAGCGCGGGCAGAACGAGGAATCGGTGAAGTACTTCCAGAAGGCGCTCGAACTGGACCCGCAGATGGGCGAGGTCTACAACAACCTGGGATTCCTGTTCCACACCACTTCCAACTACGACCGGGCCATCGAGATGTTCAACCACTCACTGCAGACGGGCGCCGACCAGGCCATCGCCTTCACCAACCTCGGCAACAGCTTTTACCAGCTCAAGCAGAACGATAAAGCGGTAGCCGCGTGGAGAAAGGCGATCGAGATCGATCCACTCAACGAGACCGCACGGCGGGGGCTTGCGATGTTCCAGCAGGAGCCGACCGCCCCTGCCCCAAGCGGGTCCTGAGGAGAATCATGACGGCGTTTGAAGGAGATCCGTTCCAGCGTTGGGAAGAGGAGGTCCGTGAGGCCTCCCTGCGAGGTATCGAGGGGGTTCTCCCCCCCCCTGCCAAATGGGAATCGTTTCTGGGCGCAGCAGTTTCCGACTTCTACACGAGCGGCACCGGTCTTCCCTGGGAGACGGCCATGGAGTCGGTCCCGGGGATAGAGCCTGTCCCGGGGATGGAGCCTGTCCCGGAGATGGAGCCACCCCCTGCGCCCACGGCCGATTCCCCCGCTCAGGAGGATGGTCAGCCCACCGAAACTAGCCCC
>JAPUKU010000121.1 GCA_027295505.1 Acidobacteriota bacterium
AGAGCCTGCGCGGGGAAAAGCGGCCCGTGGGGGCGGTCGGGCTGGGGAAAACCCTCCTGGCAGTCTTTCTGGAAGTCGATCCATTCGAAGGCGCGGAGTTGAACCCCGCCGATCAGATCCGGAAAGACTCCGGCCGCCGCCTCTACTACGCACCCGGCTTCTTGGGCTCGGGCAAGCTGTCAGCCGTGGCCGAGGGGATCGATCGCATGGTGGAAGCAATGCTCTCGTCGGGTCTGCAAACAAACGCATGAAGGTCAGGGTGCAGCTGTTCGCCTCTTACCGCGAAGCGGTGGGCAAGGAGTGGATCGAGCAGGAGCTCCCGGCCGGAGCCCGGGTGCAGGACCTGCTCGAGTCAGTCGGAGCCTGCCATGGGCTGTCCCTGTCTCCGGGGCGCACCCTCGTCGCCCGCAACCTGAAGTACGTGGGAGCCGAGACGCCGCTGGAAGAAGGAGATGAGCTGGTCCTCCTTCCTCCACTGAGCGGAGGAGCGTGATGATCACCCGCATCGTCCAGGAACCGATCGATCTGGGGGATCTGGTTCGCCAGGTGCAGCGGCCCGAGTGCGGCGCTGTCGGCACTTTCCTGGGTGTGGTTCGCGAGCCGAATCTCGGACACCGGACCCTGACTATTGACTACCACGCATTCCCGGAGATGGCGCAGAAGGTGATGGCGGAGATCGCCGGTGAGGCGGCGGCGCGCTGGGAGATCGGGGAGGTGGCGATTGTCCACCGGATCGGGCGGCTGGCGGTCGGCGAGGCGAGTGTGGCGATCGTGGTCTCGGCGCCCCACCGGCAGGCCGCGCTCGAGGCGACTGCCTACGCCATCGAGGAGCTCAAGAAGCGGGTTCCAATCTGGAAAAAGGAGACTTTCAAGGGGGGCGAGGTCTGGATCGAGGGGGATTCGGCGGCCGCCCCGCCATCCGACCCCGCGGGCGGGGCACGTGGTAAGATCCGTAAAGGACGCTCGGCAGGATGAGCCGATGACTTCAGACCGTTGGGGCACGCGGAGCTACACATGCGGGCCTTTTCAGAACAACGTTTACATGCTGGTCGACTCCGCGCGACGTGAGGCGTGGCTGGTGGATCCAGCTTCCGGCAGCGAGCCGATCCTGGAGGAGATCAAGACCGAGAGGCTGACCCTGAAAGTTATCCTGAACACTCATGGCCACCTGGACCATATCTTCCACAACCGGCTCTTCAAGGAGAGCACCGGTGCGGAAATCTGGATCCACTCCGAGGACGTGCCGTTCCTGGAAGCGGCCGAGGAGCAGGGGCGCATGTTCGGGCTTCAGGTTCCGTCCTCTCCGCCTCCCGATCGAATTTTGTCGGACGGAGAGCGTTTGCAGTTTGCCGACCTCGTGTTTGAAGTCATCCATACCCCGGGACACACTCCCGGCGGCATTTGTCTCTACACCCCCGGCCTGCTGATGGCCGGCGACACGTTGTTCGCCGGTTCCATTGGCAGGACCGACCTGCCTGGCGGCTCATACAGCACGCTGATCCAATCGGTCCGGGACCGTCTTCTGCCTCTTCCGGACGCCACGCGCGTCCTCAGCGGGCACGGCCCCGAGACCACGATCGGCAGTGAGCGCAGGGCAAACCCGTTCATCCTGCAGCCGGAAGCCTACGGTTCCATCAGCTGAGATCCGGGACGAACGGTAGCGCTCTGTAAAGGAGTCCGCTATGAACTGGATTCTACAAATCGCGATGTGGATCGTGGTCGCCGCCCTCGGTGCAGGGGTCGGGTGGCTCGTCAACTTGAAGGCCGCCCGCCAGCGCCGCCAGGAGGCGCACCTGGACGCCGAGCGGTTGATCGATGAGGCCCAGCGTGAGGCAAAGCGCCACCGGCGTGCCGCTCAACTTCAGGCGCGCGAGGAGATCATGCGCTCCCGGCGCCGGGCCGAGAACGAGTACCGCAGCCGCCAGAAGAACCTGGTGCGCCAGCAACGCAGCCACGAGGATCGGGAGCGCACGGTGCGGGATCAGCTGGCCGCCAACAAGAAGAGGGACGAAGGCCTGCAGGCCAGGGAGGATGCCCTGCAGCAGGCCGAGCGCCGGTGCCAGGACCAGCGCGATCGGGCGCAGCGTATGGTCGAGGAGCAGAACGCCAAACTGGAACGTGTCAGCGGTCTGTCCCAGGAGGAGGCGCGGCGCCAGCTCCTGACCAACCTGCGGAGTGAGGCACGCTTTGAAGCCGGGCGCATGATCAAGGATATCAAGGACGAGGCACAGCGTGTCGCCGAGCACGAAGCCCGAAAAATTCTGGCGCTGGCAATCGAGCGTTGCGCGTCCGAGTTCACGGGCGAGAAGGCCGTTTCTTCGGTGCATATCTCCGGCGACAAGATCAAGGGGCGCCTCATCGGCCACGAGGGCAAGAATATTCGCGCTTTCGAAGCCGCCACCGGCATCCAGCTTATCGTTGACGAGAACCCGGACGCCGTGCTGCTCTCCGGATTCAACCCCATCAAGCGGGAGGTGGCCCGACTGACACTGGAACGACTCATCCGCGATGGAAATGTCACGCCCAGGCGCATCGAGGATCTGGTCACTCGCACAAGAGAGAAAGTCGAGGAATCAATCGCACGCGCAGGCAAGGAGACGGTGCGCAGCCTGAACATCCAGAACCTCCACCCGGAGCTGGTGCAGCTGCTGGGGCGTCTGAAGTTCCGCTGGTCGTACGGGCAGAACGTACTGGAGCATTCGAAAGAAGTGGCGCGACTGACCAGCATCATGGCTTGTGAGCTCGGC